>CANKTH010000092.1 GCA_947486185.1 Deltaproteobacteria bacterium
CGCCGGCGCCGCCGTGGCAGGATCTGTGCGCTGACCTGATCCACCTCCTCCTTCTGCCGCGGCTGGAGTGCGACGCGCCCGACGCCGAACGGGCGTTACACGCCCTGAGTCTGGCGATCAAGACCTGGGCGCCGACGGAGCTGCAGCTCGGCATCGAGGGTATGCGAGAGAGCGCGAAGAAAGCTGGGCGTGGGGAGTTTCGGGGCCTCCGTTGAGCGAAATCCGCATTGGGGGCGTTCGGGTGGAGGGCCCGCGGGTCGAGGTACCCGAGGGGGTGCAGCTCGCCGTCGCGGGGCCGCTCCAGGGGGTGTGGCTGCTCGGGAAGGAACAGCAGCCGTTCATCCTCAAAAAAGGCACTTTTGTCCCCCAAGGCGAGCTGGCGCGCCGGCTCCTTGAGCCAGGGGAGGTCGTGCTGGTGCTGCTTGGGACTGACAACCAGACCCGGAACGTCGTGGTCGCCCGCGAGTCTACGCGGCTCTCCCTGGACGAGCTCCAGGCCCTGGTCACCGCGCTGGGCCCCCTGGCGCAGGTGCTCAACGGGGTGCAGTTCGCGCCAGGCGGCAGCGCGCCGCACGCGCGCGAGAGAGAGCTGTTGCTCGAGCACATACCCCCGCTTCTCCGTCGCCCGCTCCGAACGCTCCAGGTGTGTACGGGTGCGGTGGCGTCGCGACGCGCCCGACCGTCACCCCGCGCGCTGCTCCAGCAGCAAATGGAGCCCGAACGTTCCTATGTACTCGGCGTAGCGCTCGCCGAGGGGCCCGACGAGGCCGATCACGCCTGGCTGCGTTCGCGTATCGAAGCGGTGGTGCTGGCCTGCCGCACCGACGAGATCGAGGCCGACCACCCCGACACCGAGACCCTTGAGGCGCTGCTCAGCCACCCGAGCCTCGCTGCGGGTCGGGCGCCGCCCGCGCGTCCGGGTTGGGGGCTCAGCCGCTCGGTTCACGGCCGGGCGCTGATCGCCGGCCTCCAGGACCTCGAGGACGAGACCGAAACAAGCCGCGGACCTGGAAACCTCAGCCGCTACCCCCTCGCCGACAGCGCGACGCTCTACGAGCTCTGGATCCTCCTCTCGGTCGTCCAGTGCCTGACCGAGACCTTCGGCTTCGTGCCCTCCGAACCGGGTGAGTTCGCAGATCATTTCGAACACGACCGGACCGGACGGAAGTGGAGGATGATCCGACCGATCCGGCTCCAACGCGCTTTGCTCGGCCTGAACGGCACGACTCAGCTCCTTCGCGCCAAAGTGGAGTATGAACCCGAGCTTCGCACCCGAGACCACGAGCTTCGTACCCCGGATGTCTACCTCAGCGTGAGCGGGCCGGCAGGCGAGACCCGCCACGTGCTCGACGCGAAGTTCAGCAAGCTGCGGCCCACCCTCCACGCGGTCACGGTCGCCCATGACCGTTACCTCCTGGATCTCCGCCCCCACAGCTCGTTCGTGGTGCTCCCCATGCCGGAGGCCAACTTCAACCTATGGTTTCCTCGCCTGGAGGCCCGCTGCCGCAGCCAGGGGCCCGGTCATTATGAGCTGACCAACCCCCAAGGCCAGGGCCTCGCCTGGGGCACCCTGCTCGCGCGGCCAGGGCACGGAAAACCTAAAGGAATCGAGCAGTTTCTGCATCTCGCCCTGATGGTTCACCGTTGGGAGATGCGGCACCGGTGTTGCGGATGCGGCCACCTCCTCGGGCGCGGGGACATCGTCGGCGTCGACGTGACCGGCCCCGAGGCGCTCTCGGATCGCGAGCCCGTCGGCGCCGATCCCAAAGGGCTCCTCCGCTACGCGTGCCCGCGCTGCGCGATGGCGTGGCGTCGGTGGATCTGCCGTTTTGGGCACGTCGTCGTGGATATTCCCGGCATCACCCCGCTGTTCACCGCCCCGGGCGCGAAGCTCCCGGGATGCCCTGCTTGCGGGCATTACCCATCGACGGAGCACGCCACCCGTTGGGGTCGCCCCCGGACGCTCCCCCACTGACAGGGCGCCGCCACCTTCAGGCTCGCGTGGCGGCCCGACGGCGGCGCGCCGCGATCATCAGCGGCAACAACAGGAGAGTGATGCCGTAGCCCTCGTGGCAACCACCGCCCCGGACCGCCTCGCCGTCGCAGAGGTCGCCGAGGCCGTCACCGTCCTCTTCGTCCTTCTGATCCGGGTTGGGATCGAGGGGGCAGTTGTCGCAGGCGTCGCCGACACCGTCTTCGTCGGTATCTTCCTGGTCAACGTTCGCTGCGGTGACACAGTTGTCACACAGGTCGCCGAGCAGGTCGATGTCCTGATCCCCTTGATCCGCGTTGGGGATGGCGGGGCAGACGTCGCACACATCGCCAAAATTATCGCCGTCAAAGTCGGGGTCGCCGATCTGGGAGGCGAGCGGGCAGGAGTCGCAGGGATCTCCGACACCATCGCCGTCGGTGTCGGTCTGGTCCAGGTTGTATACCAGCGGACAGTTGTCGCAGGCATGGCCGATACGGTCGCTGTCTACGTCGTATTGGTCCGGGTCGACCACGTAGGGGCAGACGTCGCACACGTCGCCAAAGCCGTCCATATCGGCGTCGTCCTGGGTGTCGTTGAAGATGCCGATACAGTTGTCACAGGCGTCGCCTACGTCGTCCAAGTCCAGATCCGACTGGTTGTCGGGCACCTCCGGGCAGAGGTCGCAGGCGTCGCCGTAGCCGTCGAGGTCACGATCGTTCTGATCCGGATTGGGATCCTCTGGGCAATTGTCACACACGTCGCCCAACAAATCCTGGTCGGCGTCCGCCTGATCGTCGTTGTAGATCGTGTAGCAGTTGTCGCACACATCGCCGACGGCGTCGCAGTCGAAGTCGGCCTGGTCGGTGTTCGCGGCGAGCGGACAGTTGTCACAGATAAGCAGGTAGACCGCGTCGGGCGGGTCGGCGTCGGCAGGGATGTTGATCGACCCGTAGGCGATCCCGTCGGCGTCGTCGTCGAGGGTGCTGGTGGGGAACTCACACCCGAAGTCGCTATAGTAGAAGTAGTAATCGGCGTTTGGCTCGGTGACCCCTTCACAGAGCTCGGCGGACTGATCGATCAGCGGCTCGTACTGCCCGTCGACACCGTTACAGTTCATGTCCTGCAACACCTCGCCGCGACACTGCGCCGAGGCCGGAGACACGAACACCATCAGCAGGAACGTGAAGAAGGCGAAGATCATCACTCCTCCCCCTTTTCTTTGAAGAAGTCAGGGTTGTCCGGCTTGGGCTCGGGCTTGGTCGGGGGCGGTGGCGGATACACCGGCTCGACGATGCGGGCTGGCTCGCCGCTCCACGGCTTACGGACGGGCTGGAAGTAGTTCGGCGGCGGGTCAGCCGCGTCCATCCGAGCGACGATGTGGAACTCCACCCTTCGGTTGGCGGCTAACGACGCCTCGTCGGTGTTGGTCGTCAGCGGCCGGGTCTCGCCCATCGAGCGGCAAGAGATACGCGATGGGTGCACCCCCGCGTCGATCAGCGCCTTGTAGATCGCGGTCGTGCGGCGCATCGACAGGTCGAAGTTGTAGATGTCCGAGCCCTCTTCCGAGGCGTGCCCCTCGATGACGATGTGCAGCAGCTCGCCGTGCTGCTGCAGCAGATCTCCGACCTGCTGCAAGGTAGGCAAGGAGACCGGCAGGATGACGTCAGTGCCGAACTCGAACTGGATCGGATCGCGGATGACGATTTGATCCTCGACGATCTGGGCGAGCTGCTCCTCCTCCCACACCACGGGCGCGGGAGGCTTGTCTTCCAGCACCACCGGGACCGGCGGCGGCTCAGGCGGAGGAATGAGGGTTTTTGGCTCAGGCGGCGGCGGTGGGGGGCGCTCGATCTTCTGTACCGTCGCCATGGTCACGCCGAGCCCCACCCGGAAGGGATCGGTGCCGAAGCCTTGGGTCACCCCCTTGCCGAAAAAGAGGTCGGTTTGAAGCCAACGGAGCGGGAACAGCGTGAGGCCGGCCGCCACCTCGGCGATCGTCTCGGCCTCACCTGAGGTCCCCTCACGCACCAGGCCATAACGACTGTAGACCCCCGTCCACGCGTTGGCCCAGCCCGGCACCACCTCCAGCGACACGCCCCCGTTACCCACGATCTCCGGGCCCGCCGTGAAGTCGAGGTCCGTGGTGGTGATCGGCCGCACCATCGCGCCCAGGTCGGTGTAGATGTCCACCGCGCCAAGATCGACGGAGGCCAGGAGTCCTGGATGAACGCGGAACGCGCGATCACCTTGCCAGGCTTCGTCGCGCCCGGTCGGCAGGAGGAAGTCGGTGCGCGCCCCGACCCGGAACGGGCCCTGGATCAAGAACGCCACGCGGGCGCCCATCGCGAGATCGCCAGCACCAAAGCCGGGGTTCGCGAACTCGGGCACGAGCGTACCGACGTCGTTGATGAGCGGCAGCGACGCCCTGATCGACACCCGTCGGTTGATGTCCGCGGATGCACCGGCGTGCAGCACAAAACGGTTCTCGATGATCGCGCCTACACGCTCGTCGAATTCGTAGAGCACGAGGGGCTCGCGCTCATACTGGAGGTAGAAGCCGCCACGAATCGTACCCGCCCGCGAGATCTGAGCGCTGTCCACGCCGGGGAGCCCGAGAGAGAAGGTGGGGCGCAGCAGCTCGATGTCCAGCGAGAGCTCCTGGCCCATCGCCGCCATCGTCCAGAGTAGAAAGCTCATAGGTCGTCCTCCTCAGGGCCGGCGACCGGCGGAGGCGGCGGAGGCGGTGGGGCGGCCGGAACGGTCTTGTTGTGCGCGCTGACCTGATCCGACATGTCGCGTTGGGTCCACAAGCGGCTGGGCGTGCTGCTGGCACGACCCAGGTCGAGCGGAATGGTGATGGCAGCCCCGAGCGCCAAGGAGCTGGCGCCAATAAATGCAGCCGCTCCCCAGCGTTTTTCGCTGGTGTAGAGCTCGACGCCACGATCGTAACGATCCTCCTCCTCGTCGTCGTCGAGGTAAGGATGCACGTAGGACTCCCGGTCCGGGGGCGAGAGCGCGAGCATGCTCACGATACCTGCGCTCATCATGCCCAGACCGACCGCCCCGAGCACTGAGCTGCGAACGATCGCGCTCGTACGCTGTTTATCCCGCCGTTCCGCGAGAGAGGCGTCGGAGAGGGCCGTCGCGAGCGCGTCGGGTGACAGCACGAGGCCCGCTTCGTCACGGACCTCCCAACCACGGGGCAGCGCGACGAAGGTGAGGCGCTGCGGGGGCGGACCCACCACCACGGGCTCGGCCGGCGCCGCCACCACCTCAACCGGTGTGCCTCCACCTACCGACACGGTCTCGGGCGCGGCGGTGCCGCCTACCGACACCGTAGTCGGCGCGACGGCGCCGCCGTCGGTCGCTGGGGCTCCGGCGGTCTCCGCAGGTTTTGCCGTCGAAGCTTCGGCGGCCGGCGCCTTGGCGGCGCTTCCTTCGGCGGGTTTAGCCGCCGCGGTTTCCGGGGCTTTGGCGGCCGGAGGATCCGCGGGCTTCTCTGCCGGCTTCTCCGCCGGCTTTTCAGCGGGTTTGTCGGTCGACGGCGGGTTGGCCGCGGGCTTGTCCGCGGCGGGCGGATCAGCCGCCAGCGCCAGGGAGACGAGAAGAAAAAAACTGGGTAACATCACCACCATCTGCTCCAGAACGCCCGCGGCGGGGCGGCGCCCGCCGAGCCGGAGCCGCTGCTTCCGGAGCCACTGTCAGAACCACCACTGGCGCCCGTCCCGCTGTCGTCGGTATCGGGCGGAAGGACCCCGCTGTCGTCGGGCACGGGCACCGACTCGAGGGGGCAGACGTCTTCGTCCACGATCGCGTCACAGTCGTCGTCCAAGGTGTTGCAACTCTCGATACCGCTCGGGCTGATGCTCGCCTCGAAATCGTCACAATCGTCGTTGTTGACGACGTAGTCGTCCGGGCGCTCGCACAGCCACTCGGGCAGGGTCGCGGCGTCGCCGTAACGATCCCCATCCCGATCGATGTAGTAGGGATCGCCGCCCGCCGCCCAGTCGTCGAACTCATCGACAAGACCGTCGCAGTCCTCGTCGACGTCCTCGTCGTCGCAGATCTCCACCGCCCGGGGGCTGATGTAAGGATCGTCGTCGTCACAGTCGGCGCTGCTCGCAGAGTAGCCTTCGGGGCCGACGCAGGCCTCGACGATGTGGCGGATGCTGCCGTAGCCGTCTCCGTCTTCATCGCTGTACCAGGGCTCGATGTCCTCCGAGCCGTCCTCGTAGACTTCGCCGTCACAGTCGTGATCGCGCCCGTCGCAGAACTCCGGCGCCTCGGGGTAGATGGTGCCGTCTACATCGCTACAGTCGGTGAAGTCGGTGACATAGCCAGGCAGGCTCTCTTCGCACGACAGCACGCTCACCGACGACGCGCCGAAGCCATCGCCGTCTTCGTCGCGGTAGAAGAGCGTCGCGCCGTCTTCGTCTACGACACCGTCGCAGTCGTTGTCGATCCCGTCACAGACGTCATCCCCTTCCGAGATGCACGTGCTTCCGGTAGACGCGTCAGAGTCTCCCTTGGACCCAGAGTCGCTCCCGGCGCTACACGCGGCCAGGAGCAGTAAAGCAAGCTCAACCACAGCTCGCTCCAAGATCGTAACGGATCACGATGTGTTCGCCGGCATCGGGCGGTTCGTTAAACACGATGGTGTTCTCACTGTTGTTGTAGACCCAACCGGTCACCGCCGCCTCGTTGACCCGCACCTCGATCGAGTCGGGATCGGGGATCGAGGACAAGGCGAAGGTGCGAGACGGACCACTGTAGAGCAGGCCAAAAACCTTGTCGAAGGCAGCACCCCAGTCATCCGCGCAGAAGTCGAGATTGACTCCACCGGTCTCGGCCGCCGCCTCCTGGTAGCCGGCACCCAGCACGCTCGTCGCGCACACGCCCGAGGCGCTTGGCGAGACCGCGTGAATCACCGCCCCAGGGGCAAATTCCTGGATGCCGGTGGTCAAGGTCTCCCAGCCCTGGGCCGACTGGTCGGCGCCATCCGAAATGACGATGATGGTCGGCTTCGACACGTTGCGGAGCAGACCCTGATTACACTCCCCCGAGGTAGACTTTTCGAGTGCGTTCTTGATGACCGTCAGCCCCTCGTCGGTCAGGAGGCCGAACTCGCCGGTCATCGCGCTGTCGAGCACCGCGCCGTCGGAGAAGTTGACGGGGGTGACCACGCCGACGTTGACACAACCGGTGTCCTTGGTGACGACACCGAGCTGCCAATCGAGCGGGGTCCGCACCAACGCATCACTCAATGCGTCCAGGTTGCTCCTGGTGACGCTCTCGTTGTCGCCCATGGAGCTCGTGCGGCTCGCGAACACCAGAATGTCGGTCCGGGCAAATGCCTCCTCCGATTGCCAGTATTCATCTTCAGACGTGCTCTCGTCCGTACCCTCCCCGCGGAACAGGCCGACGTTCACCCCGAGGATGTCGTTGCCCGTGAACCAGATCTCGCCCTCCGCGACCAGCTCGGTGTAGGCGGTGTAGGTGATGTCGACGGTCCAGCTCTCACCCGGCGCGACCACGATCGGGTCCTCAAGCGGAAGGAGGAGATCCTCCGGCAAGGCAAAAACGCTGTTATTGGTGTTGACGATCTCCTCAATCTCGAGCTCGGCGTAGCCCGCGTTCTTGACGCCCAATGTCCGGGTGACGGAACAGCCGTTGGGTACGACGCCAAAGTCGAGCGGATTGGAGGAGAGCTCCAACGAAGGCACCAGCGCGTAGCCCTCGAGCGGCACATTGACCGAAGGGGCCTTCGGATCGTTGGTCAGGATCGTCAGGCCGCCGGTGTCGTAGGGGTTGGTCGGAATGAACTGAACCCCCACCGACACGATCTCACCCGGCGGGATCGGCTGCGACGGCGGGATCGTGCCCAGAGAAAACGCACCGCTACCCCACGTCGCGAGCTGGCGGATGACCAGTTCGGAGCCGCCGGTGTTTCGGATCTGGACGTCCTTGACGTCGCTGCTGCTGAGCAACGCCGGCGTGAAGGACAAGGTGTCGGGGTAGTACCAGAGCTCTGGCGCCGGCCCGACTACGCCTGAGTCGTCCGCCGACGGTCCCTGGCCGTTACACGAGAGGAGTAGGAGGAAGAAAAGCATAGCGGCGGGAAGTTACCCCGGTTCCTCAGTGATCGGCCACCTCCGATCAAGGGCAAGCGTGAGAGGGGCGCAAAGCCTCGGGTGTCAACGCCTACGGTGGCCGCGGCGTTCGCGCGAGGCCCTAGGGCGTTCCAGAATCGGGTGACGAGGACTCGGCCGGCGGGGACTCCACCGGCCCGGACTCCGGCGGCGGGGACTCCACCGGCCCGGACTCCGGCGGCGGGGACTCCACCGGCGGGGACTCCACCGGCGGAGACTCCGGCGGGGCCGTGTCGTCCGTGCCGGGGTCGTCCGGCGGCCCGGACAACAGCGCTGGCGTAACCTCAAGATAATAGAGGATCGCCGCCCAGTCAGTGGCGTCCGCCTCGTCGCGGTCCAGCCCCCGCGCGAACAGGTCGGGCCAGCCGTCGCCGCTGAGGTCACCGAAAGTGACAGGCCCATCCAGGTCTTTCGGCACGTAGCGTGAAAGGGGCGGTACGACCGCGTCGGACACCACCCGATACACCCGGATCCAGCTTCCGTTCGAGAGCACGAGGTCCTCGATGCCGTCCCCGTCCGCGTCGGTGAGCGACGGGAGTCCCCAGGCGCCAAGCTGAACGGTGCCGTCGGTCAAGCTGAGCTCAATGCCGTTCTCGCCAAAGTTCACGAGCTCATCCCGCCCATTTCCATCGAGGTCACCCGCGAGGACCAAACAGCCGTCGCTGGGGCAGGTGGCGAGCGTGTCGACCGTGTCGCCGTCCGGATCCCACGCCGCGACAGCGCCTACGGTGGTGAGCAGATCGGCGTCCACGACAAAACCGTCGGCATCGACGTAGTGTACGCTCCCCTCAATCTCCACGACCGCAACGTCACCGTCGGGGAAGCTCCCGCACACCAGCATGCTCCCGGTGTCGAACAGGATCTCCTCGCCGATCAGGATCAAGTCGCCCGCAACATCGACGGTGAACCTCCACAACAACGTGCCGCTCGGGTCCTGTACCAACGCATACACGACGCCGCTGCACACCGCCAGGTCGAGCGGGCTCACGCTGCTGCCCAGCACCTCGACCGTGCCTCCGGCCAGCGCCTCGTCGACCGTGTCACCACTGGGCGTGCCCAGCCACGCGCGGAGCCCCAAGCCGTTGCTCGTATCGGTGTAGCTGACCACATCTACCACTTCGTCGTTATCGAGGTGGCCAATCCACGGCGCCTCGGCCAGCGCGAGGGCGTTGGTGATCGCCGAGGAGGCCGCCGGCCCCCAGGGGTTGGTCTCGTCTCCGGTCGTGGTCGGGTCGTCCACCTTCGTGAGCCCCGGCACGAGCACCACGTCCTCTTCGCCCACGGCGATATCGAGGGCGTCACCGGGCACAAAGTCCCCCGGGGTCATCACGCGGCCCTCGGGCATCGTGCCGCCGTTGTACGTGGTGAAGCCGGTACCGTTCCAGAAGACACGAGAGATGCCGTCTTCCGTGCCGATCACCAGGTCGTTGCGCCCGTCGGCGTTCATGTCGGCGGCCCGCAGCTCGACCGCTGCCGGCGGGTTGTTCTGGTCGAACATCGCGTAGATGTTGGTGTTCCCGCTGCCGAAGCTCGTCACCCAGACGTTCGTGCCGATCGCCTCGTCCACGGTGCCAGCGACGAGAAAGTCCCACTCGCCGTCGCCGTCCAGATCCTCGGATGTATGGAGGACGCCGTAGCCCTCATTTGGACGTACAAAGCCAAGAATATCGTGCGTGGCCGGCATCCACGCGCCCTCAGTTTCGCTCTCGTAGTAGCGGCGGAGCGTGCCGTTGGTGAGGAGCAGCGTGAGCTCCCCCGCGCCGTCCCCATCGGCGTCTTCCACGCTGACGCCAACCGCCTCGGTGCTGTTGCTAACCACCGAGTCCACCTGCTTGAAGCCCCACATGCCGTCGCCTTGCAGGAGCGCGACCTGGAAGCGGCCCTCGTCCGGGCGCATGAGCATCGCCAGATCCGGCAGCTTGTCCCCATCACGATCGACGCAGGTGGCCCCCATGAGCGTCGCCGCGGCGGGAGCGAAGCCCGCCCCCCAGATCAGGCCGCCGCCCGCCCGGCCGCGTAAGAGGTAGACGGCCCCGTGCGTCAGCACCATGAGATCGGTGATCCCGTCATTATCACCGTGAATCGTTCGAATTTCCTGGATGACGGACTCGGCCTGGAGCACACGGAGCCGGCGGCTGCCGCTCGGATCGCCCCACCACACCTCCTGACCGTTGGACCAGACCAGACCCTCGCCCGCCTCGTAGAGGTGCTCGGCGCGCAGCTCGGGCAGCACCACCCAGTCAACCGAGCCGAGCGCGCTGGTCACCGAATACGCGTTGGCAGAAGCTTCGGAGTTGCCGTAGCGGGCCTGAAGGCCCCAGTGACCGGTGCGACCGGGTACAAAACGAGCCAGCCCCTGGCCGTCCACGCCCATCTTGACCTCGGCGCTGCCCAGGGCACCGCCTTCGACCTCGACCTCCCCGATCGGCGCCACCGCGCCATATCGGTTGATGCCCAGGACCACGGCGTCCATCGCCTGCGGCGAGCCGACGGCGTCGGAGAGCCAGACCCCCACCACCTCCCCATCGAGGGGCTCGACCAGCCTCACCATCGAGGTCTCGGTCTCGCAGCCGCGACAGCCGGTGAGGACGAGGAGCGCGGCCATTCTCGAGGAGGGGCGCAGGGAAGATGCACGCATGATCGCTCCGATCTACCGGTAGAAGTAACTGCCGACCACAGTGACGCCGTCGGGCGGGGTCAACCGTTGGGTGCAGGCGCCTACACCGCTCGCCGCCATAGCCCAGAGCCCGGTGCCGGAGGTGGCCAGCAGGATCTCGTCGGTGGCGGGGTCGTACGCGCAGTCCGTGACGTCCCTGAGGTCGGCGTCACATACGGTGAGCGGCGCGGAGCTTCCGCTCCGGAGGCTCGTGACGGCGTACACGATGCCGCGGCCGGAGCAGACCAACAGGTCGCTGTCCGCGCCTACGAAGAGGGAGCTCGCACGATTGTCGTCGGTGTCGATGTCGGCCGCGTGCAGAGCGACGCCGGTCTCGTTCACCCGGATGAGGTCGGGGCCGGAGGACTGAAGATCCACGACGAAGGCATCGTCGCCCAGGACGGTGACGCTGTCCAGGTTCTCGTAGGCCACCGTGGAGCGAAGCGCCTCGACGCCAGTGGCCGCGGCCACGAGCGCGATCTCACCCGTGGTCAGGAGGACCAGGCGCGAACCCAGAAGCTCCATATCGACGTAAGGGCCAGCGAGATCGGGGGTGATCGCCGTAGTGGCACTGTCGAGCCTGGCGTAACCGCTGGAAGTGGCGACGTAGGCGGTGGTGGAGGCCGGGTCATAGACGATCGCGCCAGCGCCAGCGAATGCAAGCCCGGACCACACTTTTCCCTGACTGCCGTCTGGATCGTAGACCCTCACCTCGGTTGCCGCCCCGCGGATGAGGGCCAGCACCAAGCCCACCGAAGCTTCGGGCTCGTCCACCGGCTCGCTCTCTGGGGGAGATTCCTTCGTGGTGCCGTCAGCGCAGGGTTGGCCCGCGGTACACGGGATCTCCAGCGAACTGAACACATGGCAGGCAGTCAACAACAGCAACATCAGTCTGCACCCCTGGGGCGGCGTCGTAACCACCATAGCAGGCATGGGGCGAGCGCGGCAGTCCACCCTGCCAAAGCTGCGACGCCAACGGCGCTGCTGTCACAGCCTCTGCGCGCCCCCACCGGCAGACGTGCGCGACCGGCGCCTAGCTCGCCGTCGAAGGGCTCCCAGGTCGAGCGACCCGAGAGTGCGTTGGCAGCGAGGCGCGCCGCGGCCTCACGCGGCGTAGCCCGGGGGTCCTCCTCCAACATCAGCACGATGGCACCCGCCACGGCCGGGGTTGCGGCCGAGGTGCCATAAAAACCCGTGCTTCCGTACGTATAGGTGGTGAGCCCGTCGGGGCCAGCGATATCGGGTTTTGGAGTACCCCCGTGTGTTGGGCCCTCGGACGAGAAGGACTCGGCGTTGTTGATGAGGTATCCGTCCGCTCGAACCGCACCGACCGAAAAAGAGCCCGGGTGGCTGGAGGGGTCGGCGATGCTCCCAGGAGTCGGCTCGTAGACCTCGCCATTTCGGGCAAAAATCGCAAATTGAACTGCGGGATCTCCCGTAACTCGCAACACCTGCACGTAGTACCAGTCGGCGCGCGCAGCGTGGAGGGTCAGGCGCTCCTGTGGGCTACACTCGTCCGCGTCTGTCGCCTGACGCGCCGAAGAACGACCGACGATATTGGCGTTTTCATCCCAGGCGATGATGTCGAAGTCGGTGTCGCCGCAACGGCCGTACTGGTCCCACAAGATCTGGACCGAATGATCACCCTCTCCATAATAGATAGGTAGGTACTCGCTTCCCCACGGGAACTCGTGCTGCCCATCGAGATCGTCGTCGCGGAAGTCACCGTCCCAGTGTTCGGTCGCGTAGTTTCCCGCAGAGTTCACGAGCAACACGCCACCCGCCATCAGCCGGTCGACTACCGCGTTGATCGGCCCCGTACCGTCATAGTAGGAGGTCGAGAAGAAGGACATCGACATCGACACCACGTCGATGCCCTCACGCGCCGCCCAGTCCGCGGCGTTCTCCAGCGTCGTACCCCCATTGACCCGGACGAGGTGCAGCTCCGCGTCGGGCGCGAGGTCACGGATCACCTCGGCGCAGGCGACCCCATGACTGCCCTCCTCCCACGTGAACCGTGGCCGCAGCGTGTCCATCGGCAGCTCACAGGAGCGGCTGGCCTCGCAGTCGTGCGTCGTGTAGTCGCCCAGCTCGGCCTCCCAGACCTCCGCGTTCAACCACTGCACATCAAATACCGCGACCTTCACTCCTTTCCCGGTGTAGCCGCGATCGTGCCAGAGCTGGACCCCCAAGGCATCGATAGCCTCCCACGCCACAAAAGTGTCGGTTTGGGGGGGCTCCTCGACCCGATACCGTGTACCCGCGGGCGGCGGCGCGGCGAGCACACTGCCATAGTCGGAGCTGTACAGCGCTCCGGGAAAGTCCGGGATGTCCACCCGATATCGCTCCTGGGCGAGCGCCGGCGAGAGCGCCAACACCCACCCACCGGTCAGCCACACGGGTCACCTACGGCCGCCGGGTCATTCGTCGCCGCCGTCATCTACGGCTCGTCGCATACGTTGGCGGCACAGATGAAGTTGGCGTCTTCGCCCAGGTTCTGGCTCACCCCACCTTCGGCGCTGTAGTCCGCCACATACAGATCATCCGGGCTATTCCTCGAAAAATCGCACCGGTCCCCGACGATGGACGCCTCATAGTATACAAAGATCCCCCCGCCGCGGACCGCGGAATTGCCCGCAAAGCCGACGTCGGTCAAGGTACCGGTGCCATAAAAGAGCAGGCCACCGCCGTCCCCGCCCGTGGTGCTGTTGCCCGACAGCTGGGAGGTGGCGATGTCGAAGGAGCTGTTGTAGACCCAGATCGCGCCACCGAACATCGAGGCGGTGTTGCTCTCAAAGTGCGTGTCCACCACCCTCCCGGTCCCGTAGAACAGCGCCAGCGCGCCGCCGTCCAGCGCCTCGTTCACCGAAAACTCGCTGTCCGACACACTCAGATCGGAGTACCACACGGTCACCGCGCCGCCGTCATCTTCCGAGACGTTGCCTACAAAGCGCGATCCGCTGATCTGAACACCACAATCCTCCACGTAGATCGCCGAGCCGTCATTCGCCTCGTGATTGGAGAACACGGTATTGGTGACCTCGATCGCCCCGTAGGCCTCACAATAGATGCCGCCGCCACCCGAGTTATGCTCCTTGCTGAGCCCCAGGCCACGGTCGACCGTGAGGTTGCTCACCGTGAGCTTCCCGTCAGGACCCGCCACATCCAGGACGGAGCCCGTGCCCCCGCCGGACAGCACGGTCGCGTCGCGGTCCACGCCTAACCCCACGACCTCGACCTCCGCGCGGATCAACAGGTGGCTGTACCAGACGCCCGCGCAGACCTGGAGCGTGCCCGGCCGATCGAGGGTGAGGTAGGTCCCATCCAGGAGCGCCGCCGAGACATCCTCTTCGACCCCGGCGTCATCGACAAACATCACGCGTGGCGTGACACAGGGATCGGCGACGGTGCCCGTGTCGTCGGTGACCGCCGTGTCGTCGTCCGGCGCGCTGTCGTCCGTGACCGTGGTGTCGTCGGTCGGCGCCGTGTCATCCGATCCGGTGGTTGGAGATCCCGAGCCTTCGCAGCCCGCCTTGCACAGGGATCCCGCGCAGGCGAACAGCAATAACTCAAGGAACATCGGGACACTCTACCGCGAGCACGTAGTCGATGCGAAGCTCGGACCCGGGCAACGGCGCCTCGGTGTCGTCAAACACGATCTCTCGGGTGCTCGGCTCGTAGACCCAGCCGGTGGACTGCTCGCGATTGTCCACGTAGACCGTGATGGTCCACGCCGCCGGCTCCTGTGAGAGCACGAAGCGCGGGTCACCCCCCAACATGCTGAGGGCCAACGATTCCATGTAGATGGCCCAGTCCTCCTCGCAGATCGAGATGAACATGCCGCCGGTCTCGGCGGCGGCGTCGTAGAAGGCCTCCGCCGGATCGGAGCCGCCACAGCCACGAGGCGGCTCTCCGCCGACGCCGTGGAACACCACCTCTTCCGGATAGGTCTTGTACGTCCGGTACTCGTTGAGAAAAGTCACGTAATTACCGCCGCTCTGCTCGATGTCGTTGTTCATTCCGATGAGGTTGAGCTGAGCCGTGGCCCACTCGTTCCCCTCGTCGATCAGCCAGCTTCGGTGGAGCGCGAGGCCGTTGCTGAGGGCCTGGAACTGCGTGTCCAGATCGGCGTCGGGGTTCTCGAGCATCCCCCCGATGACCGTCTGCGTCTCGGACGTCGTCATGGTCTCATCGACGTAGGAGACGCTGCCGCGCAGCTCCCCGGACGCCGTGACGATGAAGGCCGCACGATACTGAACCCCGAGGTCCTGGAGGGTGGCGAACAGCTCGCTCATCGCCACGTAGAACACCTCGGTGTAGGGCCCGTTGGCGACCACGGAGTTCAGCACGAACAGGGCGGTGACGTTGATGAGGCCGGGCACCGTGAAAGTATCGGTATTTTCCGCCAGGATCCGCCCCTTGCCCGTGAGGTCCACGGTCAGCTCGGGCGAGACCGGGTCGTCGGACACCAGCCTCAAGGTCGTCGTCAGGTCACGATCCTGGTCGGGCGTATAGGTCAGCTCCACATCGAGGCTCTCGAAGGTGTTGAGCGTCCAAGGCCCCTCGCTGCCACCGCCCACCACGAGGGAGAGGGAATCTTCCTGATCCAGGCTCACGCTGCTGATGCTGAGCGCTCCGAGGCCGGTGTTGCTGATGCTGAGTGCGTCGCGCACCGAGCAGCCGACGTTGACCTCCCCGAAATCGAGCGAGGAGGTCGAGAGGGTCGCGACGGGTCCTGCGGCGCTGCCCGTGACGGCTACGGCATACTCCAACAGTCCGCCGCCGGAGACCAGCAGCTCGACCTCGGCGTCGAGCTCTTCTGGGAGCTTGGGCGCCCAGGTGACCTGAACTTCAGCCGTTTCGCCAGGGAGGATCGTCGGGTTGAGCGGAGCCTGTACGCTCACGCTCTCGCTCGTAGCGCGGACGCCGCCCAACACGAGATCCACGTCACCGAGGTTGTAGACCGTGATCGGGCGAACCTCCGGAGCTCCCAGGCCCACGACACCGAAGTCGATCACCCGAGGTACCACCTCGGCGGCCACCACCGGCACCTCCACCTGGAGTGTCTCCTTTGGCTCGAGCTCCGGCGTGCTACACGCCGCCAGCACTGTCCACCACATCGGGCCCCCCGCTTGGAGAAGCCTAGCGTATCCCAATCCGCACCCACTCGCCGATTGGGACGCGGAGACATGCGGCCGCGCCGGGGCTGTGGTAGTCCTGCCCAAACGACGCCGAAGGGCGGCAGTTGAGGAGCGAACATGGGATTGAGAGACAGGCTGAAGCAGGTGCTCCGCCGCACCCTGGGGCCGGTCGCGCCTTCTTCGGTAGCGGCCCCGCCGGCGCCCGCCCCTCCTGCGCGCCCGACCCCAGGCGACATGCCCCCGCGGGAGCGGGCCCAGCCCGGGGCGGCCCCGCCAACGCCCGCTACGTCGGCTCCGCAAGCCCCGTCAACTCCCGCGACAGCGTCAAGTCCGGCAGTAGCGCCGCCACCTGCGACCGAAGCCCCCAGAGCGGCGGCGCCGCCCACCCCGGTCGCGCAAGGCGAGAATGACACACCGGACACCTCCGAAAAAGACGCAGCCAACCAGCAGGACAAGATCGAGAGGGCCCGCACCCGCGCGCGCAAGGGCGTGCTCAAACACATCCAGTCGCGCGGCGGCGCGTTGCCTATGGCCGACGCGCACGACCACTCGGAGCGGCGGTACTTCATCGCCCACCGCGGCTTCTCCGATATGATGGAATGGTGGTTGACCGAAGGTTATATCCGATACGAAGAGGGCGTCGTCACGGTCACCGAAGAGGGCGCTGCCTACGCCACCGCTCCCTGAGTCGTACCGTCAGGCCGACTGGCGAGACGCCATCCCGCGTCCACGAAGCTTCGTCACGCGCCTGATGGAGCGGGCGCCCTCATAAGGTCCCGCCCCAGAAGGCGTAGATCGCCCCGTAGCTCTGGCCCGTGCTCACCGTGTCGGGAACGAGGGTGTCGTCGCTGACCAGCACGTCCGGCACGCCATCGTCGCTCAGATCGCCGGGACTCATGATGACCTGCCCAAAAGTGCTGAAGCCTGTACTGTCGCTGAAGACGGCGTGCGCCGTGTCCACGAGGACATACTCGCCAGAGTAGGTGCCCCCATACACAAGGAAGGCGGTGTTTCGGCTCGGGGACGCGACAAAGAATTCGGCGAACCCATCACCGTCGACGTCCTGCCCCCCGCTGAGCGCGGCGCCCACCGGGGCCAGCTCCAACACGCCGTCTGTCCCGATAAACTTCGCACCAACGCTGGAGATTGGCGCCGTCAACGGGCGGTCCCCCGGCGCCGGGGCGCTCGCCGCCAGCAACGCCCCATCCAACAGCCACACCGCCCCGACGTTCACAACCGTAGCCCCACCAACCACATCATCCACCCCCGTCGCGCCGACCAGCAGGTCCTCGTAGCCGTCCCCGTTGACGTCCCCGGCGTTAGCCAGGGCGCCGCCGACAAAGTCACGCGCAGCCTCACCTTCCAGGATCCACGTACTCAAGTCAACGCCCGTCCCGTCGGCGCTCAGCCCCGCGGGGTCGTCGAACAGGTACACCCGCCCCGCCTGGGTCAGCGTGGTCGGCGACGCCTGATAGGCGCCGACCGCCAGCGCATCTACGCCGTCCCCGTAGAGATCGAAGGCCGCCAGGGCCGCACCGAATCGGCTCCCCGCCTCACCCTCCAGCGTCACGCTGAGGCCGAGGTTCACGCGGTCTCCGCCGCCGAGCGACGCCAAGGAGGTCTCGTCCACCAGGTGGACCCGACCCGCCTGGCTGTTGCCACAAGAGGGCGCACCCACCGGGTAGATGAGCCCGCCCGCGACATCGCTGAGGCGAGCCACCACGCTCCCCGCATAGCCACACTCGCCCACGAGACGGAGGGCCGAAGTGCCATCTACGCTCCCGCCGCGAGCGAGGTCCGCGCCGAAGAACAGCCAGGCGGCTCCCATCTCTCGGCTGTTGGCGAAACCGCCCTCCGACGACAGTGGCGCGCCCACCAGGACATCACCCAAACTGTCGCCATCAACGTCCCCCGCCTCAACGAAGGAGGTGCCCAGAGCTACCGAGCTGCTCAGCCCCCCGCTCAGGTGGGTGTGGCCCGCCGACACGCCCAACTCCGCCGAACCCAGTCCGCTACCGCCATACACCAGCCAAGCTTGGTCCGAGTCCGGCGCGCCGACCAACAGGTCCACCACTCCGTCGCCGTCTACGTCTCCGGGCGCGCCGAGCGCGTCGCCCGCCCGAGCCCAGCTGTTGGGCCCGTCGAGGCGGAGCGCCGCCTGACCGGGAGACAGCTCCCCGGCCAACAACGCCAAACCGTCGCAGTTGTTGTCCACGAGATCCCCCGCGAGCTCTTCCGCGTCCGGGTTCACCTGCGGGTCAGCGTCGTCACAATCATCGGCGTTGTCGGCCAGCCCTGGCTCTGCGGGGCAGGCGAGCACCAGCGCGTCGGCGGCGCCATGACCGTCCACGTCGGCGTCAACGGAGAGGGAGACCCGGTCGACCGCATCTTCGTCGGTCGCCCCATCACAATCCTGATCGACGCCGTCACAATACTCCGCCGCGCCCGGTCCCACCGCAGCGTCGCCCTCGTCACAGTCGAGAGCCCCGCCTCCGCTGACGTAGCCGGGAGGTTGGCTACACGCGTCGAGCGTCTCGACCCCGCCGTAGCCGTCGCCATCGGCGTCCGCGTACCAGGTCAGCGCATCTACCGCGCCGAGCTCCTCATCACCGTCGCAGTCCTCGTCCCCGACTCCGCAACGTTCGTCGGCGTCCGGGGAGACCGCCGCCGACGCGTCGTCGCAGTCTCCACCATTGGGGATTTGTCCGGCTTCGCCGCAGCCGCTGGTCGCGATCGCCCCGTACCCGTCTCCGTCCAGGTCGTCGTACCAGATGGTCGCGCCCTCGGCGCCGACCTCTTCTGCGCTCCCGTCACAGTCTTCGTCCACGTCCAACGCGTCACAACGCTCCGTAGCGCCCGGGTGGACGTCCACCCGACCGTCGTCACAGTCACTCTGGTCGGCCGACGAGAACAATGGGAGGGAGCAGGCCAACAACGGGCTGGGGGGTTGCCGTAGCCGTCCCCGTCCCGGTCGTCGTACCATGTTAGCGCGTCCACCGCGGAATCGTCATCCAAGACGCCGTTACAGTCGTCATCGAGGCCGTTACAGAGCTCTACGGCGTCGGGGTTCACGTTGAGCGCGACGTCGTCACAATCTCCGGCACTTCCAACGGTACCGGCGGGCGCCGCGCACGCGAGCACGCCGGCGTCACCATCGCCGAAGCCGTCACCGTCGAGGTCGGAATACCAGGGCGTAGCGTCATCGGCGTCGTCGTCTACGGTGCCGTCACAGTCCTGATCCACGAGGTCACAGGTCTCGACGGCGTCAGGCGAAATGAGGGCCTGGGTATCGTCACAATCGCCGGCGACCGTCACCCAGCCCGCGAGGGCGGCACATGCGGCAGCCGCTACGCCTGCGCCGAAACCGTCACTGTCACCATCCGCGAAGTAAAGCACCGCGTCGACGGCGTCCGACCCATCCACCGCCCCGTCGCAGTTGTCGTCGAAGCCGTTACATCGTTCGACCGCGGCCGCGAAGATGTCGGCGTCGCGGTCATTACAGTCGCTCGCGCTCGAGACGTACCCGGCGGGCGCGGAGCACGCGCGGACGGCAACCGTAGGATCGCCATCCCCGTCGTTGTCGGCGTCCATGTGCCACTCTGGCGCGTCCAGCGCGTCGTCGTCGGCGACATCGCCGTCACAGTCCTGGTCCACGCTGTCACAGAGCTCGGCCGCGCCGGGGTACACCTCGGCGCGCGCGTCGTCACAGTCACGACTGTCCTCGACATAGGAAGCCGGGTCGGGATTGCTGCAGCCCAGGTAGAGGGCATCACGGTCCCCAAAGCCGTCCGCGTCGGCGTCCGGGGCATAGACGTGCTGCTCGAGCCCCTCGTCCACGCCACCGTCACAGTCCTGGTCCACGCCGTCACAGCGCTCATCGCGCCCGGGCGCTCGCTCCGGGTCCTGGTCGTCGCAGTCCTCCGTCACATCGGCACCATCGCCGTCCGCGTCGATCCACGAATCCAAACCGTCACAATCCTGATCCAACCCGTCTTCGGCCACCTCTGGGGCGCCCGGATGCACCGTAGCGTCCGCCTCGTCGCAATCGCCGCCGACCACCGCCCATCCGGCCACAACACAGCCGCGCACCGGGCTACCGGCGCCGACACCATCCCCATCGACGTCGGCGTACACCACCTCCGACACCGACTCGTCCACGAGGCTATCGCAGTCATCGTCCGAACCGTTACAGACCTCGACCGCCCCCGGGTGGATCTCGGCGACGTCGTCGTCACAATCATCGCCTTCCACCGGCGGACCTTCGGGTTGTGGATAGCCGTCACCATCCCGATCGGCGCGCTCGGGCTTGGGTCCCACCACCGCGCCGGTACACCCGACGAGGAGCAGACCTCCGAACCAGAGCACCGACAGCCCCATCACACCCCTCCAGAGCTGAACAATGCTTCGAGGACCACTATAGGCGAACCCCCGGGTACAGGTAGACCGCGCCGTGTCTGCTCCCCGACAGGGAGGGATCTGTATCGAGCTGATCGTCGGTGACGATCACGTCCGGCACGCCGTCCGCGTCCAGATCGCCAGGACTGCCGATGTACTTCCCGAAGTGTGCCGAGTCGGCCGCCTCGGTGAACGTGACATGGGCGGTGTCCGCCACGAGGTAGGTGCCCGCAAAGTCGCCTCCGTAGTACATGTACGCCCGTCCACCCAGGTACTGGCCAAGAAAGAGCTCCGCACGCCCGTCCTGGTCCACGTCGCGAGCGCCGCCGCCGCCTACCGAGAGGCCCAGTTTGAGGTTGCTGACCGCACCATCCGTACCTTCGAAGCTCGCGGAGATGTCGGTCACCAGCACCTCTCCGGCGGGCGTCGCCTCGAGTGACGCGCCATCCACCAACCACACCGCGCCGACATTCTCGACCGTTGCCCCCCCGTACTCCCGGTCCGCCAGGGGCCCGCCGATCAAGAGCTCGGGAGAACCATCCCCGTTGACGTCGCCGGTCGACGCCATCGTGTAGCCGAAAGAATCGCCCGCAGACTCGCCTTCGATACGCCAGGTGTAGACGTCGTCCACCCCGATGCTGGCCACGATCAGCCCCGGGTCGTCCACCACGTACACCACGCCCGCGGCGGCCAGGCCCCCTGGCGAAGCGTCGCGCGCGGCGATGACCAGCGCGTCCACCCCATCGCCGTCGAGGTCGAGGGGAACCAATGCGTTGCCGAAGAAGCTGGAACCCGAACCGGTCAGCACGGGCGTAGAAGCCAGCGTATAGGTGTCCCCCGGGCTGAGGGCCGTAAGCGTGGTGTCGGACAGGAAATGGACCTGGCCGTCCGGGGAGTCCGAGGCCAGGCACCGGGGCGCGCTGATCGCCACGGTCAGGGTGTCTGTGGCGGTGAAGACCCGCTCGGAGGCCCAACCCGCGCAGTCCTGCTGGCCCAGGAGCCGGACCGCGTTGGCCTCAGTCAGCGTGGTGCCTGCGGCGAGATCGGCCCCGGCAAAGAGCCAGGCGGCCCCGACGGCGGCGCCGCCAAAGCTCCCGTCCGCCAGCTCCTTGGCGCGCGGGGCGCCGAGCAGCAGGTCGTCCATCCCATCCCCGTCGAGGTCCATCGGCTGGGGTGAAGAATACGAGAGGTAGGTGTCCGAAGATGCGCTGTTGTCGATGCGAACGTGCCCCGCCGCGGCGCCCAGGACCGCCGAGCTGATGCCCGCCTCTCCCATCACAACCCAAGCCTGGTCGGAGGCCCAGCCCGAGACCAGAAGATCATCCACCCCGTCGCCGTTGACGTCGCCC
>CANKTH010000093.1 GCA_947486185.1 Deltaproteobacteria bacterium
ACCCCTTCTACAGCTGGTTCGGCATCGACGACGGCGTGCTCTCCCGGCTGCTCGGCGAGCTGGGGCGCAACGGCGCCACCTTCGCGGACGTCTACTTCCAGCACGCCCGTAACAACGCGCTCACCCTCGAGGACGGCATCATCTCCTCGGCAAGCGCCAGCATTGACCAGGGGGTAGGCCTCCGCACGGTGATCGGCGATCAACAAGGCTTCGCCTTCACGGAGGACCTGAGCCTGGAGGCGATGCTCGGCGCGGCGCGCACTGCCGCCGGTATCGCCAAGACCACCGCCGTGACGCCGCCTTCCTCCTTCTCGGTTCGCCAGGCCGACCGCGGCCTCTACGCCCTCCCGGTCCCATGGGCGGAGATCGGCGTGGAACAGAAGCTGCCGTTGCTCACCGCGCTCGCCGCTTATGCCCGGGCCGAGAACGCCGCGGTGTCCAAGGTCACGGTGAGCTGGAGCGACAGCGAGGAGCGTGTCCTCGTCGCCACGCTCGACGGGCGGGTCCACGTCGATACGCGGCCGATGACGCGGCTCTGGTGTAGCGTCACCGCCAGCAAGAACGGACAGACCCTCACCAACTCGGCCAACCTCGCCGGCCGCCAGGGAATCGGGTGGTATACGGAGGCGAACCTCCGTCAGCTCGCGAAAGACGCCGTAGATCGTACGATGATGCTCTTCGACGCACGGCGCCCACCTGCGGGAGAGATGCCCGTCGTGCTCGCCGCGGGCGCGAGCGGCATCCTGCTGCACGAGGCGATCGGCCACGGCCTCGAAGCCGACTTCAACCGGAAGAAAACGAGCATCTACAGCGACATGGTCGGCAAGTCGATCGCCGCGGACTTCGTCACCATCGTCGACAGCGGCCAGGAGCCCGGCGAGCGCGGCGCCCTGGAGTTCGACGATGAGGGCAACCCGACCGAACGAACGGTGCTCGTCCAGAACGGCGTTCTCCAGGGCTACCTGCACGACCAGATCAGCGCCAACGCCTATAAGGTGAAGCCAAGCGGCAGTGGACGGCGCGAGTCCTTCCGGCATCAGCCCTTGCCGCGAATGCGCTGCACCTTCATGGAGAACGGTCCGCACTCCCGCGACGAGATCATCGCTTCGGTAAAGAACGGGATCATGGCCGAGACCTTCACCAACGGCGTGGTCCAGATCGGCGCCGGCGACTTCACTTTCTACATCAAGAACGGCTGGATGATCGAAAATGGGCGTCTGACCAGCCCGATCAAGGACGTGAACATCATCGGGAACGGCCCCGAGGCGCTCAAGCGCGTCACCATGGCCGCCAACGACACCCGGCTCGACACCGGCGGCTGGACCTGCGGCAAGGACGGCCAGGGCGTCCCGGTGAGCCAGGGGCAGCCTACGGTGCTCATCTCGTCGATCACCGTCGGAGGCGTGAATGGCTGATCCGCTTGACCCAGGCCTCTCGCTCACTACGCTGGCGGTCGAGGTCGTCGACCGCGCGCGGCGAGCCGGCGCCGACCACGTCTTCGCGACGGTCCAACGCTCCACCCAGACTGAGCTCCAACGCCGGGACGGCGCCACCGAACGGCTGCTTTCGTCTACCTCTCGCTCGGTCTCGGTCCAGCTCTGGGCGTCCGGTCGGTACAGCCACCAGACCACCACGGACCTGCGTCCCGCTCAGCTCGACGCCTTCCTGGCCGACGCCCTGGCCCTGACCCGGGCGCTCGAGCCCGATCCGGCCCGCCAGCTCGCGGATCCGAGCCTCCACCCCGCCTCCCCGCAGGCTATCGACCTCGTGGACCCGGCGTTGGCGGCTGGACTCTCTGTGGCGGAGCAGGAGGCCTGGGTCGAGGCCATCGAGGCCCGCGCCCGAGAGAGTGACCGCCTGATCTCCGTGACCAGCGGAATCTCGGTCGAGGCGAACCAACGCGCGTGCGCGAGCAGCGACGGCTTCACGGGGCAGACGTCGGCCACCCAGGCCTGGCCCTCGGCGGAGGTCACGCTGCGCGACGAGGGCGATCGACGCGCAGCGGACGGCTTCGGCTTTGGCGCACGTTACCTCACGGATCTGCCGGAGCCTACGGAGATCGGGCAGCGCGCCCTGGCGATGACCCTCGCCCGGCTCGGCGCACGGAAGGCCTCCACCCGTAAGGGCACGATGGTGGTAGACCCGCAGGTCTCAGGATCGCTCATCTCACGGCTCCTGGGTCCGGCCGACGCGCGGGCGTTTCAGCAACAGCGCAGCTTCCTCCTCGGCAAACAAGGGACTGCTATCACCTCGTCGCGCCTGACGATCACCGACGACCCCTTCCTCTCGCGCGGTTTCGGCAGCCGCCCCTTCGACGGCGAAGGCATCGGAAGCCAGGTCCGGCCCATCGTAGAAGCGGGCGTGCTCCGCAACATCTACGTGGACACGTACTACGGGCGTAAGGCAGGCCTCCCGGTCACCACGGGCTCGCCGAGCAATCGTGTTGTCGGCCTCGGCGAACGGGACCGCGACCAGTGGATCAAGGAGGTCCAAAGCGGAATCCTGGTGACGTCGTGGATGGGCGGCAACGCCGACCTCAGCACGGGCGACTTCAGCCTGGGCATTCGTGGCCACCTCATCGAGCGCGGCGCCGTGGGAGCGCCGGTGGGCGAGATGGTGGTGACGGGCAACCTGCTGAGCCTGTTCGCGGGGCTGGTCGGGTTGGGGAACGACCCCTGGCGGTGCAGCACGGTAGTGGCGCCTACATTGGTGTTCGAAGGCGTACAGTTCGCGGGCGCTCAATGATCGTGCCGATGATCGTTGGCATTGCCCCGGCACCGACAATGTGCGACCCTCCAGCATGCTCCTGATCACCGCGATCTCCGCCGCGCTCGCCACCGACTACGAACGTGAGGTGCGACCGGGCATCACCTCCTTCAAACGGTTCACCAGCGGGGCTGACCCGCAGAACGTCTTCGCGGTGGGGGTCGACCTCTCCGTGCCGAACGTAGGCGTCTATGCCTCCGCGGATCGGCGGGGCGACGAGTGGTACACCGACACCCTCAGCTTCGCCGAGGAGGTCGGCGCGATCGCGGCGATCAACGGGGACTGGTCGTGTACGACCTGCTCGGGGAACGACTACCTGGCGCCCCTGGGGCTCGCGATCTCGGGGGGCGTCGTCTGGAACGACCACATCCAGACCGACACGATCGGCAGTCGTTGGGGCTATATCGCCTGTACCCTGGACAAACGTTGCGACCTCGCGGTGGCGGAGCCGCTCGGCGACGAGGACATGTTCTTCAGCTCGCTCCAGGCCCCGACGGTCTACCCCCTCCGCTACCACGACGCGATCGGCGCCAACGGCATCATCCTCATCGACGACGGGGTGGCCGAGACGGCCTGTTATGACACCAGCAGCACCAACCCACGAAGCGCGGCGTGTATCCAGGCCGACGGCATCCACCTCTGGCTCGTGGTGGTGGACGGCCGTGGCGCGGGCGGAGGGACCGGCATGAGCTGCAACGACATGCGCGATCTCCTGTTGACCGATCCGTTCTTGTGTTGGGACGCCGTGATGCTCGACGGCGGCGGGAGCTCCACCCTGGTCGTGGAGGACACCAACGCCGGCGCCGACTGTAACCCCAGCGGCGACAACGACCTGTGTGTCAAGAACAACCCTTCGGATGGGTCGCCTCGGACCGTCGCCAACCACCTCGGCATCACTTGGGAGGACGTGGCAGACACCCGTTGCGTGGTCACGAATGGGCGTTGGTGCGCGGGCACCTCCATGCACACCTGTCAGGGCGGGCGTTACCGGGGCTCGGACGACTGTGCCGACGGGGGCGACCTGTGTCAGGAGGACGGGGACTACGCCTTCTGTGTCGATCCCCGCTGTCCCGGTGGCGACGGCCTCCGCCGGTACGCGTGCGTGGACGCGACCCAGATCGCGGGGTGTAACGACGGTGAGTACGCGGTCGGCGACTGCGGGGTGTGGGGACTGGTCTGCGGGGAAGACAGCTTGGGCGGCGCATGTATGGATTCGCGGTGTACCTCGGGGCCCAACAGTAGCTTCTGTCTCTCCGACACCAGCCTCGCAGCGTGCACCGTCGGGGTCTACGCCGAGTCTTCCTGTGACGCCGGAACAAGCTGCGTCGCCGGCGTCTGCGTGGCGCCCGGGAATGACACCGGCCCGGGAACGGGAACCGGCACCGAGACCGACACGATCCCGTCCGAGGACAGCCTGTCGGAGACCTACGTGCGGCCGCCGGGTGAGAGCGTCACCAACCCGGGCTCGGGGGGCACGCCCGGCGATCTGGTCGGCCCGGACGAGGCCGGCTGCGGGGGGGGATGCAGCGCTGGGCAAGCCGCGAGGAGCTGGTCCAGCCTCCTGGTCCTTCTGATGCTCCCAACGGTCGGCGCGTCGTGGCTCACGCGACGCCGAGGGGCCTGAACTGACTCGCCGCGCATCGCAGAGATCCGGCGGCGAGGAGCGCGACACGGGAGCGTCCTGATCGGCGGTCCACCTTCAAGCTCGGCTGTCGAGAATCGGCTTTCGAGAATCGACTTTCGAGACTATCTTCGAGACGACCGCGTCTGTGTCCGACCTCGCGCCGGACGCCACCGTGCTCAACATCGCGGCCGGCCGGGCGCGCGGCGGGGATGCTGGCCGCAAACACTACCGGATCGCGCTGGGCTCAGCCGCCGAGGCGTGCGTGGCCCTCGACCTGGTGGGGTCGCCCGAGCCCCTCGCCGACCGGCCCAAACTTCGCGGGGTCGGAGCGATGCTCCGGGGTCTCAGGCGCTAGCGGTTGCGGCCTCGCGGGACTGGCGTGAGCGCCCGTCCGCCCCTGGCCAAAACCGAGCACCCCGTCTCGTGGTCTGCTCCATTCCGGATCAGCCCACTTGCTCCAGAATGGAGCAGGTGTGAGCCGGCGTCATGGATTCTCGGCGTAGCTCCGATGGCCACGCGGCTCGGCGAGTCGGCACGGCGCTTGCGTTACTTCAAGGCGTGCCCGCACGGTGGTCCCTCGCCGGGCACGAGGAGTCAAAATGGAGGTCCGATTCTGGGGAGTTCGAGGCAGTGTCCCGGTGAGCGGTCAGCGCTTTCTGCGAGCGGGCGGGAACACCTCCTGTGTGGAGATCGAGCACGAGGGCTCTCGGCTGATCCTCGACGGGGGCACCGGACTCCAGGCCCTCGGTGACAAGATCGGCTTTCGCCCGATCGACTCGTTGATGTTGTTCAGCCACGTCCACTGGGACCACATCCAGGGCGTGCCCTTCTTTGCGCCGGCCTTCCACCCGGAGTCCCGTCTGCGCCTCGCCAGCGGGCCCCTGTGCTCCGGGGATCTGCGGGGCGCGCTGTCGGCCCAGATGAAGCCTCCCTCCTTCCCGATCGGTCTGGAGGAGCTCCGGGCAAAGCTGAATTTCGAGGAGGTCGCCGCCGACCAGGTGCTGGAGCACGGGCCCTTCCGCGTTCGTGGGATTCGGCAGAGTCATCCCCAAGGCTCCACCGCGTGGCGCGTCGAAGCCGGCGGTAAGGCCGTGGTCTACGCAACCGACGTCGAGCATGCCGGCTCTCTCGATCCCGCGGTGACGCGACTGGCGGAAGGTGCGGATCTGCTGATCCACGACGCCCAGTTCACCCTCGCCGAGTACGAGGGGCGTGCCGGCCCTGCCCGGCGCGGCTGGGGTCACTCGACCTGGGAGGAGGCGGTAGAGATCGCGCGCCGGGCTGCGGTGTCGGCGCTGGCGCTGTTCCATCACGATCCGCGGCGGGATGACGACATGCTGGCCGTGTTGGAAGGTCAGGCCCGCGACCGGCTCTCGACCACGTTCGCCGCACGCGAGGGCCTCGGGGTGGCGCTGGGATGACGGGCCTCCTCGCCGCCGTGGGCCCGAACGACTACGCTCTGGGCATCGTCCGCCGCGTGCTCGGTGGGCCGGGAGAGGCGTTGGATACGGCGTGGATCCAGGACGTTGAGCGGCTCGTCGCCGACCGACAAGTAGCGCTCGATGAGGTGTTCGGCACCGTCATCGACGAGCTGACCCGCCAGCTGCGGGCGGATCGCGGTACGCTCTACCTCGTTGACCGCGTCCGCGGAGAGCTGGTGAGCCGGGCGGCGCACCTGCCCGAGATCCACGAGATACGCCTGAAGATCGGCGAAGGTATCGCGGGAGAAGTCGCCCAGACCGGGTTGGCGGTGCGGGTGCCCCAGCCGAATGAGGAGCCCCGGTTTGCCGGGCGTATCGATCGCCTGACCGGCTACCGCACGCGCTCCCTGCTGGCGGCCCCGGTGAAGGACCGTCACGGCAACACGGTGGCGGTCGTCCAGATCCTCAACCGCCGGGGCCGCCCCTTCGACGACGACGACGCCGAGACCCTCGCGGCCCTGACCGCCCAGGTGGCTCAGCTCCTCGACGCCACCAGCCTGCGCTCGCAGCTCGACCCGGGCGCCCAGAGCCCGCTCGCCTTCCGCTTCAACCAGATCGTTGGCGAATCTGCGGCGATGGAAGCGGTCTACGGCCGCGTCGAGCGAGCCGCGGCCACCGCGGCCACCGTGCTGATCCGCGGCGAGAGCGGCGTCGGGAAAGAGCTGATCGCGAGGGCGGTCCACCATAATTCCCCACGCCGGGCCGGGCCCTTCGTCAAGGTCGACTGCGCGGCGCTGCCCGCCCACCTCGTCGAGAACGAGCTCTTCGGTCACGAACGAGGCGCCTTCACTTCGGCCGATCGGAGCACGATGGGCCAGGTGCGCGCCGCCGAAGGTGGCACCTTGTTCCTGGATGAAATCGGTGAGCTCCCCTCGTCGGTGCAGGGCAAGCTGCTCAGGCTCCTGCAGGACCGCGTGTACCTCAAGGTCGGCGGCACCGCGCCACAGACCGCCGACGTACGCTTCGTCTCGGCGACGCACAACGATCTTGAGGACGCGGTGGCACAGGGGAGCTTCCGCCAGGACCTCTACTATCGACTTCGAGTCATTGAAATACGGCTCCCCGCCCTCCGAGAGCGCGGACACCTGGACCTCGACCGGCTCATCGACCACTTCGTCTACGAGCTCTCGCGTCGTCACAGCCGCCCGGGCCTGAGGCTCGGACACGAGGCGCGCGCGTTGCTTCACGGGTGGCAGTGGCCGGGGAACGTCCGTGAGCTGCAAAACGTGATCGAGTCGGCAGTCGTCCTCAGCCCCGGTCCGGTGATCGAAGCTTCCGCCTTGAGCTTTTCGGAGCGGCGCGACGCGCGCGCGCCCTCCGAGCCCGCGCCGAGCTTGACCGGAGGGACTCCCGAACCCGCGGCGGGCCCCAGCACCGAAACAGCCTTCTCAACCCCGCTGCTCACCCTCGCCGAGGTAGAGACCGCCTACATCCGTCATATGCTCGCGGTCCACGGCGGCAACCGCAGCGCGACCGCGCGCGCCTTGGGTATCGGGCGAAACACACTGGGGCGTAAGCTCGGCGAAGACGGATAATCGCCTCCGAATCGCACTTCGGCCTCTACCCGACCTGACGGGACATCCGACACCACAACGCTGTGGCATCCTCGCCCGCCTGTTGGAGCGAGCTTCGATGTCCACGGTCACTCCTGAATCCGTCACTTGGGAATTCAGCACGCCCGCCGATCCCGCGACCACCTGGGCGCTCTTCTCCGATACCGAACGTTATAACCGCGCGGTCGGCTTCGGTTTCGACTTCACCGAGAGCCCTCGCGCCGACGGTACTACCGAGCGGCGTGGGAGCGCCGTCTTTCTCGGCATCAAAATGACATGGATCGAAGCACCCTTCCAGTACGGAGCGCCGCGATGGTACCGGTGGGAGCGGGTCTTCGACAGCGGGCCGGCGGAGCGGCTCGTCGGCACGCTCCGGCTCAAACCCCAGGGGGACGGCACGGCGATTCTCTACCGAATCGATGCCTTTCCCCGATACTTCTTCTTCCGACCGGCGGTGGCGTTCGAGGTTCATGTTCGGAGCAAGCCCAAGATGACCGTTGTCTTGGAGAAGATGGTGCAGAGCCTCGACGGGGAGGTGGTGACGTTGGATCCGTTGCCGCCTGCGCTCTCGGCCGAGACCACCCGTCGGCTCGATACGATGCTCGGCCGAGTTTCCGATCGGGAGATCTCCACGCGGATCCACGAGTTCATCGACGAGACTCCGCTACACGAGCAGCTCCGGATCAGCCCGTTGGCGCTCGCCGAACGCTGGAGACTCCCGCGCGAGCGCGTGCTGACGGCTTGCCTCGACGCCGTGCAGCAGGGAGTGTTCACCCTGAGCTGGGAGCTCCTCTGCCCGCTCTGCCTGGGCGCGAAGGGGGTGGTCGCCGCACTTGGGGACGCGGGCCGGCAAGTGCACTGTGCCGCGTGTAACATAAGCTATGACGCCAGTTTTCCTGATGCGGTCGGCGTCACGTTACAGACGAGCTCGGCGATCCGCCCGTTGCAGGGCCGGATCGAGTGTATCGGCAGCCCGGCCCGGCAACCCCACGTAGTCGCGCAGGACTTCGCCGAGCCCGGGGCGAGGGTCACCTTTGAGGTGGATCTCCAGCCCGGCCTCTATCGGGTACGGTCCGTACCCAACCGTGGGAGCACCAGCCTCTCCGTAGGCGAAACCGGCCCCTTGGAGGCGTCGCTCACCCTCAGCGGGGACCAGCTCTCGCCCAACCGGGTGCTGCTGGGATCGGGGAAATCATGGATAAACATTGCGAACCCGGGAAAGGTGCGGCTCCAGCTGGTGCTGGAGCGCCGCAGCCTGGCGCCTTACGTGCTCACCGCCGGCCAGCTCCTGGAGACCCCTGGCGCCGCTGCGCTCCTGCCCCCCGAGGCGATCGGCCCCGATCTGCGGAGCGAGACCTCCCGGCAGGCTATCGTCGCGGTGGAACCTGCAGATCCCAGCCTCCACGCCCTCGAAGCGGAGCGTAAGCACCTCCTGGCCCACCAGCCCCGGCAGCTCAGAATGCGGGATGGGCGTCTGGTCGCGACGTTCTTGGAGTCGGACGCTGCGGTCGCCGCAGCTTGCGGCCTGGTCGGGCGCGGCGGGCTGGTCGGACTTGCAGCCGGACCCGTGGTCGAGCTGACCTTGGCGTCGGGAGTCGTGTTCCCAGCCGGCCCGGCGGTCGAACGGGCATTCGCCGCGCTCCAGGGTGCCTTTCCCGAGCGAATCGCTATGAGCGCGGCCGACGCGGACGAGCCCGACCTCCTCAAGAGCGTAGTGAGCCGCGGCGGGGTCATCGAGCCGGAGCGGCACCGGGTCGCCGACGGACTCGAGGTGGCGTGGATGCGTATCGTATGACCACCCAGAGAGACGCCTCCCCGGTTTTGGGTGTTAGCCCGCCACGACTCCGAGCCAACACGATGCTATCAGCCCGTCCTGCTCTGCTCGTCGCCTGCCTCGGGGTGGCGGCCTGCACCTTCCCGACAACCGTCGGGTTCCGCCATGCTGGAGATCCTGGGCTGGCGGGGCGCACGGAGGTCGGGGGGTCGGTCGGCGCCGTCGCAGGCGGGCTCTACGTCGGCCTCGTAAGCGTAGACGCTGACTATTCGTTGACCGAACGCGTCACGGTTGGCGGCAGCCTGGGCCTCCCGGCCGGCCGCCTACAGGGGCAGGTGGATGTTCGGATCGCCACGGCCCCGGAAGGGCCATTCGGCGCAAGCGCGCTTGTGGGTCTGGGGGCGAGCACCGGCGTAGGCACGGTGCTCATCGGGCCCTACGTTGGCGGGCTCGGCCGGGTCCGCGTTGGTGAAGCTGGCTTTCTCTACACCGGCGCCAAGGTGAACCCGGTATTCGGCGTCGTCACTTCCTCGTGGTGGGTACAACCCGTGTTCGGCTACTCGAGCGCTCCCGCCCGCTTTCGCGGCGGCGTCGAAGCCCTGGCGCTGTTGCCCGTCGCCGGCGCCACCATCATCCCCGGCGGGTTCGGGGCGCAGGCCTGGCTCAGGGTCACGCTGCCCGAGTAGCGCTCCCGACCCGACGGGGCCGGGATTCCGGGGTGTCGGCTTCCGTCCCGCGCGTCTATGAGGCCAGGCCGGGCGCCTACACTCGCCTCCGCCCACCCCCGCGCGGACGAGGACCACGCTAAGAGGTGACATTCCGCCAGAGGGCCCATGCTCGTGCTGTTCCTGTCGACTTCCCTCCTGTACGCCGAAGACGGCGGCGCAACCTCCCAGCCGCCCTCCGCTGGCACCCCCGAGCCGGCAGCGAGCCCGTCTACACCGCCCCCTTCGACCGACCCCGCCACGCCAGCGCCAGCGCCCGATGCGGCGCCGGCTGAGCCCGCGCCGGCTGCGGCTGCCGCTGGTGCCACCCCGTCCGGTACCGCCCCGGCGCCCGTCATCGATCTCTCTAAAGCCGAGGAAGCCCCTGGCCTCAACCGGGAAGATTACGAAGGCCTCAAGCCCGACCGGGACCAGCTCCCTATCAACCCCTACGCGCAGGTGGATTACTCCGCGTACACCCTGGAGTGGGGCGAGTTCAGCGCCGGCGTACCCACCCTGGCCGCCGGTGTGCTCCCCCGCACCCAGCTCTCTACCAACTGGGTCCTCTACCCGCTCTGTGCGATGCCCGACACCGCCTACGGCGTGTGTGTCCCCAACATCGATCTCAAGGTCAACGCGCTACGCGCGGGCCCGGTCGATGTCGGGCTTCAATGGACCTGGTCGGACGGGACGATCCGCTACAGCATCGAGGGCGTGCAGGCCCCTCCGGTCAACGTCGCCACCATCGGCGTCGGCGGCGCGCTCTCGCTCCTGGTCAAACCCAACTGGGGCATCCATGCGAGCGGCCTCTGGCGCCGGGCGGCCGTAAACGGCAGTGTGCCTACCAACATGCTCGTAGGGGCACTGTCCGGCTCCCTCGGCGTGCCCGACGGCTTGCCCCTCGAGCAGGTTCTCGGGGGCGACACAACGCTGGAGGTCTGGCACCAGGACGCGCTGGTCCGCCTGGCCACCGATGTACATTTCAGCCGCAAACGGGTATTTATCATCAAGGCCCAGGCCCTGGTGTGGTCGAGCACCCCCTACACGATCAAGAGCGGGGACGCGGAAGAGCGTGACGAGCTGGAGGCCGAAACCAGCGTCGGTTCCCTGATCGGGCAGAGCTTCGTCGGCGGCTTCGACTACCAGATCGCTTACCGCGCGGCGGATTTCTGGGTGGGCCTGCGGGTCCGTCCCGGAGCGATCGCCCTCCTGGGTCTGGGTGTGCCGGCGCTCCCGGTCTACCCGACCGTGGGGATGAACTTCCGTTTTGGCGGCGAGACCCGCGCGGGCGAGCGTCGTATGCTACGCTCCTGGCGCCAGAACGACGAGGACGTTCCCTAAACGATGCCCCTTCCCCTGCCCCGCGTGCTCTCGGTCGCGGACGGACTCTCGGTCGGCATCGCCGCGCTCAGAGCCGACGCCGTGGTGCTGGGCGTAGGAGCGGCGTGGTTGTGGGCTCTACACCCAGCTCGCGGCCTGACGCTGATGGCGGTGCCAGAGGGGCAGTCGCGGCTCGCCGCGCTCGTGGACTGGTACGCAGCGCCGGCGAGCCTGCCGAGCGTACTTCTCTTTGCCCTCATCCAACTCGCGGCGTTCATGCTTCGTACCTGGATCGAGCCTGGCTATTTGCGCGCCCAGCGGGACGTGATCATGTCCGGCCGAGGCCGGACTGTGGTGCTGCTCGGCGGGATCGACGTGTTCGTGCCGATGTTGACGGTCCGTGCGGTCAACGCCGCCGCGCTCGCCGCGGGTCCGGTGGTGGGGCTCTTGCTGCACGCCTCCGGACTGCCGGTCGCCTTGACCGTTCTCGGGCTCGCGCTCGCGGGGATCGCCGGGGCGTGGGTCATCCTCGGGCTCCAGTTCGCGACGCGCCTCGTCGCCCTCTCCCGGCACGACGCGGTGAGCGCACTCAGAGCGTCCTGGGATCTCACGCGGGGCCACCGAGCGCGACTCCTCGTTTATGATGCCGCTATCCTAGGCTTTCTGCTGACCGTCGCCTACCTGCCTGGCGCGATCGCGGCAGCGACGTTGGGGGCGCCGGTCGGGTTCCTGGTATCGCTGCTGACCTACGTGGGGGGGAGGGCGATCGTCTCGGTGGCGCTCACCTCAGCTTTTGTCCTCGCCACCCGGGAGACCGCGCTGGTCTACCGGCTGATGGAGCCGATCGCGGCGCGCCTGCAACGGGTGAAGCCAGGGGCGCGCATCCCCGCCCCGGACGAGCCTACTGACGACGGTAGCTACCTGCGGCTCTGAGCTTCGGAAGGGTCGGCCGCCACCGCGCGGGCCGTCGCGGGGAAGGCGAAGAAAGCTGCTACAACGAGCAACGCCGACGCGAAGTAGAAGGGCGCCGGCTCCCCGAACTGGGTGAACAGCACCCCACCGAGCGCCGGCCCGAGCACCCGGGCGAGCGCGCTCATCGACTGCGCCGAGCCAAGCACCGCGCCCTGCTCATCGGCCGACGCCGCCCGCGAGATGAGCGCGTTGAGGCTGGGGCTCGAGATGCCTTGGCCCACCGCGACCAGCGCCATCGCGCCCATCAGCGGGAGGCCGCTGGGCGCCACCGCGAGCAGGGCCAACGAGAGGGCGAGGATGAACAGCCCGGCCGGCACCAGTGGGCGCTCGCCCAATCTCCGTAGGAGCGGCCGGATCAGCCCGCCCTGGACCACAATGCCCACGACACCGATGAGCCCGAACAGCCGCCCGACCGAGCTCGGGGTGAGGCCGTGGCGGTGCTCAGCGAACAGCGTGAACGTGGCCTCCATCATTGCGAAAGCAAAAACCTGGCCGAACAACAGCAGGATACAGAAGCCGAGCGCCGGGTGGGCGAGCGCCCGGCCGAGCGCCACGGGAGAGATCGGACGCCGCTCCGAGCGGGTGCCGGGGCGGCGGGTCTCGGGGAAGAAGCGCCATGCGAGCACCAGGTTGAGCGCCGAGAGCCCGGCGGCGAGCCAGATGGGGGCGGTGAGTCCGTACACCGACAGCTCGCCCCCCAAAAAAGGCCCGAGCGTGAAGCCGAATCCGAAGGCGGCGCCGATGAGGCCCATCGCCTTGGCGCGGTCCTCCGGGGCCGTCACGTCGGCCATAGCGGCCTGGGCGGTGGCGATGTTGGCAGTAGCGGCGCCGTGTAAGGTACGAAATACGAACAACATCCACAGCGCCGTCGCGCTGGCGAACGCCGCGAGCATGAGCGCGGTGAGCGCGATGGACAGCAGCAGCACCGGCCGCCGACCTACGCGATCCGACACCTGACCCCAGACCGGCGCGAACAGGAACTGCGCCAGCGAGTACACCGACATGAGCAGCGCCACCTCGAGGGGGGTGGCCGAAAAACTCTCGGCGTAGAAGGTCATCAACGGGATGACGAGCCCGAAGCCGACCAGGTCGAGCACGACCGTGAACAGGATGACGAGGCGAGGGCTCATTCAGCGCATGAGCCCGAGGATGTCCTCGTGGACGGGGCCGTTGGTGCCGCAGATGCCGTCCACCAGCGGTTTGGGTAGGTTGAAGGTAAAGGGATTGCCGTGCCGATCAGTGGTGCGGCCGCCCGCGGCGTTGACCAGGGCGACTCCGGCGCAGATGTCCCACTCGTGGCGCGGCTGCGGCGTAAAGGTGGCCTCGGCCTGCCCCGCCGCCACGCGCCCGAACTTGTAGGCCACCGAGCCGACCGGATCGAGGCGGACTCGGCCGAGATACTTGTCAAACCAGCCCTTTTTCATCTCGGTGCGGCTACACACGATACGCGCCCCATCGAGCCCCTGGTGGGTGGAGACCCGGCAAGGCGCGCCGTTGTACCAGGCGCCTACGCCGACCGCCCCCTCGAACAGCTCCCCGGTGATCGGGTTGTAGAGCACGCCGACGATCGCCTGGCCGCGCTCGACCAAACCGACGCTCACTACGAACTCGGGGATGCCCAGGGTGAACTCCTTGGTTCCATCGACCGGATCGACGATCCACACCAACTCAGCGCCGAGCCGCGCGGGGTCGTCGACCGACTCCTCCGACAGCCAGGCTGCTTCGGGGAGCGCCGCCAGGAGCCGCGCCATCAGGACCTCGTTGCTGGCGAGGTCCGCGTCGGTGAGGGGATTGTCCTCGCCTTTTTCGCGGACGGTGCAGGCGTCCTTGTAGTAGCCGCGCACAAGGGCGCCCGCCTCGCGCGCCGCTTCAGACGCTACCTTCAACCACGACTCACGCACTACGCCTCCGCTTGGCGGGCGCACGCTAACCGCCTTGGGCCGCCGCGGCCCGCGAGAGGTCGGCAGCGGCCCGCCGCGGCGGGTCGGGATGGCGCCCCGCTAAGCGCGGAGCATCGCCCGGAGCAGGTCGCCTTCGGGGCTGCCCGGAGCGATATCGACCCATTCTGGCTCCAAGATTGGGGCCTCACCCGCCTCGACGCGCTCCAGCAGAGCCAACGCGGCGGCCACGCGCGGATCATCCCGATGCGCCACGAGCCACGCGGCTGCCTTGACGACCACTCGGAGTCGCGTCCCCGAACGTCGGGTTGAACCGAGTTTGATCAAGACCAGGAGCGCGGCGAGCGTACGCGACACATCCCCGTCGAAGCTGCCGTCAGCGGACTGGCTTCGCGCCAGGGCTCCTCCGGTGTCGGAGCCTGCGGGGGCAGAGGCGACCTCCTGCATCCGCTTCGGCGCCTTGGGAGCATCGGCGCGGCCCGCCGAGGCGCCCGCCGGAGCGGCTAGTGGCGCCGGGCGCGACATCGGGGCGGGTGGCGGGGCCTCAAGCGATGCTGGCGGGGGCGGAACAGGCGGGCGCGAAGCGGCGTCGGCCGACCCTGATCCGAAGACCCGGCCGAGGCTCGAGAGGGCACGGTCGACCAGACCCGGAGGCGAAACGGCCGGCTCCTCCGGCGCTCGCCGGCTCTTCGCCGACCCGGCCATAGCCATACGATCGATGACCGGCCCGCTCCGCCGGCTGGGCGCCGCCATCTTTGGAGCCGGCGAGGCGATTTGTATCGCCCCAGGAGCGGCGAGGGCAGCCCACGACTCCGGTTGCTCGACCGGCTGTACCACCTCGATGGGGGCACCCACGACTTTGGACGAACTATCCACCGCGATCAACGACGTAAACCTGGAAACGAGGTTGTGGGGCAGCGCGATGCGGAGCACCTCCGCTCGGATCGCCTCCTCCTCGAAGGGGCGCACCGCGAGCCGGTCCTCGATCCAGCGAATCCGCTCGCGCGCCCAGATCGCGCCGAGCGGTGCCTCGACGACCATCGGCGTGACGGTCTCAAAGTACGCGCCGGCGGGCCCGACACCGGAGAGCTCCAAGGTCGCGGGCGCCCCCTCAAACACGCAGGTGAGCGGCCTGCCCGAAAAGAGTGTCCCCGTCTCCGGGTTGGCCGCGACGAGCGGACCTCCCACGCCTGTCACCGTCACGCCCGTTAGCAGCGGGCTCCCGAACCGGGCCTCCAACCTGGCGACCACCCCCTCGATGTCGTCCTGGGGCGTACACAGCTCCGCGGTACCGCCGCCCACGCGCGCGAGACGTTGCAACAGGGAGGCGTTGACCGCCGTGTCGATTCCCAAGGTGAAGACTCGGGTAGCCCCCCGACGCCCCGCGACGGTGGCGAGCACCTGGTCTTCGTCCCCCGCCTGGCCGTCCGTGATGAACAGGACGGTGCGAACCCGTCCCGCCGGCGTGGGCCCATCAAGGGCTTCTCGAAGCGGCGGGACCATGACGGTGCCGCCCGACGCGCGCAGACCGGCGATCCACTGGTCTGCCGAGGCGAGAGAGGCCCCGTCGTAGTCCAGAAACTGGGGAGAGTGCGCCTGCCACGCGGTGTTGAACACGATCAGCCGGAAACGGTCGCCGAGGCTGAGCCCGTGGAGCGCGCTCTTGAGCGCCCGGATCGCCGCGCTCAGCTTCGCACCAGACATCGAACCCGAGACATCCAGGATGAACACCGCGTCCCGCGGCAGGCTGACGGCCATGGCCCGCGACGGCGGCTCGAGCACCAGGAGCGTGTGACCCGCGTCCCGATAAGCTCGCGTGCGGAGATGTTCGGCGTCTGCGGTGGTGTAAAGGAGCACGAAGTCCCGGTTGAGCGTAGCCTGGGCAGAAGGCGCGACGCGGAGCCGCTCGCCCAGCTCCTCGTCGGCGGAGAGCTGGACGGAAACCGCGTGTAACGAGGATGCAACGCCGGCGATCGGCCCGAGGAGCTCCACTTCGAGATCGAGGCGGGTACCGCCCGCGAGGCGTAGCGGCGGCGAGATCCGCGAGGCGTCAGGCACCTGGTCCGTGTCGGCCTCCACCCCCGAGCCGCTCTGGCCCGTAGCCGCGCCCGGCATGTACCGCGGCGCGATCGTGGTCGGAAAACGCCAGCAGTACCGGCCATCCACCGCGTCGAGCACCTCCACCAGCACGAACCGCACACGAACCTGCGCGCCCGGCGGGATGTTGGTCACGCGGAGCGTGTGCACGTCAGGCCGCTCGGAGTCGAGCAGCGCCGCGCGGTGGCCCGCCGACCGGGCGGCGTCGAAGGCGGCACGCGCCTCCTCCCGGGCGCGGCACTCGGCACGCACCACAACATCACCAGCATGAAGCTCCATTTCCACCACCGCACCACCCGGAGGCAGCGGGAAGATGTGCACCGCCTCGATCGGCGCCTGGTGAGGGTTCAGGAACACCTGTTCGACGACCGTGCGTGAGAACGCGCCGAGCACCATCGCCCTGACCCGAACGGAGACGAGGGGGAAGGGGCTCGAATCGGGACCGAGGAGGCCCCCGAGCCCCTCCGCGCGGCCGCCCGCGGCAGGGGGAGCGGGAGGGGGGACAACGATAGGCAGGGGCCGTAGGCTCATGGACACTCCTTGGGAAAAAGCTGCTTGATCATGGACTGCATCGGTGCGGCCGCGACGAGGGCCTCGGGATCGGGCACGAGGCGGCGGTCGATCATCAACAGCACCCCTGGCGCCAGCTCGGTGACGGTCCAGCTCCCGGCCAGAGAGCCCGCGGCTCCGGGACTCGCGCCCGCTGCCACCGCGGCGGAGCTCGGCCGGGGGTCTGCGCGCTCCGGCGCGGCCACCCAGCCATCTGCAACGACGCCGCCCAGCACACTCGGGTAAACTATGCCTTCCAACTCTGGAATACCCTTCGCCACCATCAGACCCTGCACCGTCGCCAGCGAGTGCCCCTGGGCTTGCCAATAGCGGACCGCCAGGAGCTGCAACAGGTGGAGATAGCCATAAACGGCGTTTCGCCCTTCGTGACGGCTCGGGCGGGCGAGGATGCCGTTGGTCTGGTACCACCGCACCGTGCGCGCATCGACACCCTCGAGCCCACGCGCGGCCAACAGCGAGGAGGCGCGCTCGACGAGGCCGGCGATCTCCCAGCTCTGGTCGCGGTCAGCATGTAGCGGTTCGGACATGCTGTTACTGTAATCATTACAGTAAACGATGTCAAGCATTCCGACGCCGGGCTTCACACCCGACGGACTCCGCGGCGCCCGTCTTGACTCGCCAACGGTTAAGCCCCGGCGATGCCGCCCGGGCTCCCGGCACCCGCTCCCACGGCGATCGCCCCATGATCGTGCTCTTCGCGCGTGTGCCCGAGCCCGGCTCCACGAAGACGCGGCTCATCCCGTGCCTGGGCGCGGAGGGCGCCGCGGAGCTGGCCGCCGCGATGGCCATGGACGTGTGCGAACAGGTCCTGCGTCTCGGCGACGCGGCCGAGGTGGCGCTCGCTGGCAATCTGGACCACCCCTGGGTGGCGACCTTGCCGCTCCGCTCCCGGCCTCAGGCTACCGGAGATCTGGGCCAACGCCTCGAAGCGGCGCTTGTAGGCGGTGGTGTCGCCCTGGGCACCGACGCGCCTACCTTGCCGGACACCCTGATCCGCGAGGCGGTCGCCGCGGTCGCCGCGGGAGACGTCGTGTTTGCACCCGCATTTGACGGCGGCTACACCCTGGTCGGCACCCCGGACCCGCGCGGGCTCTTTGACGGCATCCCCTGGTCAGATCGGCGCACCTTCGCCGCTTCTTTCGCCCGCGCTCGCGCCCTGGGCTATCGCGTGAGGGTCCTGCCCTACTGGTACGACGTCGACGCGCCCGAAGACCTCGACCACCTCCGACTCCACCTCACCACGCTGCCCACCGACACCGCGCCGCACACCCGGCGCTGCCTCGACCGACTCAAAGGCACCGGCCTTCTCCGTCCCCTCCCCGCCTGATCCTCCCACCGCGAGCTTCACATGCCCTTGCTCTCTGGCACACTCCCCGCCTCCGTCCGTCACATTCACATCATGGGCATCGGCGGCACCGCGATGGCCGCGCTCGCCGGCATGCTCAAGGACGCCGGCTTTGTGGTGAGCGGCTCGGACACCGGGGTCTATCCACCGATGAGCGACTACCTGCAGAGCCTGAACATCGATGTGGCGATCGGCTACAACGCGAAGAACCTCGACAGTCGCCCCGATCTGGTTGTGGTGGGGAACGTGATCCGGCAGAGCTACGAAGAGGCACAGGCGCTCCTGGCCTCCGACCTCTTGTACTGCTCCTTCCCCCAGATGTTGGGTGCCTCCTTCCTCAAGGATCGGAAGAACCTCGTCGTGGCCGGCACCCACGGGAAAACCACCACCACCGCCGTCCTGGCCTGGCTCTTCAGCGCCGCCGGACGCGATCCGGGCTTCTTGATCGGGGGGCGCGCCCGGAATTTCGACCGGACGGCACGCGCGGGCTCGCCGCCGTTCTTCGTGATCGAAGGGGACGAGTACGACACCGCATTCTTCGACAAAGGGCCGAAGTTTCTACACTATCGCCCGAACACTGCGCTGATCACCTCGGTTGAGTTCGACCACGCCGACATCTACCGCGACCTCGACCACGTCAAGGAGAGCTTCCGCAAGCTCGTGGCACTGGTACCGGCCGAAGGTACGCTGGTGGCGCGCGCGGACCACGACGACGTGTCGGACGTGGTGCGCGACGCGGTCGCAGAGGTCCGGCGTTACGGGCCCGGACAGTCCTGGGATGGTCGGATTGAAGGCGTCGATCCGGACCGTGGCGTACAACGGTTCACGGTGTTGCGCGACGGCGCGGCGTGGGGCCAGTTTGAGTCCGTGTTGGTCGGCGAGCACAACCTGTACAATCAGGTGGCCGCGGTCGCGGCGGCCGAGCGGCACGGCCTCGGCCCCGACGTGCTGGCCGAGGGTTTCCGGACCTTCGCAGGAATCAAACGGCGCCAGGAGGTGATCGGCGAACCCCGTCACATCACGGTGGTGGACGATTTCGCGCACCATCCCACCGCCGTGGAGGAGACCCTGAGGGCGCTGCGTCGCCGATTTACCGGGCGGCGGATGTGGGTGGTGTTCGAGCCCCGGAGCAACACCTCCCGACGCAAGTTCTTTCAAGAGCGCTACGCGGAGGTTTTCGGCGACGCCGACGTGGTCGTGATCGCGACACCCCCGGACCAGGCCCGGATCGCCGACGAGGATCGGTTTGACAGTGGCCTCTTGGTGCAGCGTCTGCGCGCGCGTGGATCCGAGGCCTTCAATTACGACACGGTCGATGAGATCGTGGCGGTGGTCGGCGCCAACGCCCTTCCCTGGGACGTGGTGGTGATCCTCTCCAACGGCGGGTTCGGGGGCATCCACAACCGGCTCCTGACCCGGCTCGGGGGCTGAATGTCCACTCGCCAAGAATCAATGTGGGAGGCTGCTTTTGCCGCGTTGGACCAGGATCCGCGGCGGGCGCTCAAGCTCGCGCGTAAAGCACGCGACCTGTCCCCCGACGCGGAGGCCTGGTACAACTATGGATCCGTAGCGTTAGAAGCGGGGGATTCAGCGGAGGCACGCGAGGCCGTGCGCCGCACGCTGGCGCTCGACCCTGAGCACCCCGACGCCTGGGCGCTCTTGGCCCGGCTCCACTTCGACGTGGGCGCCTGGAAGGAGGCCGACGAGGCCGTCGACAATGCGCTGTCCCGGGACGAGGAGCATCCCGAGGCGCGGTACCTCCGCGGATGCCTCCTGGAGCGCCGCGGGCAGTTCGACGCCGCGGACACCGAGCTTCAAGCCGCGCACGAGGAGGCACCCGACGACTTCCCCGAGGTGCGCTGGTTGTCCGACACCGCGATCGAAGCGGCGGCGGAGGCGGTCCTCTCCAGCCTGCCCGAGCGGGTCGGAGCCGCGTTGCTAGACGTTCACATCCTCATCGACGAGGTGCCCTCCGACGCCGTGTTGTCGATGGTTGAACCCCGACCGAGCCCCGACGGGCTCCTCGCATGTTTCGACGGCGCCCCCGTCGGAGATCGGGGCGGGAGCGACGCCTTGGCGCTTCTCCCGGCGACCATCCTACTTTTTCGTCGAAACCTGATGCGCATCCCCCCCGATGCGCTCGAGGCGGAGCTGGAGATCACCCTGCTCCACGAAATCGGCCATTTCCTCGGCCTGGACGAGGATGATCTAGAAGAGCGCGGTCTGGGGTGAAGGCGAGCCAGCCCTCCTCGGCGCTAGCGGGTCTTTCGCGACACACCGGCGCGCAGCGATGTTAGGAGGCGTTCCAGCATGCCCCTGAGATCAAGCTGATGGCCGGTGAGGCTCCCGACACGCACCCCTTCCAGTATGCCGGCGTCAGCGACACCGGCCGTGAGCGTAAGGAGAACCAGGACGCCTGGCGCAGCGAGCTGCTCTCGGACGGAACGCTCGTGCTGATCGTATGTGACGGGATGGGTGGGCACGAAGCCGGTGGCGTCGCGGCGCGCATCGCGGCCGACAAGCTGGCGGAGCAGCTCCGTCCACCGCTCCCCGATCCCAACACCGCCCTCAAGAACGCGCTGCTCGCGGCCAACACGGCGGTCATCGAGGCTACCACGCGTCACACCCGTAACATGGGCACCACCGCGATCGTCGCCCTGATTCGAGACGCGCGCTGTTGGTTTGGTTGGGTGGGTGACAGCCGACTCTACCACATTCGGGACGGCGAGAAGGTCGGCGGCAGCGTCGATCATACGCGCGTACAACA
>CANKTH010000094.1 GCA_947486185.1 Deltaproteobacteria bacterium
GAGCAGGGTCGCGCCGCCGATGGCGTCGCCCGGGGCCGGGGCCGCCAGCCCGATGTCCTCGGGTCGTAGGGGTTGGAGCGTGTCCAGCCGGATCAGGAAGGGCAGGTCCGTGTTGGTTTTGACCCAGTTGTCGTCGTAGAGGTTCTCCGAGAGGATGACCTGGGCGAGCCCCAGGGCGAAGGCGGGGTCGGTCCCCGGACGGATGACGATCACCTCGTCGCACTTGGTGGCCGTCGCGCTGTACTCGACCGTGATCGCGATGACCTTGGTGCCCTTGAGGCGCGCCTCCGTCAGCCAGTGGCTGTCGGGCATCTTGGTCGTGATCCAGTTCATGCCCCAGGCGATCGCGATATTGCTGTGCTCTACCGTGAAGAGATCGAAGTCATTGGTCTGGGAGCCAGTGACCATCGGATGACCGGGCGGAAGATCGGTGTGCCAGGAGTAGCTGTCCCAACCCCGCGCGCCGGTGGCCTTCTCGGGCCCGACTCCACGGATGGCGTCGTCGGCCAGGGCCATCAGGTTGCCGAACCGATACAGGCCGAAGATGCGTGTTGCTCCGAGGAAGGCCATTCCACCGCGGATCTTGATGGACTGCGTGCCGGCTCCTTCCATCGCTTCGATCATCGCCTCGTCGTAGTCCTGCGCCTTGAGCAGGGCCGCGCCGGCCTCGCCGGAGTAGGTCGTCGAGATGTTGAGGAGGCCCCGCGCCGCGTAGGAATAGGCGTCGTCCCACTCCACCCGGACCCAAGTGTCCTTGCCGCGCTGGAAGTATTTCTCGTCGCCCCGTCCCGTCTTGGGATCGCGAGGAAAGCCTGCGTCTGCCCAGTCTTTCCAGCCCTTTCGAATCATCGGCGCCTTCACGCGCCGGTCGCCGTAGATCCGGCGAACGAGCGCCAGGCCCTTCTGGCAGAGGCGCGGGTCCCATCGGTGGGAGGACGTGTTGCCGTAGAGGTCGGTCGCCTTGCCGTACCCATAGGTAGGGCCGATGCGCACAATGATGCCGTTCTTCACGTAGGCATTGAGCAGGCAGTTGTGCGTGTCGTTGGGCGCGCACAGGAACACGAAGCTGTAGTCGTGGGCGAAGATGTTTCGGTAGGCCCGCTCCCAGTCTCGGTCGGCATAGAAGGCGAGCGGATTGTCAATCCGAGTGGGGGCGAGGTACCGGATCGGCGTTGCCGAAGCCGCCCCTGCGACGGTGACTCCGAGGACGACCTGCAGGAACGCGCGTCGGCTGGTGGGGTTCTTGTCAGTCACGGGATGCTCCTTCCCCAGCGGGATGGACTGGAGGGTTGCGATCAGTGGGCATCGAGCACCGCGCGAGGGCTGGCGTCGTGGACCACCAGGCCGGGGAGCAGCTTCTCGATCGTGCGACGGAGAGTGTGATTGAGGTCGAGCCCGCAGCCGGACCCGGGTTGATGGAGAATGAAGTGGAGCTCGCCGTCGACGAGGCCGAGGTAGGTGACGCTGGCGCCGGGAGAGATCCGGCCCACCTTCTCGGCGGCGGCGACGAGGGGCGCCTGCATGGACTCCGAGATGCCCTGGTAGCGGGCCTCGGTCTGGAACTCGACGTGCAGGAGATCGACGCAGCGCGAGGAGCCACCCGCGAGGCTCTCGACGCGGCTGTAGTACACCGCGCTGGCCAGCCCGGAGACGAGGCCGTGCAGCGCCTCCCGCCAGTAGGCGCAGCGTGGCGCGGAGCAGGGCGACCGGTCCGTGCGCGCCTCGATCGCGGTCGAGCTCCGTTGAAAACCACGCTGGGCGCACGGCGCGGACAGCAGCGGCAGGAGCTCGCTGACATCCACCAGCGTCAGGTCTACGCGGTGGAATCTACGGAAACCGAGCCCGAGGGTGCGGCTGTTGTCGAATACCCGCCGTAGGACGGCGTCCGGATCCGCGGCAGTCGCGACCTCGAGGAGCTCTTCCTCCGTGGCCTCGGTCGTATGGTCGGGGACGATAGTGCGAAGCGCCGCGCGCCGCGCGCCTGCCCACCGCCGATCAAGCTGGTCAGCCCATGCCGCCCGATCTGGGACGCCTTCCGACGCACCCAACGGCGCGCTCTCGGGGTTGGTCTGAGAACCGGCGGTCATCGCTACGCTCCACTCGGCCAGCACGAGAGCAAGAACGGTGCCACCGCTTGGAGGGGCTCACGGGCGGCGCCCACGTCGCGGAGAGGAGGCCAATTGGTCGAGTCCACGCGACGCGCCTCCCGGCCGTCGCGGCGTGCCTGTGGGAAAACGCACACGCGCGGTGTGTGTGTTTCCACACCGTCAGCGGAGGGGCCCAGTTGCGGCGTGCTCTCGCGCAGATTGAGCTTTGAGTAAGGATTTCATCCTCGGAACGGGACCTGGCGCCCTAGCGGCCCCTGCCTGGATCGCCTCACTCTATGGTCCATTTTTCGCTGCGCGCACAGCGCCCCTGTGGTCCTTCCGGTTCAGGTGGCGCGGCCTGAGGGGCGTCGAACATCTACACCGCGCGTGTGCGTCGCCCCCGGACGCACCAGCCCTCTGGAACCGAAGACGTCTCTCTTCGCGTGCGGTGCCGCGCATGCGGGGGTGCCGTGGGTGACGACTCGCCCGCGCCGGACGCCCTGCGACTCCCGCGGAATGCCACCCGAGGACTTCGACCTTCCTCCTCACCCTCCGTTCGGTCGGCGCTGTCGCCGCAGATGCTCCCACGGACGCCCCATCCCGGAGCTTCTTCGAGGAGGACGACGAAGACGCCGACTGGTGGGGTCGCCCGGAGGCCGTCCTGTTGTCGGTGGATCAGGCGGCGCGCGGCGCGCAGTTTCGGAACTGCGCCCTCGCGGTGATCAGGGCGAGAGTGGGGAGTATCGGGTCCCCGGACCTCCCTCCGTCGGCACCCGTGGCCCTGGCCGGGTGGGGGTCCACGCTCGGGGGGCGCCTGCCCGAACGTGACCTCGGACAGGACGCGTCTCTCGAGCGCATGGCCGGATGGCGGGTTTGGGCCTCCGACAACTTGGCCCTCGACCACACCCCCGAGCGAGGAGCGGCTCGTCTTGAGAGACGGCTTCCCGACAAACCGGTTCGAGTACGAGGGCGGCGTGCGGCGTGGCGGGAATGCTGCCACACAACGCCGACTACTGGATCGTGTCGTGGGCCTGACGACCATCATTCGCGGCGTTGAGAACCACCTCGGGCGTGAGCTCGGATGCTCCCCCCCTCTCACTCCGCGAGGGCAGCCTCGATGGCGGCGACGAGGTCTCCCGGGGCCACCTGGGTGGAGACGTAGACCAGCGCGCCGTTACGCCCGATGACGTAATGGCGGGGGTTCATCGCGAAACCTTCTTCGCCCGAGCCGATGAAGTAGGCGTTGTTGACCGAGCCGTCCTCGTCGCACAGCACCGGGTCGGCGATCCCCCATAGGGCCGCCCAGCCCGACGCCTGGCTGGCTTGCCCGCGGTAGACCCAAAGGCGCACAAAACCCTCGGTCCCGCCGAAGTTCTCCTGAATCAAGCTCTCGGTGTCCGGAACCTCCGAACTACAGACGGGTCAGCCGTCGGAGAACAGCGCGAGGAAGACGACCTCCCCGTGGAGCATCGAAAGTTCCCAAAGTTCGCCGTACAGATCGGGCTCGGAGAAGCCCGGGGCCGCCGCCCCGACGACCAGGCCCGCCGGACCGCCGACCTCGACGGAGACCGTAGGTTCATCCGGGTCATCCGTCGCGAGGGAGACTGTCCCCACCGCGTCTTCCGCTATCTCCCAAGCCCACGATCCGTTCGGCGCGACGCTGACACCGTCGATCCACAGCGCCTCGGTCCCGTGGTTGTAGACCGTAGCCAGGCCGCCCGCGCTGACCCACTCAGTCGACACCCGGACCTCGGGCGCGGATGCACCCGTGCGGGTCGCTACGAAGGGCTGATTCCAGTCCGCGGCGTACACCCGGTCATCTTCGCCGGCGGCCACCGACATGACCGAAGACAGCGCCTGCTCGGCTCCGGCGAAGACCGGCGCGGTGGCGTCGGCCGCGTCGAGCAGGACCAGGTCGGTCCAAGCGGCCACCCAGACGAAGCTCCCCTGAACCGACACGGCTCGCGCGGACGCCCACGCCTGCCACTGCCCCAGCTGGCCATCGCCCCGGTCCACCAGGGTCACCCCACCCGAACCGCACGCCACCGCGAGCCAGCGTTCACCCGGCGCAATGTCGAGACAGGCACCGTCGAGATCGACGTGGCCGAGCTCCACGAGGGTTTCGCCTTCGATGTCCATCGCGGTCAGGCGGTTCCTGGCGAGGACCCAGAGGCGGTCCCCTTCGAGCCGCACGTCTTCGACCTCCATGTTGAGGTTGTGGATCGGCCCGATCCACGTGCCCTCCCGCTCCGCCCAGCCCCCGCCGTTGACCCCCGCGCCCCAAGCGACGTGGCTGGCGTCGCACGAGATCCCGGTGCCAACCTGGCCTACGCTGGACTCCTGGAGCACGGTGGGGCCGGCGGACCCGAGCGAGAGGGTGACGAGCATTCCTTCGCGGGTCATGCCCCACGCCTGGGAACCGTCCCAACAGGCTCGCTGGATGTGTTTACGATTCGTAGTGTGTCCCAGGAACGCAGGGGCGTCGGGATCCGCGAGGGAGTAGGTCCACATCCCGCCGTCGGTGTCCTGTTCCTGCCCCACGAACACGAGCTGGTCCCCCGCGAGAAGGGCGTCGGTCAGCTCCGGGTGGGCGACCTCCAGCGACAGGGCGACGCCCGCGAGGATCGGATCTTCCCAGGTGCCGGGCAGGGCCACCTCTGTGGGGTCGGTCCCGCCGGTGTCGTCCGCGGGGCCGCTGTCAACGGGCGGCGGCGAGTCCTGGGCGGCCTTTCCGGGCGCCAGCGGGTCGGTGCAGCCGAACAGCAGCAGCGCCGGGAGCCTCAGGTGGAGCGTCGTCATCGTGGAGCTATACACGAGATCCGCCGTGCTCACGCCTTCTTGGCCACCACCATTGCGCACGGGGTGGCGGTGGGCACAACAGCCACCAGCGTGAGGCCCGCGGCTTGGAACAATCCGGTGAACTCGGAGCGGGTACGTTCGCGGCCGCCGTGGCTCACCAGGAGCATCTGGAGGTCGAGGAACGCGAGGAAAGGAGCGGGGGCCTCGGGCACGACGACGTCGATGGCGACGAGCCGCGAGTCATCGCGCATCGCCGCGCGGCACCGGGAGGCAACGAACTTGCGGTCACATCGTCCGCGCCATGCAGGATGTGTTTGAGCAGGTAGACGCCCTTGCCGGGTGGTGGGGCGTCCGCGAAGAGGTTCCCGCTGATCACCTCGACGCGGTCGGTCACGGCGTAGCGCTCGAAGACAGGAGAGGACTGGGCGACCACCGAGGCGTGGTCGATCAGTACTCCGCGGCTCCGCGGGTGGGCGGCGAGCACGTTGGCGAGCAGCCGGCCGGTGCCGCCGCCGAGATCCACGACGCTGTCGAAGTCGCCGAAAGGAAATCCTCGGGCAAACGGGCCGGCGCCCTCCCGGGTGAGCTCAGTCATTGCACCGTGGAAGATCGCGTGCTCTTCGGGGCGGGCGTCCAGCCAGCTCCACATGTCGCGGTCGTGGTGGCTGGACCAGACTTCGCGCCCGGTCTTGAGCGCCTCGGGCAGGCGCGACCAACACTCGGGGTTTCGGACCGAGCTCAGCTCGAGGACCATGTTGGCCATGCTGTGCGGGTGCGTCCGCCTCAGCGGCGCCGTGATCCCGTTGAGAGAGAAACGACGGTCCCCGGTCTCGTTGAGGAGGCCGTCGCGGGCGAGGGCCCGCAGGACCCGGTACAGCGCGTCGGCGTTGAGCTGTAGCTCCCGGGCGAGATCGTCGGCGCTCCGCGCCTCGGTGCCCAACCCGTCGGCGACGCCGAGCCGCACGAGCGCACCAAGGGCGTCGGCGCGCCAACGGTCCGCCACGAGGTTCATCAGCGTGAACTGGGGAGGCGCCATCTTGTAGACCAGCGCCTGCAGCGCGCGCTGCAGCTTCTGGCCAAAGGCGACGGCACCCGCGGGCGGTGCGGCGGGGACGGTGAGCGGGGCGTTGATCGGGACGTTCATCGTGGCGTTCATTGGGGCTCCGGCATTGCCCCTACATCGTAGGCGACGGGCGCCTACGCGGCCTTTCACACCCGTTCACAGCGTTGTATACCGCCGTCACCGACCGGCGCCGCGGCGGCGAATAAGGGGTGGGCATGGCTGTACACCTCGCGCACGGTCGGCTTGACCTCGATCTCGGCTCTTTCGAGCACAAGAGCGGCGTGGTCGAGCAGCTGACCGACACCAACGATCACCGAGCGCCCGGCGTTGCCCTCGAGCGTGGGCCTCGTCGGTAGGTCAGCAGATATTTCAGGTGTCATGGAACTTTTTGCCGGCGGCGCTCGGCTGGTCTCGGTGCTGGGACCGGGAGGGGTCGGGAAGACGGTGCTCGCGGCAGAGGTGGCGCGGCGTCGTTCGGGGGCGGTGACGTTCGTGAGCCTCGAGCCTATCGAGGGCCCCGCGGAGGTGCCGGCGGCCGTGGCCGCGGCGCGGGGGCACCGTTTGTCGGGCGGCGCGGAGCCATGGCGTGAGCTCGCCGATCACCTCGGTGAAGGCCCAAACTTCGTGGTACTCGACAACGCGGAGCACCTCGCGGAGCTCGGCGCGCGCCTGCCGCCGCTCTTGGCGGCGTGCCCTGGGCTGGCTCTGTTGGTGACGTCGCGGGTGCGCCCCGGGCTGCGTGATGAACACGGCTGGACGCTGTCACCGCTCGAGGGTCTAGCTGCGTTGGACCTCGCGTCCTCGCCCGCCGTGCCCGGCCCGGATGGGAGGTCAAGGCGCAGGATCTGGCCGCGCTGGGGCAGCTCTGCGAGCGGGTGGGCGGAAACCCGCTGGCGATTGAGCTCTCGTGCGCGTGGTTGCGGCTGTTGGAGGCCGCCGAGATCGTGGCAGAGCTCGACCGGTCCGACGCGCTGCTGCGGGCGCTGGATCGGGACGGGCCCGCGCGCCACCGCAGCGTGGAGGCGACGCTGGACACCTCCTGGCGCCTGCTCGACCCCGCGACCGCCCGGGTGCTCGAAGCCCTCTCGGTCTTCTGTGGTGCTTTGGACCGCGCCGCCGCCGCCACGGTGGCGGGCGCCGAGCTCTTGACGCTCGGCCAGCTCGTGGACGCGTCGATGGTCCACCGTTCCGGGGCAGGTTTTGACGTGCACCCGCTGATCCGGCAGGACGCGCGCCGTCGGCTTGAGCTGGATCCGGAGCGCCGTGACCGGGCGTGGTCGCTCCACGCGGAGCTGGTGCTTGGTCGGCTCCGCGAGGCCGTGACCATGCTGCAGCAAGGGACGCTGAGCGCCCGGCTGTGTATGGATCGGCTGAGTCCGGTGCACGCAGACGTGATCGCGGCGTGGCTCAACGCCATACGCGTGGGCCGAAATGAGCTCCTCGTGGCGGCAGCCCCCGCGCTGTATCGGTATCTGGACCTTGCGAATCGGCACGAAGAGCTGGTCGAGGCGTTGGGTGTGGCTGCGAGCGCCCTGGAGCGCGCCGGGCACGGCGGTCTCGGATTGGCGGTTGAGCTCATCGGCGCGGGCGCCGGTGCGCCGCAGCGCCGCGACCTCGGAGCACTCCGGCCGATGTTGGCATCGGTGCCAGAGCCCCTGCGAACGGCGGCGTACGTACACGGCGCCATCGCCCATGTCTTTGGTCCATCGCCAATGATGGCTCTGGAGTGGGCCGACGAGGCGGTCGCGCGCGCTTCGGCGGTGGACGACGCGTTCCTGGCGGGGTTTTCGTACGCGGTGCGCGGGGTGACGCGCACCCGCCTTGGTGACCTTGAGGGCGCCGCGGCCGACCTGCACGCCGCCCGGCGGATATGTCGGGAGGACCGTGCGCTGGGCCGCGTCGCGGTTCACCTGGGTGAGCTGACCCTGGTCGGCGGGCGATGGGTGGAGGCAGTCCCGGCGTTGGAGGATGCGATTCGGCAGTGTCGGCTGACCGACGATCGCAGCTTCATGATTCTGGCGCTTGGGCGGCTGGGCCAGGCGATGGTGGCGCTCGGCGAGGACCCAACCGACGTGTGTCTCGAGGCGATCGAGGAGGGGGTCGCGTCCTGCCTGCACCGGGTGTGGTGGTCAGCGGCGTTGGCGGCGCTCGCGGCCTTCGAGCTCGCGGCCGGGCGGCCGAAACAGGCGCTGTTCCTGCTCGGGGCGTTGGCGGCGCGGCCGTCGATGTTGGCGCCGCCGGCCGTCGAGTCGCAGCTGGGCGTAGCGCGCGGGGCTGTGGGGGTGCCGGCGGACGTGCTGGAGCGAACCGCCCGCTCGGCGAGCGACGCGGAGGTGCTGTTGTACGTCCGGGCTATGGGGCGCTGACGACGCGGTCCACCTGAGCTCGTGGGAGGTGGTGTAGGTGACCGTTTGCGTCTCGTCGGACGTCGGAGCCGCCGGCCCCACGGCAAGGCCACTCGGCGCATCGAAACACCATAATGCGTCGGTGCCGGCGGTTGACGGCGACGCCGCGGGCTGACGCACGCTGAGACAATTACAAGTTGACTTGAAATGACGCAGCAGATAGGAACCTATAAGATTTATAGGATCCCCCGATGACGATGCTTCGAAAGGGCGAATGGTGGCTTCTCGCAGCGGTGGATGACGGTGGGCAGGGCAGCGTGTACTTCGGCTGTGACGATAGCGGACGGCCGGCTGCGATCAAAGTCCCCAAACGTTTGAATGAGCAGGGTCCCCAGGGTGAGCGTAGGCAGCGCCGCGAGCCGGCCGTGCTCCTGTCCCTCGACCACGAGGGGATCGTAAAGCAGCTCGGCCATGGGTCGGATTACCTTGCTATGGAGTACATCGCCGGCCCGTCTTTGGACCTGGCCATTCACCGTCCATTGTATCGCCAGCGGTACCTCGGAGACGACAGGCGCCTGGCGGCGGTGTTCATGAAGATCGCCCAGGCATTTCGGTATCTTCACGGAAGAGAGGTGGTCCATCGGGACCTGAAGCCCCGTAACGTAGGGTTTCGCCCCAATGGTGATCCGGTGCTCTTCGATTTCGGCCTCGCGAGGTCTACTTCGGACAGTGCGTCTACAGTTATGCGGATCGGCACGATGGCCTATTGGGCGCCGGAGCAGGACCTCCCGCCAAAGAACGGGTTCAAGCTCCAGGAGTGGATGAAGATCGACGTCTACCAGTTCGGGGCCACCCTTTTTGAAGCCGTGACACGGAAGAGCCCGGCCCGGGAAGCCGATTCGACCGACTCTCCGTTTGGGGACGGCGAGCACCGCCGGGGCCCGGGTCATTCGGATCCCCGACGCTCCCCCCGAACCCGCGGTGCCGACGTGACGTCGGGGTGTTTTCTCGGCAGCCTCATTCGAGCTTGTATTCACGAAGATCCTCAGAAGCGCCCGGACTGGGGCGAGATCATCGGCGTGCTCGAGGCCGCTCAGGCGGGTGGGCGCCGTAGGCCGCGTCCCGCGTCCCAGCTTGCTGTGCCCAGCCTCTACTAGATTGACTCGCCGCGCATCGCAGATATCCGGCGGCGAGGAGCGCGACACGGGAGCGTCCTGATCGGCGGTCGACCTTCGATCTCGGCTGTCGAGAATCGGCTTTCGGGACTATCTTCGAGACGACCGCGTCTGTGTCCGACTTCGCGCCGGACGCCACCGCCGGCCCACGGGTTGGCTGCGGCGCGGCCCCGCTCCGCGGATCAGAGCGGGCCCCGGCTGGAACCCTCCGCAGTAGCGCGGGACGGTGCCCTGAGCTGCATCAACAACGGCAGGTCACTCGGGACGGTCCTGCCGCTGCCGCGGAACAAGCTAGCGATTCTCGCGTTCCAGGTATTGCAAAGCGTAGCTTCGCTCCTCATGTTTTCTTGACGCCGAACCACGCGGCCGGCTTCCATCTCGTCAAAGCTACTCAACGCCCGTTGGCCATCTGGGCCCAGGCACCCCGGAAAGTCATGGCGCAAGTCGTCAAACGCCCGCGTCCATCGTTGGTTCGCGAGGAAAAGCGCACACTGAACCAGAGCTACCCTCACCTCCGGCTCCTTCGCTCTGTGGGTGATCCACTCAGGATCCTCCTCATTGAGCGCCCTGCCATACTCCATCGTAGCGAGGGACCACTCGTAACGGGCGCCAGAGGCCCGAAGGCCGATTCGCGCCTGACGCGAGGCGTTCTTTGCCTCTTCCAACAGGCCGCCAAGCCGATAGGCCCGGGCGAGCAGTCGCAGCAAGCTCCCTCGCTCGCGGAGCGCCCCCAGGGCCTTCGCCAGAGCCAGGCTCTCCAGGATATCGGCGATGATGCCGGCAGTGTCCGGTTTGAGACCAGCCTGACGTTCCTGATGTACCTCTTCGAGCGCGAGCTCGTGCACGCAGCAGCGGGTACCAAGTGATTCCCACCGAACTCCCGAGTCGGCGAGAACCCGCAGGGCCTCAGTAAAAAACATGCGGGCGGCCTGCGTATCCGCGCCGTAACGGAAATAGAGACAACCTGAGAGATGGAGGAGGTTGAACCCCGCACGCCGGTCAAGCAGGCCTGTCGTGCCGAGCAGGGATGTGGCGGCGAGGATCTGTCTCGCCATCCGGCCAGCGCCGGTCCTGCCCAGAGAATCGGACAGCGTGTGCGCGATCCCCAGGCGTGCCCACAGCTCACGATGACGGTCACGCTCGTCTGGGGTGGTGCCGGAGTACGCCAGCTCGGCGCGCCGCAGCGCCTGCCGGTGGCAGTCCTGCGCCTTGAGACGATGGCCAGTGCGCCACAGGGCCCAGCCGAGTTGGTTGTAGCTCTTCGAGAGCTCTCGGTGCTGATCTGCGCCGCCATCGTACGCAATTTCGTGAAATCGATCGAGCGCGTCGACGGCGTACTGAGCGTCCGGGTTTGCCTTGCTGTCGGGGCCGTTCCAGGCCATGAGCGCGCCAGTCTTGGAAAGAACTCGGCCAGTGACCCCGGCGATTGCCTGCTCGTACCCGCGAAACCTGGCCTCATCGACTCCCAGCACTTCGGCGGGAGTGGCCCCCGACGGGTGCAGCTCGGCGGCGACGCCCAGCGCGTCAATGATCGCCTGCGCCCGACCTGCGGCTTGTTTGCCCTCTTCCATGCAATCGAGGGTTTCGGACAGATACGCGAGCGTGGTGTGGCGCAACAGTTGGTGCTCGAGCGTCTGTTCAGGGGGCGGAATGAGTGCGTCAAAATCCGCGTTGAACTCCATGATGCTCGACGGGTTGAACACGAGGAATTCCGGCGCGTCCTCGTTGACTTGCGGCCGGACCCCGCTCCGGGCCCACACTTCGTATTTGAGGGAGAGACAGTCAACCGCCGCCTGTAGTTCGTCGCGATCATCCCGTTCGACACGAACACTTCCGCGCCCAAACGCGCGCGCGGCTAACGGCCGGCCCGCGTGTAACGCCTGCTTACCAGCGCGAAGCAGGATCTGCGAGGCGGGCGCGTGAGGCACCCGCAACTCCTGCAGGAGCTTCCCGGCGTAGTACACGGCTTCGTCAGGGGGCAGGTCGGCGCCACCATTGAGCAGGCCGATCGCGGCGACCCGCGCAGCATTTGCTTGTTGATGGGGCGCGAGGTGCTGCTGGTGTGCAAGGACCTGCTCGCGGAAGGACTCTTGGGCGAAACGGAAGGGGTGTGCTGAGTCGATCCGGCGCGTGAAAAGCCCGACTTTCGCCATCGCCTCCATCCACTCGGCGGCGGCTCTGTCGAGCCAGAAGTCCCGTCCCACTGCCCCATGCAAGGAGGTGTAAATGGCCTCTGACCGGCTCGTCCCGACCTCCGATCCCGGCTGTTTGAGTAGGTTGGGGCCGAACCAGCCGTCGACGAGCGCGCAGACCGCCAGCTGGGGGAGATCGCCCGCGAGCCCGTGGGTGGCGGCGTCGGTGAGATTGAGCGACTCGTCAAACGCACGATGACGATTCTCGCGGCAGAGCGCCCGAAGCAAGAGCAGCAGCTTGATATCCGCTGGAACCAGCCGATTCGCCGAGATTCGGGTGGCCGGGGCCAAGACGGCGCGATCTGCCCCAGTCTGCCGGAGCGCCGCCACTACCTTGTTCAAATCGGTGGGTTTGAGGGCGCTGAGTCTGATTGAGCCACGCCACTCTGGCCCGGTCCCCGTCGACATGGAGTAGTGGGACCGCGACCCATCCGACGCTACTGCTCCCTGCCCCGAGAGCTCACTGGTCGACGATTCCAGCCGGTGCGTCGCGATCAGGCGCATCTCGCTGCCTTCGGCGTTCGCCGCTGCGCGGAGAAGACGGGCGGAGGCGCGGTCAAGCAACGGCCAGTCGTCGACCATGACAACGAGTTTGGAGTGCCTGAAGAAGTCCCTCACCCACTCTTCGGCTTCGCTCTGAGTCGAAGGGTGCACCTCGTCGGGAAGGTCGACCCTGAGGCCGAGGCGGCGGAACCAAGCTAACGCACGCGCACACGCCGAGTTGGCATCGGAGACGTTCTGGCTGGCGAGCCAGTCGGCTGCGTAGCCCTCCGGGGAACCGACACGAGCCTCGAGGAGCTCGCTCAGCAGAGCGCAGGCTCCGTGCAACTCGGAACTTCGGTCCCGTGTCCAGCACTTGTGGTATGCGGTCGCCGGGAACGGAGTCCGATCCCCGGGAGCGGCGACGTCGGAGCCCGTCGAGAGCGCTTCAAGCACACTCTCAGCGAACACGGTGCTGCCGACGCCGCGGTGGCCCATGACCGCCAGCTCATGCGCCTCCGGATCCGCCAACCACACCCTGGCCTTTCGGATTGCGTCGTCTCGTCCGACCAGTCGATAGTGTCGTACTGCGGACAAAAGGCGGATCTCCTCGTCGAGCCTTCTGCGGAGGTCCCCTTCTTCGTAAGGAACCACACGTGTCCGGAGGTGGCGGAAGCGGTGTGGCTTGCCGGTGAAGCTCGCGTAGCTCGCGACAGGCACCAGGATGCTCACGGTGGGCCCAATCAGCCCCGCCGTTGCGTTGATACAGCGCATCGCCATAGCCTGCGCCTCGCCCATCTCGACGCTACCGCGCGCGACGATCGCGATCAGCCGGTCGTAGGGCACAAAAGAATGCGTACGCTCGTCAAGAATCGGGACCGGGGCCATCTCGGACGCTGTCCGCCGAACCAGCCCACTCACCTCTCGCGCTGCCGCCAGAGAGCTGCCGCGAGCATATGTGTACAATGTTCCCGTCATAATACCTATATTTCTCCTATTACATGCGCTGCCGTATCCGACGGAAGTTCACACAACGCCGAGCGCCCCGAGTCGCGCCCGATCCATTCCGAAGGTGGTGCGAGGGAGCGCCTCGTGACACCAGCACGAGGAGGGTGTTGTTCGATTGTTCCGAGGAAGGCGTTGACACTGGGGGGAGTCACCGCCCGACCCCCAACTGTATGCATCCGTGCCCACGCATGAGACCCTCCAAGCACCCGGGTGACGAACAACGGCCGTATGACCGCTCCAGGTGCTGGCTAGCCCGGTACACGAGGGCTTTATTAATCGGGGCGAATGCCCCGGTCAAGATTCTGGCTAGCGGGTTTGATAGATTTTGGGTAAATGAGCTAGCGCCGCCGGACCGAGTCGACGGGTCAAGGGCGGGAAGCCCGGCCCGGGCGCGCGAGTGTAGAATTGGTGGCGGTCCAGCTGAAGCACAGCCACGCCCCCAAGCCGGGCCTACACTTCGCCTTGAGGCGAGGCCCGTGGGTGTAGCGTGCGAGGACGGCCGGGAACGATGAGCTCATCCCGTCCCAACCCCTCAGTCAAAAGCCTGCCGCAGCCCCTGAAAGAGCGCCTCCATCCCCATGGTCTCCTCGGGCACCTCCGGCTTCGGCCGCAGCCACGATGCGAGCGCGAGCCCGGCGAGAAACAGAGCGATGACGCCGAAGATCAGCCACGCCGAGCGGCCCCAGCCCTCGGTGGTCATGCTCCCGGTAGACGCCGCAGTGATGGGGATGCTGCGGGTCGCGCGGCCCAGGCCATATGAGGGCTCGTCGGTGATCGGGATCGCCTCGCAGCGGAGGCGGTGCTGATCGCTGCCGGCGATGAGCTCTTGGTCGTCCACCCGTCCATAAAACCCGAGGTTCTCGCGAGCGCCCAGCGGCACGCCCGTGAGCTCCACCACCGAGTCCACCGCGATCCCGCGTGCACACGCGACGTCAAACCCGTTGGCACCGACCGCGCGGAGGCGGGCCGGCATGGACAGGGTGCAGCGGGAAAAGGCCGCGTCCCGGCTGGGGTAGAGCACGTCGTCGTCGGGTCGATCGGTGAGCAGGCTGAGGCTTGGGCGGGTGAGCTCTTCCCAACGAGCATGTGCGTCGGGCGCGTTGGGATCCCAGTGGGGCCAGTGGGTGCCGGTGGTGCTCAGCACCAGCGTGTGCACCTCAGTGCGGGACCAACGTTCGATGTGTTGGAGTCCCTCTGGGTCCGTGGTGTCTACCACGATAATTTGAGCATCGAGGCGCATCATCTGCGCATGACTGAGTGTCCCGGAGCGGGCGTGGTGTAGCGATACGCCCGGCGGCACGAGCGGGCGTTCGGCGAAATCGGGCCGGCCGGCGCTCACCCAGAGGACCTTGGGCTTGGGTGTAGAGAACGAGCCCTGGAACTGGGCGATCAGCCGCGGCCACTCGTCGAGCACACGGCTGTCGCTCGGGTGGGAGAGCCAGTAGCCGAAGGCATAGTTGTAATAGAGGTTCCTCTCTTCGCGGCGGTCGACCTTGAAGCTGAGCTCAGCGAGGCCAAACAGCGCTGGCAGTTCCCGGGTGAACGTGAGCGACGCGCCGGGTTGCAGGATGAGGCCGGTCTCCACAAAGAGCTCGCCGGGGCGGTCACGCGCAATTCGTGCGATACGACCAAAACTAAGGAGCTGGCAGTCCGCGGGGGTGAGTTCGTCGCACGGGCCGCGGCGGATCGCCGAGCCCCCCAGATGGGCGAGGTGGTGGTGGATCGCCAGGAGCACGCGCCTGGGGCCTACGGGCTCCAGAAAGACTTCGTGCACCCCGACCTTCAGGAGGTTGGCGACCGCGGTGGGCGACGGCTCCGTCAGGAGCGCGATCGCCCCGCCAAAATGAAACAGGCTCCGGGCTTTGCTCAGAAGCCGGTGCAGCTCGGGCGAGGGCTCAGCGTGCAGCACGAGCAGGCAGGCGTCGTGATGCTGTTGTTTCAACGCCGACTCAAACAGGCCGAGGTCTTGCGTGTACGAGTAGGTGAGCGTCTCGTCTTCGGCGAGCTCCCGGAAAAGACTGCGCGGACGTCGATCTCGTTCGTGGTAGATGAGGAGCTGGCCCATGGGCCTCCACGTAGCGAGGGCTACGAGTCGGCTTAACTGAATCCCCGAAACTCGGTGCGATGAGCGCACGCATTCGAACATAGGTGGATAGGCGTGGTCGATGATTTCTGGGGCCACATGGCTGCTCCCCCCGGGTGTCGCCGGGCATGTAGGGTGGAGCAGGAGTGCGTGAGCGTGCGCGTCAGTCGTTCGCGGAGGAGACCGAAAGGGTGCACCGTGGCCTTCGGCGACGGCAGTTCGCCTCGTGGGTCGCTGCGGCGGTCCTCCTCGTGGCGCTCCTGACCGGCTGGGCGGCGCAGAAGGTGTCCGACGCGGTCGCGGTGACGGGCGAGGCCCAGGCTCGGGTGGAGCGGGCGTTCGAGCGTCAGGCCGCTCTGGCCTCCAAACTTGAAGCCCTCACCGGGGGGCCGGCTCCCGAGGTGCACAGGCTCGCGGGGGTGGTTCGAGGAGGAGCGGGCATGGAGGCCCGGATTGACGCGTCGGCAGCGCTGAACACCGCGCTCGGGACCGCGCTGGCGAGCGAGCCTTTGGTGGCGCAGGAGGGGGACAACGCCTCTCGGCTCAAGCTCCAAGAGGAGCTCGTAGGCATTCAAGACCAGATCAGCGTCGAGGTACGCCGGTACCGCGAGGGCCAGGCCTGGTGGTACGCCACCGCCGACAACCCCTTCGCCCGACTGGCGATCCGCGTGGGCCTGGCAACTGGCCCGGACTGAGCCGGTTCACCGCCCTCTCAGGTCTCGTACCACTCGGGGGTCACGAGCTGCTGATAGTGTCCCACGTTGAAGGGGTTGGTCTTGTCTTTGAGCGCCTGGATCGCCATCGATCCCGACACGAGCGCGAACCAGATGTACATGTCACGCTTGTAGGCGACCCGGCTCGTGAGCCCTTTCAACGCCCATTTGGGGTTGACGAACTTGCGGTTCATCTCGTATAGGGCCTGCCCGATCTCGTGGCGTGTCATGTACTTGGTGTTGAGCACCGGAGTGAGCCAATCGAAGTTGTCGAATTCGTCTTCGGTGATCGCGCCTTCGGCGATCGCCTGGTCGAAGATGGGGGTGCCCGGCACCGGCGTAATTGGGTGGAAAGCCGGGAAATCGACCTGGAGCCGCTGCGCCATCTCCACCTGTTTGGCCAGGGACTCGTGGTTCTCGTCCTTGGTGCCTACGATGAAGGTGGCCTGGATGAAAACCTCGGGGTACTTCGTCTTGAAGATGTTGATCGCCTGCTCGGCGACGCCGCCCGTGTAGAACCGTTTGTCGAGCTCGGTGAGGGTGTCGTCCTCGGCGCGCTCGACGCCGATCAGGATGTGGGAAAGGCCGGCACGAATAAGCTTCTCGAGGATGCCCTTCTTCTCGTCCCGGACGATACAGTCGGCGCGCATGAAGGCGAACCATTTCGTCTTCATGCCGCTTCGCATCATCCGGTCGCCGAACTCATCGTTGAAGCGGGGGTCGATGTTCCAGCTCTCGTCCACCCACACGTAGGAGCGCTTGCCGTACTTGTGATAGAGGAGCTCGATCTCTTCGAACGTACGATCTACGCTCTTTGAGCGCCAGCGGGGCGAGACCTGGGCCTTGCCGTTCTCGTCGTACTTCCGGTCCGCCATGGTGGTCCACCAGGCGCAGAAGCTACACTTGGAAACGCAGCCGCGGCTGTGGTGAATGGTGGTGCCGCCCGGGCTGAAAAGGTACCGGCTGCGCCCGTAGAGGTGCATCGGCATCAAGTCGTAGGCGGGCATCGGGATGGTGTCGAGGTTCTGCACCAGACGCCGCGGACGGCTCCGCGCGATCTTCTCGCCGTCCCACCACGTCAGTCCGTCCACCCGGTTGAGATCGGGGTTGGCCTTGGCCCATTCCTTGACGGTCTCGACGATGGTGATCTCGCCTTCACCGATACAGATCGCGTCGATCGGCGTGCCGGGCTTGCAGTACCTGTGTGCCAGGTTCGTGAAGTGGCCGCCGCCCGCGAGCGTCTTCGCTCGGGGCACGACGTCCTTGCACAGCCGGAAGAACTTCAGCGCTTCGCTTGCGTACAAGGCGTGGTTTTCGCCCGAGCACACGATGTCCGGGTCGAGCCGGCGGAGCTCGTCCGCCAGCGAGCGCCATCCGATGTGAAGCGGCATACAGTCGATGACGTGTACGTCGACCCCCGCCTCCCGGAGCGGCGCAGCGAGCGCCGGGAGGGCCTGCTGCAGGAGGAAATTGTCGCCCTCCGAGGTGTAGGGCCAGTACTTCCGGGGGGGCTGGACGATGACAACGCGCATGCGTCAATCGTAGCGCACGACGCCGGTCCACGCGCGGTTCAGTGGCGCTGCGATCCGGTGGCCTCGTAGCCTGGCCTCCAGATCGAGCAGGCGTGGCAGGTCCACCGGGCCGGCGGCCGCCTCAAAAGGCCCCGAGAGCACGTAGTGGGTAGGCAGCAGCGCCTCGATCGCGCCGCGCCGGCCAGAGCCCGCTCCGCCGACGAAGAGCTGATGGATGTCATCGGCCGTATAGGTACGTACAAAACGATCTCCGGGCGCGTACACCGGCTGGTCGTCCAAAAAAGCCTCGAGCGTGCCGGGGGCGGCGTCGCCACACGCGGCCCACCCATGGCGCGCCTCCACCGAAAACAACACGTGTCCCCCCGGCCGCAGGCGGCTCAGCACCCGGGCCAGGACCGCGTGGGGCTCCTCCACGTAGCAGAACACCTCGACGGCAAAAACCAGGTCAAAGGCTGGACCCTCAGGGAGTCGCTCCCCCGTGGTCCAGGACACATCCAGGCGGCCCAGGCGCCCGGCGGCGTGCCAGACCGCCCGCCGCAGCGACTCCAAGTCCGGGTCCACCAGCTCGACGTCCCAACCCGCGTCGAGGCAGGGCATGGTGAAGCGCCCGATTCCACCGCCGAGGTCCAGGACTCTCGGGGGTCGCGGGGACGCCACCGCGCCGAGCCAGGGCGCCCAGTGGTGGAGGTACAACGCCTGCTCCAGCGCCTTCAGGTCGGCGACCGGGCTCTGGGGATCGAGGAAATCCATACCCTCCGCCCAGGTCGCCCACGCCGCGTGCGCGCCGGCGAGGTTCGCCAGCGGCGCGCTCGGCTCGACGCCCCCATCGGCCAGCGCCGGGAGACGTTCGTCTCCAGGAGGCAGGTTGAACCTGAGTCCTCGCCAGTCCATGAGCTCGGACGCGGCATAAGGTGGCCCCGGCGGCAGTGGGGGTACGCCTTCGGGCGCGGTAGCGCGGGCGAGGGACATCGGCGCTCCAGAGGGGCGAGACGTGGCCCAAAAAAGGAAAGAGGCCGCCTTTACGGCGACCTCTGCCTGGCGCGACCCAAAGGCCGCGACCGTCTTAGCCCTTGGTGGGGCGCGGACGGGGGGAAGGACGCCAGGACTTGGTAGGACGGGGACGGGGGGAAGGACGCCAGTTCATGAAACCTCCGGGTTGACCGCCGCCGTAGACGGCTCCGTGTATCGTGCCCGCTAGCGTCGCCGGTGTCAAGACAGACCGGCCTGTTCGTGGTGCCATCCGTGAACACACTCGGGCTCGAGAGCGCCCTCCGTGGCCAGAAGGGTGCGGAGAAGCTCAATATGGACCGCATGACCGGCCCGTCGCGTACGCAGCCGGCCGACCAGGCGGGCGCCTAGGAGGGAGAGATCGCCGAGCGCGTCAAGTGCCTTGTGGCGCACCGGCTCGTCAGCGGCGCGAGCACCATCCGGGTTGAGCACCCGCTCCTCATCAAAGATCAGGGTGTTTTCCAGAGATGCGCCGCGCGCGTGGCCCGCAGCCCGGAGCCGCTCGGCGTCCGCGAAAAAACCGAAGGTCCGTGCCCATGCCAGCTCTTCGGCGAAGACCGCAGGGCTCGGCACGCCGGTCCACCGCTGGACGCGGATCGCGGGATGCGGGAAGTCGATCTCGATGTCCAGGCTCAGCCGATCGGCGGGCTCGATCTGCGCCCACCCCCCGCCTACTTGCACCTCGACCGGCCGCGTGACCCGCAGGAGATGGCGGGCTGCGTTTTGCGGCGCGACGCCGACCTGCAACAGCCGCTCCACCCAGGGCTGGGCGGACCCGTCGAGCACGGGGAGCTCACCACCTTCAACCTCGACCTTGACGTTGTCGATGCCCAACGCGTACAGCGCCGCCGAGAGATGCTCCACCAGCGCTACTCGCGTCCGGCCGTCGCCCAGCGTCGTGGCGAGCTGGGTGCTCCAAACCTCTGTGACCAGGCTACGAATCTCCTGCCCGTCCGCTACGAACACACGTCCGGTGCCTGCCGGCGCCGGACTCAGCCGCGCCGAGACCTGCGCGCCGGAGTGAAGCCCAGTGCCCCGGACGGTGAAGGTGCCGCCGAGGGTATGCTGCTGGCTCATCGAGGAAGTCCCTCGATCCTGGACCCCACCACCACGCGATTCTGGGTGAACCAGCCCTGATTCATCTCAAGGGCGAACCGGGAAGCGGCGACCGAGGCGACCGGACGATCATCCATGGGTTTGAGGTCGGCGATCTCCAGGATGGTCCCGTCATCGTCCACAAACGCGACCGACAACGGGATGCGTGTGTTTTTCATCCAGAAGCTCCGAGAGGCGCGGTCAGGGTAGACGAAAAGCATCCCATCGTCGCGGCCCAGTGTGTCCCGGTACATCAGTCCGAGGGAGCGTTCCTCGCCGCTGTCGGCGACCTCGGCGAGGATCGTGTGGCCATCGACCTGGAGCTGAGTCGTGGGGAGCACAGCGTCAGAGCACGCCAGGAGCAAGAACATCATAGGAACAAAGTTCCTTTTGGCAGGAGGGCGGCGGCCTGTCGCCCTGCGATGGTGAGCACCCTGCCCTGCGGGGTGCGTTGAACGAGTCCCTCGCGGATCAGGAAGGGCTCGTGGACCTCTTCGATGGTGTCAGGCTCCTCGCCAATCGCCGCCGCGAGGTTGCCCAGCCCCACCGGTCCGCCGTCAAAGCGCCGACCGATAGTATCCAGGATCTTTCGGTCCATCGCGTCGAGCCCTCGCGGGTCGACCTCCAGCCGCTCAAGCGCGCTCCGCGTGATGCCCAGATCAACACGTCCCGAGCCGTGAACCTCGGCAAAGTCGCGGATCCGGCGGAGCAGGCGATTGGCGATACGCGGGGTTCCCCGGCTCCGCATCGCGAGCTCACGCGCGGCAGGCCCTTCGATGACCAGGCCCATCCTACCTGCGCTTCGGAGCACGATCAGCTCGAGCTCGTCGGGGCTGTAGAAGTCGAGGGTGCAGTGGACCCCAAACCGGGTGCGCAGCGGCGCCGTGAGCAGACCCGAGCGGGTAGTGGCGCCGACGAGCGTGAAACGTTGGACGGGTAACCTTACTGACTGGGCACCCGGCCCCTGGCCCAACACAATGTCGATGTGGAAGTCCTCCATCGCCGGGTAGAGCACCTCCTCCACGTTCCGAGGCAGACGGTGGATCTCGTCGATGAAGAGCACGTCGTTGGTGCCGAGCCCGTTGAGGATCGCAGCGAGATCTCCGCTCCGCTCCAACGTCGGGCCGGAGGCGGTGCGGA
>CANKTH010000095.1 GCA_947486185.1 Deltaproteobacteria bacterium
GCGGCGGGAGGGGGGGGGGCGGCGGGAGGGGGGGGGGCACCTCGGGCGGGAGCGACGAACCGATCCGCTCCGGCGCCGCGGGTTCAGCCGGTTCGGTTTCGACCGGCGTCAGGGTCGGGAGCCGCTGGCCCGCCACGAGCTCCGGTGGCACGGTCGCGGCGGCGCCCTCGCTCACCGAGAGCGAAACGGGCGGGGGCTCGCTTGCCGGGGGCGCGACGGGCGGTGGCTCGCTGATCGGCAGCGGGGCAGGCTCAGGAAGTGGCCCGACCAACGCCGCCTCTGCGACGAGTCGCGCGCCGAGGTAGTGGTAGACCGGCAGGCTGTCGAGGGCGCCGGCGGCGACCTCCCCGACCATCTCCGCGGCGTTGACGACGCTCGGCAAGAACTTGCCCACCACCATCGCGACACCGCCCGGTAGCCGGCTCGCCGCGCCGGCCTGCTCCGAACAGAGCACCAGCAGTCCGGGCCAGAGCTCGTCGGCGGCGCCCGCCGCCTGCTCTCCGACCGCCGCGCGGAGCCGCTTCAGCGCCGGGGCCCGCTCCGCCTCCATCAGCGCAGGGAGCGTGCCATCCGCAAGCTCGTCCGAAAATGGAAGCAGAACCTCAATCACAGAGAACCAGACCACCATGGCCCGCCCCGCCGGGAGCTCCTGCAGCCGGGTGAGGCCCGCCTCGGGGGAACCCCCGAAGGCCCAGCGCGTGGCGCAGGCGAGGGCAAAAAACTTGTTCGCGGCGTCCGCCCGCTGGCGGGCGTCCAGCTCCGCGACTTGCGGCTCGGCCCGACGGATACGGTCGTAGAACAGCTGAAGGGCAGTTCCTACGCCGCTCACGATGGAGAACAAGCTCTCGCCCGCATCCAGGCCGTCGAGGACCCAGTGGGCGCGGGCCAACGCCTCGCCTGAGAGACGGATCCGCGCTTCTGCCGCGGCCTCTTCGGGGAGGCCAAGCGCCCGTGCTCCATCCTCCAGGCTCGTCCACTCCGGCAACGGCGCCCCTCCGGGGGCCCAGCGCAACACGACCGTGACCAGGTCAGTCAATCGCCGCCCGCCACGAGGCTCAGCGAGCACCTGCTCGATGTTCTCGGCCATCCACACCTCAATGGGCAACGTAGCGCGCCGCGGCGCCCGCCGACGCGCAGATGACGTGGCGCTTCACCCCCACAGGATCTCGGGGCGGGATTTCGGAAACGCGGCAGGAGCGCCGCGCTCAGCCCGGGCGACGGTCCTTTTCGACGGCGCGCGCCGCCTGTGCGCCCGACGCGACCGCCCCCAAGATGCCGTGCCCCGAACGCGTCGACGCGCCGGCGAGGTACAGCCCAGGTAGCGGTCCGCGGAAGCCCGGCCGGTTACCCAGGAACTGGGTGGGGATCGCCGCGAGCCCGTACGACGTGCCGTCCGTCGCGCGGGTGTACCGGTTCTGGGTCAGTGGCGTGGCGGCCTCCCGGAACACGATCCGCGAGCGCAGGCCCGGGAACACCGACTCGGCCTTGGCGAGCAGCGCCTCCTCGACCTCGGCCTTACGTTCGGCGTACACCGCCTCGCGGCGGTAGGCTGGTCCGAGGCTGGCACCAGGCGCTACGCCCCATGCGGACTCGTCGCCCGCGACAAAGCCCATGACCTCCAGGGTCTCGCAGCCCGCCGGCGCGTGGCCCGGCGTGCCGGGGTCCTTCCGGGTGGCGCTGGTGAGGAAGGCGCCGTGGATCGCCCGAGAGCCCTGGCGCGCCGCGGCCGCAGCGCTGTCGAAGTCATAGTCGTCGAAGGTCCAGTAGTTGGCCGAGCGCATGCCCAGAGCGCCGAGATCGCCCTCCACCCCGACGCACGCGAGCACGATGGCCCCCGCCATCTCCGCGTCCTCAACCTTGCGCCGCTCGGGTGCTGGCACCGTACCATCGGGTAGAAGCTCCAACATCGTACGTTTGTAGTCCGCGTTGCTGACCACGACGTCCGCGGCGATCCGGCACACCTCCCCGTGTGGCCCCCGCACCGTGAGTCCGCTGGCACGCCCGCCTTCCACCTCAATCTTTTCAACCAGGTGCCGGAGATGGATCGTCCCGCCGGCTGCCTCGATCACCGCACCGAGGCCGTCGGCGATGACCTGACCGCCCCCTTTCGGGTAATAAGCGCCCTTCAGGAAGTGGTTCACCAGCCCGGCGTGCATCATCAGGCTCACGCGGCCCGGCGCCACCCCGTAGTTGCCCCATTGCGCGGTCAGCACCGCCCGCAGCTTGGGATCGCGCGTGCAACTGTCGAGGAACTCTCCGGCGGAGACCGCCGTGTTGACCGCGGCGAGCCGCCCATGGACCGTAGCGTCCCAGAGCTGCCGCCAACCACGCGGCGCCCCTGGCCGGCCAAGGTGGTCCACCTCGCGCAGCAGCCGGAGATAGCGGTCGATGCCCCGTTTTTCAGCAGGGAACATCGCGACGAGCCGGTCACGGAACAGATCCCGGTCGGCGGGCACGCGGAAGCGCAGGTCCGGGAAGATCAGCTCATCGAAACCATCGGGGTCCAAGGACCGGAACTCGACATCCACGCCCGACTCGCGGAGCACGGTGGGTAAGCGCCCCTCCGGGCCGCAGTCTCCTACGTAATGCACTCCCACGTCGAAGGAAAATCGGCGTTCCGCCGGACCTCGAACGAACATCGTGGCGCAACCGCCGGCCACGTAGTGCCCGTCGAACACGGCGACCGAGCGCCCGGCTCGGGCGAGGCGAGCGGCGGCGACGAGGCCCCCGAGCCCAGCGCCGATCACGGCGACATCGACACGGGCGGGGACGGGAGCGTGGACGCGACTTCGGGTGGAAAACGTGGGGAGCACTACAGCCATAGGAACGACTAACCGATCCGGCTCACCCGCCCCCCGGCATGGTAGGGCCGCGCCACCGAGGTTAGCTGCCGCTGTTGGGAGTGCGCTACAGCTTGGGCCGCCACCTCGTGACCGGCAGCGCCGGATTTATCGGCTACCACCTCTGTAAGCGCCTCCTGGACGAAGGCCGCGACGTCGTCGGGGTGGACGCCATGATCGGCGCCTACGACCCCGCGCTGAAGCACGCCCGGCTCGCGCGCCTGTTGCAGCACCCCAACTACCGACACCACGCCGCAGATCTCGCCGATCCGGCCGTGCTCACCACCGTTTTCGACCAGCCTTTCGCGCGCGTGATCCACCTCGCGGCTTGGCCTGGGGTCCGCCTCGGGGACCACCACCCTGATGTCTATGTCCGCTCCAACGTCAACAGCATGGCCCAGGTGCTGGAGGGCTGCCGGCGCCAGGGCGTTCCACACCTCCTGTTCGCGTCGTCCAGCTCCGTGTACGGCGATCATGGCCGGCTACCGTTCACCGAGGATCTCGCCACCGACCATCCGCGGAGCTTCTACGCCGCCACAAAGAAAGCGGGCGAGGTGATGGCCCACGCGTGGTCGAGCCTCTTCGGCCTACCGGTCACGGGGCTCCGGCTGTTCACGGTCTACGGCCCCTACGGCAGACCGGACATGGCAGTGTTCCGCTTCACCCGGGCGATCCTGCGCGACGAGCCGATCCAGGTCTACCAGGGCGGCCAGCTCAAACGGGACTTCACCTACGTCGACGACGTGGTCGAAGCGATTCGCCGCCTCTCCGAGACGGTGCCCGCCCCCGATCCTGATTTCGACCCGAAGGCCCCGCGCCCCGACCGGAGCGATGCGCCTTTTCGCATCTACAACGTCGGCAATCAGGCCCCCGTCGGCACTCACGAGGTCATTGACGCGTTGGAGGCGGCGCTCGGGCGGAAGGCGCGAAGGGTCGATCATCCCCAACAAGCGGGGGACGTCCAGACCACGTGGGCCGACAGCAGCGCGCTCGCGGCGGCCACCGGCTTTGTGCCGTCCACGTCGCTCCGAGAGGGCATCTTCCGCTTTGTCAGATGGTACCTTGAATACTACGGAGAGTCACCGACCTGACCCGGGGACTGGATGCCGTCCCCACCCTGTCAGAGGGCGGCGATCTCGAACTGTGCCAGCTCGGCGAAACCCGAACACCACTCGGCGCTCCCGCCGCCGCTCACCGTGCCGCTCGCAGGGGCCTCTTCGAGGTTCTCATAGGTCCAGTCGCCGTCGTAGTCGTGCATCTCCAAGGTCCACGTCGCCGCGGCCCCGGAGCCACCGGTGAGCGACGCAGACCAGGGTGCCGTCGCGCCGCGGTCGACCGACTTGGGCGAACCTTGCCAGTACGGCCCGGTGTAGAAGTAGGTCTCTTCGTCCTCGTCGTACTCCCACTCGCCCTCGTCCATCGAGCAGTTCAGGGCGATGATCGCACCAAGCACGTCGTCGTCGACAGTGGTGCCCGCAGCGTCGTAGTCCTGGAACACCGTGAAGCTCGCGCAGCGGCCGCTGACGAACACAGTGTTCGGCTCCCACGCGCGCTCGCCGCTGCCACCCGAGCTGTTGTCCAGGAAAGCCGTGGCGTCCTCGCAAGTGGCCTCAGCGTGAGGCGTGGTGAACAGGGCAGCCAGCCCGTCTGCCTGGTAGGTAAACGCACGTTGTACCTCGAGCATCCCGCTCTCTCCCGCGCGCTCCGCGGTGATGGTGCCCAGCATCACATCCGCAGCTTTGGCCGCCTCTTCCCCGCTACACGCCAGAGCCACCACAAAGAACAACGACATCCGCCTGCCCCTCCGTTCGGTCGGCGAGTATACGACTTCTTCGGCGCCGAGAAAACCCACCCCTTGACAACGGTCCGGTGGTGGCTCACTCACCGGCCATGTACACCGCCTGGTTGCCCGACCCCGACGCGACCGCCCGCCTGGGCCAGGGCCTCGCGTCGGCGATCCGCCGCGCCTTCCCCCCGGAAGGGCTCACCCTCTGGCTCCGTGGTCCGCTCGGCGCCGGAAAAACCGGGGTCGCCCAAGGAATTGCCGCCGGCCTGGGCGTAGTCGGCCCCGTCCCCAGCCCCACCTTCATCCTGGTCGCCGAGTACCTCGACGCCCGGCCGCCGATCCAGCACGTCGACCTCTACCGCCTCACGCGTGCGGACGAGGCGGAGAACCTCGGCATCGCCGACCAGATCCCCGGCGGCTACCTGTGGCTCGTAGAGTGGCCCGAGCGCGCGCCCGAGCTGTGGCCGGCGGACCGGCTCGAGCTCGATCTTGAGCTCGAAGCTTCCGGTCGATCCGCGCGGATCGTCGCGACGGGCCCCAATTCGGCGCGTGTGCTCGCGCTTGTTGAGCCCGCATGCTGACCGCGCTCCTGGTCCGCGGCGCTCGGGGCGCGCTGCTGTTGGGGCTCGCGCTCCTGCTCGGCGCGGTCGAGGCGCCTCCTACCCGGCCGCGGATACCCTTACTTCAACCCCATCCATCCGAGGCCGACGCACCAGCCGCCCTCACCGCGGGCCTTCCGGCCGCCCCGGCGTCGCCCCTGCCGCCGCCGCGACCACGGGTCTCGGTCAACCGGGCCACCCAGGCCGAGCTGGAGGCGCTGCCGGGCATCGGCCCCGCGCTCGCCCAGCGCATCATCGCCGGCAGGCCCTATCAGCACGCCGCTGAGCTCGACCGGGTACGGGGAATCGGGCCGAAGACCCTGAAGCGGCTCTCCGATCGGCTCTCTCCATGACATCCAGGATCTACCTCGACCACAACGCCACCACGCCGCTCGACGACGAGGTCCGCGACACGATGCTTCGGTGGTTGGGGCCCCCGGGAAATCCCTCCTCAGCCCACGTCTGGGGCCGCGAAGCCGCCGAAGCCGTCGAGGAGGCGCGTGAGGCCGTGGCGTCGCTGTGCGACTGGCCCGTAGGCGGCGTGGTGTTCACCTCGGGCGCAACCGAGGCGAACGGAATCGTGCTCGCTTCGGGACGCTGGGCGGTGAGCGCAGTGGAACACCCGTCCGTACGCGCGTGGGGCGAGGAGGAGCTGCCGGTAGACGCTCAGGGGAGGGTGCTCCCTTTCGACGTGTCCGACACCATCGACGGAATCGCCGTGATGTACGCCAATAACGAGACCGGCGTGCTCCAGCCGATCGACACCGTGGCCCGCTGCGCCGGCGGCCGCTGGGTCCACATCGACGCGGCGCAGGCCCCGGGCCGGGTATCTTTGCGGCTCCCGGTCGATCGCACGAGGCTCTCCATCAGTTTGTCCGCACACAAGCTCGGGGGCCCTCCTGGGGTGGGCGCCCTGCTGGTCGCGCCCCGCCGGAAACTGGCCCCTCTCCATCGAGGTGGCGCCCAGGAGGGAGGGCGACGCGCCGGCACGGTTCCAACCGCGTTGATCGCGGGCTTCGGAGCCGCTGCCCGCCGGCTCACCTCCCTCGGCCCATTCAACCCCGGCCCGAGAGACCGGCTGGAGGCGGGTCTCTGCGCGCTGGGTGGCCGGATCGTCGGCTCCGGCGCGGCCCGCCTGCCCAACACGGTCGCCGCCAGCTTCGGCACCGTCAACGCCGCGGACCTGGTGATGCACCTTGACCTCCGCGGCGTCGCGGTCTCGGCCGGAGCTGCGTGCGCCTCGGGCTCGCCACTCCCATCGCCGGTGCTCGCCGCGATGGGCTGGTCCGGCTCCGTGGTGCGCTTCTCATTGGGGCGTGAGCACGATCACGCGGTCGTCGACGAGGCCCTGGCCCGGGTGCAGGCCTGCCTGGGCCAGCTCGAACAACTTCAGGACGATCCTATATAGGGTCACGTAAGTTGCTGTATTTGTTAGAAAAAAATGAACTTGTTGAAGTACGACGTATAAGACATCGCCTCAGCCGCTCCTCCGTTGACGAACGGGGATTGACGGATTGGGCTCGCGACGGGAACCTCCCGTTCTCCCGGGGGAAGGGAAGTTGACGCTGGCCGGGTCAAGCGCTCATCTCCCGTTACGCGGTCGTCTTAACTGAAACGCCGCGCATCGCAGAGATCCGCCGGCGAGGAGCGCGACACGGAAGCGTCCTGATCGGCGGTCGACCTTCGAGCTCCGCCGTCGAGAATCGGCTTTCGAAAAATGGACTTTTATACTCGGCTTTCGAGACTATCTTCGAGACGACCGCGTGGGATCGTTCCAACACTGCCCCTCAGTGTAAACGAAATTCCCCAGCCAGTCGCCGCGGGCGTACCGCTCCGCACCGGGCGCCGCCCTGGCGCCCGTCAGCTTTCCGACGATTGTCGTACTTCTACGCCGCGGCTTTGGCCTCCTCGTCGAACAGGATGTCGTACCACCGCTGCTCAGGTCGCCCCAGCCTGACCCCCAGCATCTCGTACGGGCTTCGGTGACCTCTTCGATTGGCATACCGACGCCGCGTGAGGTTCCAGGACAGCGCTTTCAGGGCCAGCATCTCATCGGTCACGTTGCGGTGGGTGGTCTGGAGGGTACGCAACAGGCTGTTGATGGACTCCACGGCCGACGAGGATCGAGGAGGATACTTGAGGAGGCGCCTGAGGGACACGATGACCTCAGGGAGATTCGCACAGTGTCGATGGAGTCGGTGCTCCAAACGACGGATCCTCCGGTCGAGGTCGTCGACGGTGATCTCGGGGCGGGTGAGTTCTTCGCCCTGGAGGGACCGTTCCAGGTCCCACACCTGGAGGAGGTCTGCGATCACCTCGCGGCGTTTCGCTTGGGCGGCATCCGGGTTCGCGGGCGTGCATCGGAGTTGCACCGGGATCGCGTCGAACATCTGGTGCCATGCCGAGTATCGATGACTGTACCTCTTGAAATGGCGGGCGGCGCGCCTCGCTACGGCGTGGGTGAGCGCACCGAGCCGGACGAGCACCGAGGCACCGACCCGCGCCTCGCCCTCCCGCGTCCAGAGCCCTCGAGTTGCAGGATCCGTAGCTTGGAACAGGGTGTCGACCACGTCCAAGATTGCACATGCCTCGAAGAACTCGGCGTCCGCCGAGTCACTCGCCGCTTCGGCCTCCGCGACACTCCGAGCGCTGATCCGACGTCCGGGGCCCTCCACCCGCGTGGCGCCCTCCCAGGCGTAGAGACGGACCTCCCACGCTCGGTCGGCGACCTTGGCCAATGGAGTGAGTAGATGCTTGTCCCACCAGCGTTTCTCATGGAAGTAGTCGGCCTGATGGGGAACCCCTGCCTTTTCGGCCCCGGCCACGAGTCCAGCACCCAGATCGCTGATCAGCAACTTTAACGCGGGATAGGGCGTCAGCCAGAGATGCCAGTCCTCGCCGGTCGTGCTCTCCCATCGCGCGATCCCCAGGATCGCGACCGACCGTGGCTCCACCACAACGTTCACGGGGTGCCCGTGGAGGTAAATCTCATCGGCGGCGACGTACTCCAACGAGGGGCCGACCTCCCGCTCAACGCGCTCCAGGACGGCGCGGGCCTGCTCCCCGTGGTGCCGGCGTCGCCGCTGGAGGTCCTCCAGCGGCGGCGTGTGCGAAGAACCCCATGCGACCTCGAAGATCTCCTGGGTTCCACGCAGACTGACGCCGCGTCCAGCACACACCAGGTTGAGTTGGTCCCGTCGCCGTGAACCCACGCGCACCGCGTCGGCGAGTTCCGCTTCGAGCCGCGCGATCTCGGCGTCCCGGAGCGCGATCACCTCGGCCTGAGCCCGGATCACCACCTCGAGCGACACCACCGTCCGGGCGCCAGGCTTGGGGCCGGGGCGTTGGGGCTCCAGCAAGGACTCCGCCCGGTTGGCCAACTCGTAGAGCCGCGCACGCGACAATCCGTAGTGAGCGGCCACCTCTTCCGCCGTTTCTTCGTAGGACTCTCGCTCTCGAAGGTGCATCACCGCGAGCAGGCGGTGCGCCCCCTCACTCACATCTCGGCCCGCTTCGCGATACGCCGTCACCACGTAGGACTCCCGCCCGGCAGAAGCCTAAATTCTCGCCGGGCGGTCCTCGTCTACCCTGGACTCGTCAAGGGATCACGTCCAACTCGCGGTATTGTGCGCGGAACGATCCCGACCGCGTCTGTGCCCGACCTCGCGCGCGACGGAGGTTTTGGGGCTGTTGGTTGTGCCGAGACGCGTGCGGCTCCGGGCGCGAAGCGACCGGGAGGGGGTGCGGCGAAGCCGCTAGGGGGAGCGGAGGCTCCCCCTCCAGGAACGACCTCGGCGCCGAAGGCGCAGGCGCGAAGCGGCCGCCGAAGTCCGCAGGACTTCGGCCGAGGTCATCTAGGGCAGCAGCTGAAACTGGTCGATCACGTTGCCGGCGAGGTCCCTCACGACAAAATCGGCGCTCTCCGAGCTGAAGTCGGCGAGCACGTAGTGGTACGTCGGATTGGCGACCGCACCATACCACCAGGCTTCCACCGTCGTATAGAGCGGCGCGCCCGCGCCACCGCTCACCAAGTAGGTTGTACCTTGTGGGTCCTCGATCCCCCCCCGAATCGGCACGCTCCGCTCGTAGGTATGGTTGTGGCCGGCGACGTCGACGTCGAGGTCCCACTCCTCCCAGATGCCCGCCCAGTCCGCCCGCAGGTCCTCGCGCGACGCGTGGCTGCCGCTCACCGTGTAGACCGGCTGGTGGTGGTTGGTCAGGCGCCATCCTGCCCGGGTGGCACTCAGCTCATCGATCAAAAACTGAGGTTGTTCTATCTCGATCTCTTCGGCATTCCTCACGGTGTCGTTGAGGGTGATGAACAGCGCATCGCCCCAATCGACGGCAAACCACTCCTCGTTACCCGGAAGGCCGAGCTGGGCGAAGTAGTTCTGGGCCAGAAACTCGTGATTTCCATGGGCAGCGATCAGCGGCACCCGCGCAAAGAGATCGCCCGACGCCTTGTACCAGGCGTCCCACTCCTCTTGTTTGCTACCGGTGCCCACCATGTCACCGGAAAAGACCAGCAAGTCCGGCGCGCTCGCCGCGATCGCCGCGGCCACCTCCGCCCAGGTCTCCACGTCATCTCGCGAATCGCCAAGGAATGCGACACGAAAAGCGTCCGTTGAACCTTTCGCGGGCGCCGTGCGGAAGGTGTAGGGCTCCGACCACGCGCCCGCGCCGCCTACCCGGTAGGTGTAGCTGGTGGCCGGGCTGAGGCCGGAACAGAGCCGGACCTCATGTTGCCGGTACTCGCCCTCACCGACCACGCCAGAGCCATAAAGAAAGCTTGCTCCTGAATAATGGACCACCCCAGCGGGCCAGATCTCCGCGAGGCCGATCTCGACCACGCTCGCCTCCGTGCCCAGGTCCGTGCGCCACAACATCGAGATGGTCGCGGAGGGATCTCGCGAAGGCAGCCCCAGGTGGACCGCAAAAGGCAGTGGTGCCCCGCCGTAGACCTCGACGTGCGGGGTCGCGAGCACCGGGGCCTCCACCGAGAGAATACCCGTTGGAACCTCTACCTCTGACGAACAGAGCGCCGACCCCTTGGACGAAACGAAGAGCTCGTCCGCCACGAGGGCCGCCAGGGGGCGTTCGGGGTACGGGTCGCACGAAAGGAGAAAAAACCACATCAGAAGCTCAATTGCGTGGACACGACGAGTCCGTCGTTCCGATAGCTCAGCCCCTCGAGCTCACGTCGTCGGTTCCAGGTGACCGATGCCCGTGCGCTCCCCCCACCGCGCTCAAAAGGCGGCCCCAACGCCGCACCCAGGCCCAGGGCGTAGCTCAAGGTCGACTGAGTGGGATCCAGGGGATCGGTGAGCGGCGGCAGGATCGCCAGCGGGATGTAAGGGTCGAAGACCTGCAGACGCCCAAGCACAAAGACGTGGCGGAGCGCGCGGCGTGCAACAGGAACGAAACCGAGGTTGCCCGACGCTTGGGTGTACCAGCCCCAGCTCACGGAGTCGGTGACGGCGGGGTTCTCGCGGTCGGTCATACCCCACAGCCCCTCCCCGCTGACCGACAGATAGCCCCAATGCGCGCCGCCTTCGAGCACATTCGCCCACGTGGCGCTGCGTTCGCCCGGCACTCCCTCGATCTCATAAAGTGCGGACCATCCAACCGAAAAGCCCGACGCGGTGCCCGGAACGACCAGCTCCTCTGAAGGGTCCGGCGCGCCGAGCGGAGACCAGACCAACGACCCCGCAAAAAGGAAGGTCCCATCGTCGCTCGGCGTGAGACCGGCGCCGCCGTAGACACCGCCGGCATAGTCGAGCACGTGGTTTCCGAGCACGCCCTTGAGGCTGGCGCCAAGCTCACGATCCGGGAGCGCCCCGACGATCCGTGGCGGGTCCGGCAGCATGGCGCCGTTATCGGCGGCGCGCCGAGCGCGGCTGACCGGCACCTCCTGGAGCCCAAGGCGAAGGCCGACTCGCGGTGAATAACCAAGCTCCACCCAACCATCACGAAGGCCGATGGCTTGATCGTCCGACCCCGTCTGCCCGAGCTCAGTTTCGATTCGCCCTCCGAGCCTCAGCGCGGTCGGGTCGCCGAGGCCGCCGACGGCCCCCAGACGAGCCCGGTCGAGCCCGAAGCTGCCTCCCCCCGCCCGGCGCAACAGGGGATCGGGGGCGGTCCACTCGAACCGAGGCGCAAGCACCACGACCGGGTGCCAGACCCCGTCCGCGAGCGTCAGCGTGTCGGCGCCGATCACCAGACTCACACCCAGGAGGAAGATCATCCTCTGATGATAACCCGTCGTTGCGCCGCCTCCATCCGCGAGATCGACCCTCGCTCAGTGACCCTCGGCCGCGGCGAGCCGCGCCGGCGCGAACCAGGCCAACCACCACGCGTCCCGCACCCGGGCCTGCCCCATCGCCTGACGCACGCGCCATCTCGCCTCGTGTACGGCGGCGTCCCGGGGATCTCGCACCGCGGCGAGGTCCAGGAGCTCCAGGGCCCGGTCGCTCTCGCCAAGGCACCCAAACGTGAGGGCGCCAGCCAACATCGCGCCACCCGCATCGACGCGCACGGCGACCCGATCCACCAGCTCCCGGGCCGCTGCGCGGTCTGGCTCGGCGCGGCATCGGCGAACACGTTCAGCTATCGAAAGACAAGGATAATAAAGCGGTTCCGAGCGCATGGACCTCGCGAGCAGCACCCAGCCGCCCTCCTCGGCGAGCGGCCACCAACCCGGCGTCGCGGCCAGGCCCTGGCAGAGCGGGGCCTCCCGGGGTGTCAACACGGCGTCGGGCGCCCACGCCTGCCACGCAGACGCCCAGGCCTCGGGATTGGAGAAGGCGAGGGTGAGCGAGTCACGCAGCGCGGGCGGATAAGCCAGCTCAGCCCTGGCATCCAAGGAGACCGTGACGCGGTCGCCCATCCGGAAGCTGAGCAGCCCACCGAGGTCGAACCACGAGTAGACGCGGAGCCGCTCTCCATCGGGTCGGGCCGGTAGCCGCTCGAGGGCGCTCAGCACCGCCTCCGGCACCGTGACGCTCGGCGGCGTGACTCCAGGTATCGCCAAAGGATCTCGTGAATACCCGAGTAGCACCAGCACCACCACGAGCAACACGAGCCGGGGGGGAGCGGCAGCGACGGGGGCGTGGCGCGCCAAGAACAACATCAGGCCGAGGCCCGCAATCGCCACGAACCGGGACGCGCCGAACGCGGCATACACGAGGATCGCGGTGTTGGCGAGCAGCGACCAGGAGCGCGGCCGCGAGCTCCACAAAAACGCCGCCAGCGCGCCCGGCAGCGTCAGGAGCAGCAAGCCCCGGCTGACGCTCGTGAGCTTCGGCGCCTGCCACTCCTGGATCAGCGCGACCGACTCTGTCCGCTCGAGCTGGCCGAGCACAGTCATCAGCAGCCCCGGCCCCTGACAGAGCACCGCGACCAGAACGCCCGCCACCAGGCCCGCAACGCCCGCCGATGCCACGCGGATCCCTCGTGCGTCCTTCCTCACGCACGCCTCGACCAGCGCGGGCGCAAGCACCAGGGCCGCGACCAGAAAAGAAGCATGAAGCTGCACCCAAAGCAGGGTGGCGACTCCCGCGGCGAGGGCATCCCACGGGCGGGCAGACCGCTCACGGTGGAGCAGCCAGGTGAGGAGCGCGAGCCCTAACAGCCCCACCAGATCGGGCCGCGGATGCGCGCGCTCGATGACCGCAGGCATCACCAACCACCCGGCAATCGCCGCCCAGGGGCGCGCGGCCGGCGTCACCACGCGCAGCGCGACGTAGTACGTTAAGATGACGATCACCGCTGGTAAGAGCAGCACGCCGTGGAGGCCGACCCCCTCGTGCACGGCCTAGACGAGCCGGTCCCAAAGCCAGCTTGGATTGACCCGCACCGTCGCGGGGAGCGTAAATGCCCGATCATAGACAGGCGTCAGGTCGCCTGTCTCCGCCATCAACCGGCCATTTACGAGGTGCCACCAGAGGTCGGGGTCCTGGAGCGGCCGGACCGCGAGGAGTCCCGAGAGCGGCAGGAGCCAGACGGCCGCCCCTGCGCCAAACCCAATCCTCATTTCACGACAAAGTTGACCATCTTGTCAGGAACCACCACCTCTTTGACGACGGTCAGGCCTTCAAGGTGACGACGTACGCTCTCAAGCTCCCGCGCCGCGCTGAGCAGGCTCTCCCGGTCCGCACCTTTGGGTGCCCGAAAGGTGCCGCGTAGACGCCCGTTCACCTGCACCGGAATCTCCAGGGTATCCCGCTCCAACGCGGCGCTGTCGTAGCTCGGCCACGTAACGCCGTAGATGCTGCCCGGGTGCCCGGTCCGCGACCAGAGCTCCTCAGCGAGGTGGGGCGCGTACGGGTGGAGGATCAAGAGGAACTTCTCCGCATCCTCGGCCGGGAGCGGCTGACCCCGTAGGGTGTTGACGAGCTCCATCATCCGCGCGATCGGCGTGTTGAGCCGGAGCGCCTCGATACCCTCGCCCGTCTCCTTGATCGCGAGGTGGAGCGCGCGGCGCGCCTCGTCGCTCAGGCTGGTGCCTACCCGCGTCTCCCCGGCGTCATCTACGAACAGTCGCCACACCCGCTCCAAGAACCGGTAGACCCCCTGTGTGCCGGACGTGAGCCACGGCCCGGACTGATCGAGCGGCCCCATGAACATCTCGTACAAACGTAAGGTGTCCGCCCCAAACTGCTGAACCACGTCCATCGGGTCCACGGAGTTGAGCTTGGACTTGCCCATCTTCTCGACCTGCTGGGTGATCGGGGTATCCGAGCCGCGCAGGTACCAGGCGCCGTCCCGCTCTTCACACTCCGAGGGATAGTGATATTTCCCCGCCGCATTCTGGTAGGAGTGAGCGAGAACCATACCCTGGCTGTAGAGCTTCTGGAACGGCTCCTTGGTGTGGACCAGACCGACGTCGTACAGGACTTTGTGCCAGAACCGGGCGTAGAGGAGGTGCAACACCGCGTGCTCAGCGCCGCCGATGTACAGGTCGACCGGACCCCACTTGCGCTCCTGCTCTGGGCTCACCGGGAGCTCCAGGTTCTTCGGATCCATGTAGCGCAAGTAGTACCAACAGGATCCCGCCCACTGCGGCATGGTGTTCGCGTCACGGCGCGCCGGCTCCCCGGCCACCGTGACGTTCATCCATGCCTCGGCGCGCGCGAGGGGGGGCTGCCCGTCGGCCGTGGGGCGGTAGTCTTCGAGCGGGGGCAGCTCGACCGGGAGGTCGTCTACTGGCACCACCCGACCGTCCGGCGTGTGGGCCACCGGGAAGGGCTCGCCCCAGTAGCGTTGGCGCGCGAAAAGCCAGTCACGAAGCTTATACTTCGTCTTACGCCGACCCAAGCCACGCGCTTCCAGCCACTCGATCATGCTCTGTTTCGCCGCGGACGTAGACTGCCCGTCGAGGTGACCGGAAGCCACCGCTACGCCGTCTCCCTCGAAAGGCAGCTCACTGCCGTCCACCACCCGGATGATCGGAAGATCGTACGCTTTCGCGAAGGCAAAGTCGCGGCTGTCGTGTCCTGGCACCGCCATGATCGCCCCGGTGCCGTAGGACATCAACACGTAGTCGGCGACCCAGATCGGAACCTGAGCCCCCGTCGCAGGGTTTATCGCATAACTACCTGTAAATACACCGGTTTTCTCCTTCTCGGCCGCGCGGTCGAGATCGGAGCGGTTCCGCGCCGCGGCGACGTAGGCCGCCACTTCGGGACGCCGGGTGAGCGCCGGGAGGAGGGGATGCTCTGGGGCGATCACGCAGAAGGTCGCGCCGAAGAGCGTGTCGGGCCGGGTCGTGTAGACCTGGAGATCGCCGGCTTCGGTCGAGAACGCCAGCTCCGCGCCGTCCGAGCGCCCGATCCACTTCCGCTGCATCTCCAGGATGCCCGCGGGCCAGTCCAAGCCGTCGAGATCGGTGATCAGCCGCTCCGCGTACTCGGTGATCTTGAGCATCCATTGCTTCATCATCCGGCGTTCAACCGGATCTCCCGTCTCTACGTAGCGGCCGTCGCTCACCTCCTCGTTCGCGAGCACGGTCCCGAGGGCGGGGCACCAGTTGACCGGGACCTCGGCGAGGTAGGCGAGACCACGCTCGTGGAGCTTGAGGAAGATCCACTGGGTCCATCGGTAATAGTCGGGCTCGGAGGTGTTGACCTCGCGCTCCCAGTCGTATGAGAGCCCGAGCCGCTCGATCTGGCGGCGGAAGTTGGCGATGTTCTCCCGGGTGATCACCGCCGGATGGCGGCCCTCGCGGACGGCTGCACGCTCGGCCGGGAGCCCGAATGCGTCCCAACCCATAGGATGAAGCACCCGAAAGCCGCGAGCGCGCTTGTACCGAACCGTGATGTCGGCCGCAGTGTAGCTCTTGGGATGCCCCACGTGGAGGCCGGCGCCCGAAGGGTACGGAAACATCACCAGCGCGTAGAACTTGGGGAGGGAGGCGTCTTCCAGGGTGCGCCAGAGCGCCTGATCCTTCCAACTCTGCTGCCAGCGCGGTTCAATCTCGTGCGGGTTGTAGCTGCTCATCTCGGCTCCGGCGGCCCCGCTGCTAACCCGCCCCGGCCAGCACCGCGACGGCGAAGCGCCCACGCCCCAAAAATCAAGTCCAGCTGCGCCTGCCCCGCCTGAAGCAGGAAGCTCGATCGACTCCCGTAGCCGCGCTGGCCGACCAGGAAGAGATCCGGCTCGCCCGAAGCGAGATCCTCCACCTTCAAGTCAAGTTTCGCCAAGCAGTCGCGTGTCCCGCCCAGCGCCCGGGCGAGCGCTGCGCCACCCTCCCACACCGGGTCGAGCGCGACGGTGGTCTCGGCCAGAATGCCCGGAGAGGGCCGGTAACCCACCATCGACAACAGCCGGTCATACGGGATGAGCTCGACGCCCGACCGGCCCGCCACCTCCACCCAGCCCGCGCCCCCGGCCGAGCCGAGCGCGGTCACGGCGGCGCGACGGTGGATCCGAAGCCAGCTGGGAGGACGCGCGGCGAGGTTGTTGACCCGCGCATAAAGGCCAGCCCGGTCCGGCAGCGGGTCGCCCGGCACCTCGTCCACCGGCCGGCTCCGGTCGTCCGGGGTGACCCAGCTCACGGCGCCGCCGCCCTCCGCTCGCAGCGTCGCGAGCCCGTCGATCATGGTCGCCGCCGAGGCCCCGTTACCGACGACCACAACCCGCGCGCTCGTCCATCGGTCGGGATCCGACAATATCGGCATCGGCCAACGGTAGATCTCGCTCGCGCCGCGTTCGCCCAGCGCGGGCATTCCCGAGCGACCGGTCCAGCGCGGCAGCCCGAAGGTGCCGGTCGCGTCGATCACGCCGTCCGCCTCCAGGCGGAGCTCCCCGGCAGGGCTCTCCACCAGGAGCTCGAAGGGCCGCTCCGTGCGCGCGGGGAGCCCGGCGAGCTCATACCTTCCGGTCCTGCGCCGGCTGATTCCGACCACCCGGTGCCGCGTCCGCACCGGAGAGGCGAGCGTAGCCGCGAGCGGCCGGAGCACGGCATCGGCGAACTCGGTGCCCGCCAAGATGCCGTCGAAGGGGAGCGGACCGAGCCGCGCCCGCGCCAGCGGCGAGAGGTTGAGCGCCAAAGGGGTGAAAAAGCGGATCCCGCCCCAGCGCCTGAGGTGGGCGCCCGGCTCCTCCGCCTCGAGCACGGTCACCTCCCAGCCCCGCGCTTCGCCCCGCACCGCTGCTTCGAGCCCGATCGGCCCCGCGCCGACGATGACCAGGCGCGGCGTCATTCCTCAGTCCCGATCCAGCACGTTCAGGGTCTGGATGTGCATCGCGAGCGTCGCCCCCGCCCGAAGCGAAGCGGCCACCTGGATCGCCTCGGCGAGCTCCTCGGGCGTCGAGCCGAGTTTGAGGGCGTTCTCGGTCCACGCGTCGATACAATAGGGACAAGGCACCAGATGCGCCGTGACGACCGCGATGATCGCCTTGGTCTTGGCATCTAGGGCGCCCGGCTGGGTGGTGGCGTCGTACCAGGCCAGGAACAGGTTGAACAGTTCGGGCGAGCCTTTGCCGACCTCGGCAAATCGAGCGAGATCTTCGGTGTTGAAGTAAGCGGGCATCCGAGTTCCAGCGGGTAGCGAGACCATAGCACGGCCGTCAGAGCCGAGTCAGCCGGCCCGCCGTCGACGAATAACCTCCTGATAGATCGCCTCGATCTCGGCAACGACCACGTCCCAGTCGTAGGTCGCCGCCACCTCCCGCGCCGCCGCCACCATCTTGGCGCGGGCGTCGCCCAGGTCCCGCGCCCGCCGCAGCGTCGCGGCCGCGGCTTCCACGTCCGAAAACGGAACCACAAAGCCGCTCTTCCGCTCGTGGGTGAAACACCGGAAGGCGTGGATGTCGTTGAGCACCGGAACCACCCCCGCGGCCATCACCTCGACCACCGAGATGCCGAAGGACTCGTACTCGGAAGGGAAGATGCCCAGCTCCGCCGTGCGGACTTGCTCGAGCAGGGCCTCGAAAGGCACCTTTCGCGTAAACGTCACCTGGGCCCCGAGACCGAGCCGATCCCGCTCCGCCTCCAGCGAAGGGATGAGCCCATCGACCACCTCCGGCCCCACCACGGTCAACAAGAAGTCGCGACCATCCTCATTTTTGACCCGCGCCAGCACCTTGATCAGCGCGGCGATGCCCTTGTGGACGTCCACCCGCCCGACCGTGACCCAACGACCGGGAACCGGAGCGCTCGGGAGCGCGGCGAAGGCGCGGGTGTCGACCGCCTGTCGGACCGGATGGAGGCGCGACGTGAGCTTGCGAAAGAGCGCTGAGTCCTGCTCGGAGGTGGTGATCAGCGCGTCCACCGAGTGGACCAGGAGCCGGGTCGCCGTGTGAAACCAGAGCTTCTTCGCGTGTTTCAGAAACGCGGTATGAAAGAAGCCGCCGTGGCTCGAGAGCACCACGGGGCGTCCGTGCCAGCGCCGTGTGGTGACCAGCCAGTCTGCGAGGAAATCCACCGCGTGGACGTGCACCACATCATAACGCGCGGCAAACCTTGCTACCCGCGGTGCGATCGGGTACCGCGTCGAGCCCACGAAGGGCACACGGTACACCCCGATCTCGCCCAGCCGGTCAAAAGGCGGGTAGGACGAGCCGTCGGCCCAGGAGCGGTTCATCGTGAGCACGTCGCACTGGTGGCCGCGCCGGATCAGCGCCTCGGCGAGCCATTGAACGTGTTTTTCGATGCCTCCGATATTCGGCCAGAAAACTCGGCTCACCAGCAGGACCCGCAACGCCGCACCCAGGTGGCGCGCTACGTAGCGCGAGAGCGGGGCCGGACCCACCCCAATCCGCCGCACCCCCGGGCGGCCGGGGAGCGCCCGTGCTAGGGCGCGGTATGGCGACCAGCGGACTCAACCGGAGCCGGGATCGGGGCTACCCCGAGTTCGGCGGGGACCCGGCGAGAGAAGTGGTGATCCCGATCCTCGTCGCCACCCCCGTCGCGCTCGCGCTCGCCCTCGGGGGGCCACACTACGCCGGCGCCCTCATCATCATAGGCATTGGCGGTGGTCTTTTTCTCGCCAATCCGCGCGTGTTCATCCTCCTGTTCCTCACCCTCATCTCGTTGCGGAACTTCGTCGCCGGCGGCGAGCGTATCGGTAGCGACGCCTTCAACTTCGACCTTGGCGGCCTCGTCAACGTGCTCGCCACGGGCATCGGCGTGGTCTACTTCGGCGTCCTGTGGAAGAACCCCTTCAAAGGTCGCTCCTTGACGTGGCCCTATGGCGCCCTCCTTGGGTTCTTCGCCGTGTCGATCTATTGGGCGCCCGACCTGCGTTGGGCGATTCGGTTCACCACGCGCCTCGGCGCACCGTTCTTCACCTACCTGATCATCAGCGACATGCTCGACCGGAAGATGGTCTCCCAGGTGGTTCGTGCCATCTACGCATCCAGCGCGATCCCGATCACCTATGGCTTCTATCAGTGGGTCACGGGCACCGGTAACGACATCACCGAGGGATACAATCGGGTCAACTCATCGTTCCACCATCCCGCCCACTTCAGCATGTACCTCGTGTACCTGTTCTGCCTGGCCTACTCGGAGCTGTTGGCCGGGCGGCGCCAGAACCGGGCGCTCTTGATCGCCTACCTCGGTTGCATCCTGGCCCTGGAGATCTCGACCTACACCCGCATCTCCTGGCTGGCGATGGGCGCATGTTTCGTCTATCTCACGTCGGTCTACCAACGTTTCAGCTACCTGCTCGCCGCCGCCGGAGTCGGGGCGGTGGTCATCCTGGGTTTTGGTAGCGGCATCGTCGACCGTATCGTCTCGATCGGCGACTCCCTGAACTTCGGCGAGGCCTACGATCTCAACACCTCAATCGGGTGGCGACTCTACTTCTGGGATGAGATCCTCCAACGCTTCTGGGACTCACCCTGGGTCGGATTTGGTGCCGGATCTTCCACGATTCTCGGCGTGGAGCTCTTCGGCACGGAGGCGAGCCCGCACAACGGTTACCTTCGGGTGCTCTACGAGACCGGCGCGGTGGGTTCGGCCCTGTTCATCTGGGTGCTCGTGGTGATGGGCTGGCAGGGAATGCGGGTGGTTCGACGGAAGCTCTCAGTCAAGCTCACGTTCATCAGCCACGTGTACATCACCATGACCGGCACCTACATCCTGCTGAACATGACCGACAACATCCTTGAATATTACGAGGTCGCTATCTACCATTGGGCGGTCCTGTCTTTGGTGGAGTACTCCAACGTGCGGGCAGCGCGGGCCGGGCTCATCGAAGAACAACACTTTGAAAAGAAGGTTGAGGTCGATGAAGCCGAAATCGCGGAGGTGCTGGAGCAGGCCCGAGAGGATGACAGCGCCGTTCAAGACGCTCAGGGGCCCGCTGGCGTTCGCGCGGTTTGATGCCAGGCAACACCGTCCGCCGGCGTATAGAGCACGTGCATCCGGAGTCCCACCAGCGCCGCCGCGTGGAGCCCACCATCGCCAGGGTCGCTCAGCGAGACCGAGGGGGAGAGTCCCCGTGCGCTCACGGCCGAGCTGTCGTGGATGATGGTGGCGGCGGGCGCGTCGGAGACGGCGTCGTTCGCCTCCAGCCCGATTCGTTCGGCGCTCAGCCCGCGGAGCCGGGCGCCGCGTGCGACCGCGAACGCGGCGACGCCCGGTTGGTCGTACAACGCCCGGAAGAGGGCCTCCTCCCCCGCCGCCCGCCGGTCCTCGTCAAAAGCGTCCAGAATCGCGACGCTGTCGGGCAGCGGTGACGCGCCTCGACCCGGACGCAGCCGGTAGGGCAGGGGATCTCGCTCGACCACCCACGAGAATCTCTCCTCGTGCCCCGCCAGGTCGCCGCTGGCGTCCCAGCCCTCCGGGACCGGCCCGGCGCTCAGCGTGGGCGAGACCTCCTCGGCGTCGGGCGCCGGAATCACCTCGCGCGTATTGAGGTTGAAGGCCCATCCGTCGGTGAGCCGGTCGTGGTTGAGCCCGACCCAACGAAGCGGCTCGCCGGGCACCCGCACGGGCGGATGGTCCCCGCCCGCCAGAAAGCTCACCGCC
>CANKTH010000096.1 GCA_947486185.1 Deltaproteobacteria bacterium
CCTGATCCTCCACCGGCCGCCGCCCGTTGTCGGCGGGCCTCGACCGAGCAGCCCACCCTACCCGCCCGGTCCCATGCCGCGGGCCGTGTCAGCCAACGTGCAACGGCCTACCGTCCGGTGTGCCAACGGGCGTGCAACTCAACACCAGGACCCTTCGCCATAGAGCCGACCGACCTGCGCCGCGACGCGGTCGGCGAAGTCGAGGTCCAGGTGAGACGGGTCCTTTCCCCAACTCGGATCTGCGGATTTGCCGAACAGTTCCTTAAGTCGCCGGTCGACGGGCACCCGTGCTCCTGCGCGCCAACCGCTCATGCGCGCCAGTCTGCGTACCCGCGAGGCGCGTGCTGCGCTACCCTGTAGGGGATGTTCCTCCTCCTCACGCTCGGCTGCACTCTGGACTCGGTGGTCATCGGCGATGACGATGACGAAGAGAGCAGCTCTGAAGAGACCTCTTCCGAACCGGAGCCTCCGACGGAGCCCGAGGTCGACACCACGACCGTGCCTGACGCCGATGTAGACGACGACTGGATCTTCGCGCAGGACCTGGTGCATCAGGTTGAGATCACGATCAGCGACGTCGACCGGGCGACCCTCGACGCCGATCCCCGCAACTTCGTTCCTGCGACCGTACGTTACGACGGCTACGAGATCGAGAACGTGGGGCTCAGGCTCCGTGGCAAGATCGGCTCCTACCGGCCCCTGTCGGGCAAACCCAAATTCAAGCTGGACTTCAACGAGTTCACGCCGGAGCGGCGCTTCTTCGGCTTGGAAGGGCTGAACCTCAACAACTCGGTGGTCGACTGCAGCTACATGCGCGAGGCGATCGGGTACCAGGCCTATTCGGCTGCGGGAGTCCCGGCGTTGAGGGTGGCTTATGCCTGGGTGAAGGTCAACGGTAGCGACTATGGCCTCTACGTCGTGCTGGAGATGCCCGACGATCGTTTCCTCAAGGACCGTTACGCCGACGGCACCGGGAACCTGTACGACGGCAAGTATGTCTGGTACGCGGATGGTTCCTACACGCTCCTCGACTTCACCACGGCGGTCCAGGATCTCTATCAGCTCGAGGAGGGCACCGACGTTGGCCACCAGGACATCCACCGGGTCACCGACGCGATCAATACGAGCTGGGGTACCAGCGCGTGGATGGACACGACCGGCGCGGCGGTGGATTGGGCGGCGTGGCACCGGAACCTCGCGGTAGAACAGTGGCTCGGCCACAACGACGGTTATGCGCTGAACACCAACAACTACCGTGTCTATTTCAATCCGGAGACGCGGCTCGCCGAGCCCGTCCCTTGGGACCTCGACTACACCTTCCTTGAAGACAGTTGGTGGGGGATGAACTGGTACACCCCGCGGGGGGTGCTCGCTTATGGGTGCTTCTTTGATGCGGCGTGCCTGCCGGCGTACCAGTCGAGGCTCGACGAGGTGGCGCGCGCGATCGACGGGGCGGGTCTGGTGGAGCTGTACCATCGGCTCGACGCCCTGACTTACGACCTCACTCAGCAGGATCCCCGTCGTGAATGTGCGGCCGAGTCGGTCGCGAGCGACCGCGCGTACCTGCTTGATTGGATACAGACCGAGAGCGCCGAGGTGCGCGCCTTCTGGGGGATGCCTTGAGAGTTCAGTATCTGGTCCTTTCGTTCGGCCTGTGGGGCTGCGGTGTTGGGCTGTCGCCGGTGAAGACAGAGGATTCCGAACGCGCGGACAGCGCCGAGACCGAGTCGGGGGGCAGCGAGACCCCCATCGAGTTTTCGGTGTGTCTGAACGAATTCATGCCCGACAATGGGGCAACCCTGGCAGGGCCGCAAGGTGATTTTCCGGATTGGTTGGAGATCCACAACCCCGGCGACGCGCCGGTGTATCTCCAGGACTGGTCCTTGTCGGACGACCCGGCCAACACACGCAAGCATGTGCTCGCGCAGGGTATCGCGATCGATGAGGACGGATATCTCCTGCTTTATGCGGACGGAAACACGGACGCGGGCATCGACCATCTCTCGTTCAGTCTGCCGGCAGAAGGTGGCAGCATCGGGCTGTTCACGCCCGAGGGATACGGCAACCGGATCGAGTACGGCGACTCGCCGGCCGATTACGCGATCGCCCGCAAGTCCGACTGTTGTACAGGCCCGGATTGCCTTGGTTATGTCTGGCAGGGCACACCCGGCGAGGCCAACGCGCCCAAAGTCACGGTGCCCGAAGAGGTGCTTCCGGCCGGCTCAACGTGGTCCTATTGGGATCGGGGTACCGCGCCGGCGGCGGGCTGGAACGGGCCCGGTTTTGATAGCAGCGGGTGGGCCACCGGGGTCGGACCCCTGGGTTACGGTGACACGCACGTCGTCACCACGCTGGGCTACGGGGCGGACGCCGACAACAAGTACGTTACAACCTGGTTCCGCACCACCGTGGACCTGATCGACGACGCCAACCTCGAGGGGCTCCGTTTTCACCTGTTACGGGACGACGCCGCGGTGGTCTACGTCAACGGGCTCGAAGTATTACGGAGCAACCTGCCGGAAGGCGACATCTTGCCGGAGACGCTCGCGCTCGCGAGCGTAGGTGACGCCGACGAGACCACCTACTTCGAGCTGGACAACCCGGACGCCGAGCTGTTCGAGGGACCGAACGTCATCGCGGTGGAGCTGCACCAGGCTTCGGTGACCAGCTCTGACCTCGGTTTTGATCTGGCCTTGTCCGTGTTGCGGGAAGTAGAGCAGTAGCCCTTAGCGGGTGAAGGTCCGGCTGTGGTTGAGCACGCCGTCTTTGTCCCAGAACTCGAGCGTGAACTCGTCCCCCTCGATCTGGATCCAGGCGAAACCTTCGTAGTCTGACTCGAAGTAGTTCGGGTTGGTACCGTGTACGTCGGTGCTCTTCGCGCCCGCGCCGGCGACGATGAACTGGGTGCCGCAGGTCTCCTCGAGGTCCTGGCGGGAGTGGTCGTGGCCGCAGATGTAGACGTCGATCTGCCCGCAGATGCTGGCCTCCATGAAGTCCTGTACGCTCTCGCCGTTGGCGATGGGCAACCACTCAAAACCCTCGTAGGCGCCGGCGTTTCCGTGCTCGCCGTTGGAGATGTACGGGTGGTGCCCGAACGCAATGTTCCAGTCGGAGGTGGTGGTCGAGAGGGCGTCGGAGAGCCAGAGCTCCTGATCGCCGTAGAAGCCCCAGAAGATCGCGTTGGTGTCGAGCCCGAAGAAGGAGACGTGCTCCTCGGTGAAGCTGTAGTAGGTGTCGGGCATCGTCCACTTGGTGGAGTAGTCGGTGTACTCCACCTGATAATCCACGATCCACCACTCCAATCCGGCACCCTCTGCGCCGTAGTCATGGTTGCCCAGCACCGCGTAGAAGGGGAAGCTCAGGTCGGCGTAGGGCGCCTCGAACTTGTCGTAGAACTGCTCGTCATCGACGCTCTCGACGCCGCTGTTGTAGAAGTTGTCGCCCAGGTACAGGGCAAAATCGCAGCCCTGGGCCGCGCACACCACCTCCATCGCGTCGGCAACGGCGTACTGGTCGGTGTTGCCCTCGCCGGCGTCGCCCAGGGCGACAAAACGGAGCACCGGTGGCGGCGGCTCGGGCTCGGTGTCTCCGTCGGCATCGCTGTCGGCGTCGGAGTCGGCGTCGGAGTCGGAGTCGGCGTCGGCGTCGCTGTCGGCGTCGCTGTCGGCGTCGCTGTCGGCGTCGGAGTCGCTATCACTGTCCGCGTCGGAGTCGGCGTCGGTGTCACTGTCGCTGTCGGCGTCGGCATCCGTGTCCGCGTCGCCCTCCGTCGGCAAGGAGTCTGTCTCCGAGGGCGTGCCAAGCGGGGGCGACTCCTTGGCGACGGTCGGTTCGCAGGCGGTCAGCAGGAGCCATGGAAGCAGCATCGTCATCCTCGGGTGGTCAGGCGCGGGGCGCTATCCGGCTGGCCAGACGCCTAGTGTACCGCTTTCGGGGGCTTTCGGGGAGTCCGATGACCGATCCGCGGACGACGCGGCTCGGCGGGGGCGATGAATCCTCATAAGAGGACGGTGATTCAGGAGCAGCGTGCACGTATCGGACCTCCGTACCCGTATCCGTGACGTGACGCGCGCGGCGCTGGACACCGGGGCGTTGGTCCCCCTGGCCACTCGCCCGGAGCGCTGTTTTGAGCCTCCTTTTTCCTATCACCTCCGGGTCGCCTTGACCCGCCGGGGGCCAGCACCGGGCCCCGTCGCTGCCGTCCGTCGAAACCCCTTCTTACCCTTCGAGCCCGACCTCCACGTGGGGGACGTCGGCCCGGACCATGCCGTGATCCTCAATAAGTTCAAGGTGCTCGACGACCATGCCTATCCGTTCTTCTACTCTGGCGTAAGTGCGACTACCGTTTCGGGGCGGATTAGGGTGTCGGACGAGGGTAGAAGGGGGGAGTCGTGAGGAAGCGGTGCTTGAAAAAATGCTTGGCTGGCTCGGCGTCACTCCAGGGGCGGCTGCTGTGATCGCTGCGCTTGCTCAACTGTTTGTGATCTGGGTGCTGGCAAGCATTGCGGGTGTGGATCTTCCCTGGTCAAACCGTAATACCTCCGTTGCCTTTGGGGTCTTGCTGGGGGTGAATGAGCTGTTGCGGAGGGTGTCCGTCAAGGCCGCCAGGATCGCATCGGCAAACATGCACAAGGCCCACCGTGCGCGAGATGGGTATCGAAACGCCAGCATGAAGATGATGGAACTGATTGGCGTCCGCGCACCTGAGCTTTACAATAGCGCGGAGGCCCTCTTTCGCGAGTCTGAGGATCTCATCCACAGAGAAACCCTCCCCGAGAAACGCCATGAGTAACCTTCCCTTCCCAACCGGTATCGTGGGCTTTCAGCAGCTCTTCCCCGACGAGCGCGCCTGCGAAGAGTACCTGTTCAAGATGAGATATCCCAACGGGTTCGTGTGCCCGAAGTGTGGATCCACGCGGGCTTACCAAAGCGACGGGTTCAAGGTGCTTCAGTGCCCGAACAAGCACCTGACGAGCCTCACCAGCGGCACCGCCATGCACAAGACGAAGCAGCCGCTTCAAACGTGGTTCTGGGCCGCTTACTTCGTCTCGACACACACGCCGGGAATCTCGGCGGTTCAGTTTCAGAAGCACTTGCAGATCCCCCGCTACGAAACGGCGTTTCAACTCCTTCACAAGATGCGGTCGGCCCTGGTCAATCCTGATCGCGATCCGCTAAGTGGCACAATCGAGATGGACGAAACCTACATCCAGAATCGCAACCAAGACAAAGCGATCATCATTGGGGCGATTGAAGTCCTGGATCGCACGATAGACCCCGACGATCCGAAGTACAAAGGGGGCAAGCTCTTAGAGAAGCGCCCCCAAGTCGCAGGCCGACTGCGCCTCCACGTCATCCCGGACGAAACGGCGTCATCCTTCCTCAACTTCGCCGTGAAGAATGTAAGGGTAGGCTCCACGATTCATACGGACGGCGATCCTTCCTACAACGGTCTTGGCTCGCTCGGTTACGTTCACTTACCCAAGGTGCAAGGGAAGGGCAAGGCGGCCGTCTATGGGCTCGACCACCTACACCGCGCCTTCTCCAACTTTAAGACGTGGCTCAGCGGGACGCACCATGACGCCGTTTCGCCCCAGCACATCCAGGCATACGCCAACGAGTTTGTCTACCGCCACAACCGCCGCGGGACGCCTTGGAGCGCCTTCAACCGCTGTCTGGGGCTCATGGAAGCCGCGGACACACGGCCCGAGTACGACACACTCTACGCGGCTGGCCTGGAAGGCGGTTGGCAACACCCAAATCCGCCCCGCCACTTCGCTCTGTTCAACAAGGTCCGTGACATCGCGGGCGCAAGCGATGATGCCGCGCTCGTCGCCTGGATGGACGCGCACCGTGACGAGTTGCAGGCACTCATCCGCAAGCAGATCGACCCGCGGAGGGCTCATGCGTGAAAGTTTGGAGAGCTTGGATTGTCAACCCAGAGTACCAGAACGGATAGGCATGCTCGACGACCACCTGCTCTTGATCTCCCGCCGCTTCGTGCCGCAGGAGCACGTGCTGGGACCCGGGGATTTTGTGGCGTTGTGGTCGATCTTTGAGCCGTTGGGTGGCCTCGCCTTCTACAACGGCGGGGCGGTCGCCGGCGCCAGCCAACCCCACCGTCACCTCCAGTGGGTGCCGACGCCGTTTGAGCCGGATGAGTCGGCTTTCCCGACGTGTGACGCGCTCTTCGATCGACTCAACCATAGCTCCTCGGACCTGCCTTTTCAGGTCTGGGTCCGGCCGACGCCCGGCGAGCCGGAGGCCGCGTGGCGATGCTACCGGGAGCTGCTCGAGCTCGTCGGGGCTGGGCCGCGTGACGGCGGCCTCGAACAAGGGAGGCCGTACAACCTCCTCCTCACCCACACCTTGATGGCCGTGGTGCCCCGCGTGGCCGAAGGTGCGGCGGGCATCGGGATCAATTCGCTCGGTTTCGCCGGCTCGCTGCTGGTGCCCGACCGCGACGCCGTCGAGCGGGTGCGGGCGCACGGGGTGGGCCGTATGCTGGCCGCGGTGAGCGGCCTGGGGCCCGAGCGGACGGAATGATCCGCTACGTCGGGCGGTGCTGACCCGCCCCCGCAAATGTTCAGACGGCGCGGAGGTTCAGCGCGAGGTGATGATGGCCGAGGGCCACGACACCGTCGCGTAGTGTTCGTAGTGGTCCTCGCCCATGTTGATGTCCCGGGTGTCGCTCCAGACGAGGGCGCCCGCGATGTAGATGTTGACCGTCACGTCGTTGCTCCCGTTGTAGGAGGAACCTGGGTAGTCGTGGACGTAGACCTCGAAGTCGCCGGTCTGTGGCGAGCCGATGTTGATGTTCTCGGGCCCGGTCCCTGGAATATCGTCGAGGTCGAGCGACGGATCGTCCGAGCTGTCACTTCGGGTGCCCCAGTCCAGGCGACGACCCGTACAGTTGGCAAAGTAACAGTCCGTGGTGGCAGTGAGCGAGCCGCCCGGCGCGAGCAAGTGCAGGTCCATATCGTCGTTGTTGTGGGTCCAGTACATCTCCACCCACAGGTCCTCGCTGGGGATCGACTCCAGCGACACCTCGCACGCGTTGGACTGCACTCCGAGCTCGTTGGTGACGACGAGACGCCCGATGTAGATGCCGGCGACGTCGGTCACGAAGCCGGAACGATCGGAGGAGCCGCGCGGCATGGAGGCCGAGCTGCCGGAGGGTTTGCTGATGAGCGTCCAGTCGTAGTCGATGAGCCGGTAGCCGTTGGGATCGTAGGAGGCCGAGCCGTACCAGGTCGCATCTTCGTAGAGGGTGTCTACCGGATCCGGTGCGACGGAGCAGATCGCTACGGGCGCGTCGGCGTCTGCGGTGCCCATGAGCGCGACCTCGTCCACCCCGCTCGGGTCATCACTGACAAAGCCGGCGACGCCGGTGAACTCGCCCGCCGCGGTCGGCCGATAGGTGATCTCGACATCCTCGGACTCGCCCGGCTCCAACTCGAGCGGGAGCCCAAAGGCCCAGTTCACGCCAAAAGGTGCGTCGGGAAAATTGAATTCGCTCACGGTGACGGTATCGGCACCGGTGGACATCAGTCGAACCGTCTCGCTCACCTCGACGCCGGCCTGGATCTCCCCGAAGTCGATGGAGGTCGGGTCTACCGTGAGCTGAGGCGCCGCCACCCCGCCGAGGAGCTGCACGAACACCTTGGGGGCGGTCGGGTCGTCCGAGAAGACCACAGCGTCGCCGCTCTCGTCCGCCCCGCTGGCGACAAAGGCGACCTCGACCTCGACCTTGCGGCCTACCGGGATGTTGCGGGCTTCCGCGCCGGACAACAGGGTGAAGGCGCCCGAGCCTGAGAGCTGGACGCCGCGCATGTCCAACGTGGTCTCGCCGACCGACTCGATGATGAAGGTCTGCACCATCTCTTCGCCGACCTCAGCCGCGCCGAAGTTGAGCTGTTGAGGGCTGACGTCGATCTTCGGGCCGACACCGACCTCGGTGTCGACCTTCTCGACTTCGTAGTCGATACACCCGACGAGGCAGGTCAATAAGGAGGACGCCAGCAGCGGGCTCAGACTACGGTTCATGCTTCCCTCACGCGGGCGTTTTGTAGCAGAAGCCGCGTCAAACCGCGACCATGGCAGGCGGCGGGGCCGGTGCGGCGGAGCTGTACTCCGAGGCGGCGAATCGAGCGACACCTAGGGAACTCGGGGCCACCGCGCCGGCGCCTCGGTTGTCACCAGTTGTCATCCCGCCGCCGCGAAGCGGTAGCGGGGCCGCCCAGAAGTACCGCGAAGGTGAGCTAGATGCGCGCGGCGGAACTGGCGAGCCGATCCGGCAGGCTGGGGCGGGCGCATCGTCGGCCGCGACGCGGCCGGGACGGGGGTGCGGCGAAGCCGCAAGGGGGAGCGGAGGCTCCCCCTCCCAAAACGACCTCGACGCCGCAGGCGCGCCGCGAAGCGGCGGCGGGAATGCGACAGCAATTCCGCCGAGGTCATCTAGAGCTGAAAGTGAGCGCGAACGTCCTCGGGGTTCTTCGCGTCGAGCGCGGTCGCGAGCTTGAGGGTCTCCTCGTCATACACCCCAGGAAGCACGGGTCGAATCACCAGGTACAGGTCCCCCGGGTTTTCCCGGCTCTGTACGCCATGGCCGGGAATACGCATGCGCCGGCCGTTACTCGAGCCGGGTGGGACCTTGACCCTTACGGTGCCTTTCGGTGTTTGAACCTCAATCGTTGCGCCACCGACCGCCTCGGCGAGCTTCACCGGCAGATCGAGCTCCAGGTCCTTTCCGTCGCGCCGCAGTAACGGGTGCTGGCCAATCTTCACGGTGAGCAGGAGGTCGCCGGACGCCCCGCCGCGCCGCCCCGGTTGGCCTTTGCCCCGAACGCGGATCACCTGGTTGTCGGCGACCCCCGCGGGGATCTTGACGTTCAAGGTCTGCACGCCTTCGGCCCCCGAGAGCTGCACGCTGACCTCACCACCCCGTACCGCGTCCAGGAAGCTGACCTGGACCTCACCTTCGAGGTCGCGGGCGGGCGCCGCGCGGCTTCGCCCCTGGTGGGAGGCGGGCCCACCGCGCCGCACGAACTCCATGTTGCCAAAGAGATCCTCAAAGCTGAAGCCTCCGTCGTTCCCGCCGCCGAAACCGCCCGAACTGAAGCCGCCGCCCCCGAAACCGCCGCCGTAGCCGCCGCCCGCCCGCATACGACGGGCCAGATCGGCGTCAAAGCCGGGTCTCAAAGACTGTTCTCCGAACTCGTCGTAGAGCTTCCGCTTGTCGTCGTCGCCCAGGACCTCGTGCGCGGCGGAGATCTCCTTGAACTGGCGCTCGGCTTCGGGCTCTTTACTCACGTCGGGGTGATACTTCCGCGCAAGGGTCTTGAACGCGCGCTTGATCGTGGCGGAATCGGCGTCGCGTGCAACGCCGAGGATGGTGTAGAGATCCTTCATGAGGGACTCCTCCGGCTCTCTCTAACGTATAGGCACGGCGTTTCGGCTCGACCGCAGGTCAGCTACGCAGCCGGCGACGCACGAGGAGCCCCGCGAGGCCCAACGCGGCCAGTCCGAGCCCGCCGCGCGGATCTCCGTGGTCACAGCCACAGCCTCCGCGGTCATCCGGAGTGGTCTTCCCGCCGACGCCAGCGGTGTCGTCCGTCGGCGGCGCGCTCTCGACCGGGGGGCCGGTGTCGTCGGTGGGTCCGGTGTCGTCGGTGGGGCCGGTGTCGTCGGTGGGTCCGGTGTCGTCGGTGGGGCCGGTGTCGTCGGACCCGTCGAGCGGGTTGGTGCCGGCGGCGACCTCCTCCCCGTCGGACACCCCTCCGCCGTCCGAGTCGGCGTTGGTGGGGTCGGTACCCAGAGTACACTCCTCGGCGTCGCCGAGGTCGTCGCCGTCGGTGTCCTCGGCGCCGTCGCGCGGATCGGTCCCGTTGTCCACCTCGGTGCCGTCGTCGATACAGTCGGCGTCGGCGTCGGTGTCGGCGTTGAGCGGGTCGGTGCGGACCGCGCTCACCTCGAACCCGTCGGAGAGGCCGTCCCCATCGGTGTCCAGGTTGAGGGGGTCAGTGAGCCAGGTGCCGGTCTCGTCGCCGTCGGAGAGACCGTCCCCATCGGTGTCCGGGCTGAGCACGTCCGTGAGCCAGGTGCCGATCTCGTCGCCGTCGGAGAGGCCGTCCCCATCGGTGTCCGGGTTGAGGGGGTCGCTGCTCCAGAGGCCGGTCTCGTCTCCGTCGGAGAGACCGTCCCCGTCGGAGTCCGGGCTGAGCGGGTCGGTGCCCCAGGTGCCGGTCTCGTCTCCGTCAGAGAGGCCGTCGGCGTCGGAGTCCGGATTGAGGGGGTCGGTCCCGGCCGTACACTCGACACCGTCGGCGACGCCGTCCCCGTCGCTGTCCTGGCTGTTGTCGAGCGGATCGCTGCCTGCGCTCAGCTCGGCGCCGTCGTCGAGGCAGTCGGCGTCGGTGTCCACCACGAGCGGGTCGGTGTCGGGGTTGAGCATGTCGGTGCCCAGACTCAGCTCGTCGGAGTTGGACAATCCGTCGAGATCGGCGTCGTTGTCGTATGGATCGGTGCCCGCGGCGCACTCGTCGCCGTCCGACACGCTGTCCCCGTCGCTGTCTTGGGTGTTGTCGAGAGGATCGCTGCCTGCGCTCAGCTCGTCGCCGTCGGAGAGGCCGTCGGCGTCCGAGTCGCCGGTGAAGGTATCGGTTCCCACGACACACTCGTCTGCGTCGGAGAGGCCGTCGCCGTCCTGGTCCTCCGCGCCCGAGAGCGGATCGGACCCGAGATCGAGATGTTCTTCGCCGTCTTCCAGGCAGTCGTCGTCGGTGTCACGGTCGTCTGGATCGGAGCCCAGGGTGTCGGACTCGTAGCTATCGGTGAGCCCGTCCCCGTCGCTGTCCCACAACGCGACGGAGCCCAGGGGCGCGGGCGCGCCGCTCTGCGTAAAGCTGACGTAGATGCTGCCGCTCTGTCCGCGGAGCACGTCCGTCAGGTCGAGCGTCCCGTCTGCCGCGACGGTGCCGGTGATGAGGGACCCGCCCGCGCCGTCGAACACGACGTAGTCGAGGGTGTCGCTCGAAGACAGGGTGATTACGGCATTTTCCGTCTCTGCGATGCCGAAGCCCTCGTAGGTGGTCGCGATAGCCCCGGTCGGACCCGCGCCCGGGACCGGCGGGGCACCTCCATCCACCCGGATCCTGCCCTCGCCGCCGTCACCGCCGTAGTCGCGCACGTCGGTGCACACACCGCCCTCTGCGCCCATCGCCGAGAGGCTGCCCGTGACCGCGAGCACGGATCCGGCGAGGTGGATAGCGCCGCCGGAGCCGCCGCCGCCGCCGGACGCGTATTGGTAAGCAGCGTCCCCACCCGGGCCCCCGTCGGCGCTGACGCTGCCTTCGACGCTCAGGAGCCCGTAGCTCACCAGCAGCAGCGCGCCGCCGCCGCCGCCGCCGCCGCCGCCGGCGTAGTTGTCGATATAGCTGCCGATCCAGCCATCACCGCCGCCGCCGCCCGAACCGCCCATCAACGGCAACAGCGTGCTCTCCCCGTTCTGAAACCCGCCGCCACCGCCGTAGCTGCCGGTGCCGGGCGCGCCGGCCGACCCGAACCCGCCGCCGCCGCCGCCGTAGTCGAGGCGCGAGGTTCCAGTGCCGCCGCCGCCGCCGTATCCCGCAGCTGCGGCTGCATATCCGTCGGTCGAGGCAGCGCCGCCGGTGCCCCACGGGTTCCCGGAACCGCCGCCACCGGCTGAGCACGCATAGCTGTTGCCGGTGCCCTGGCCGACGCCGAAGGGGTTGCGGCCACCGGTCACGACGACCGGCTGCTCCCACGGGCTCACCCCGCCGGGCCAGAGCGTGCTGGCCGAGCCATGGGTCCCCGACGCGCCACCCGCAAATCCGGCCCCGCCGGCCCCGGCGTAGCCCGTGGTGGTGCTGCTGCCGTTGGGGCCCCCACCGCCCCCGCCGCCCCCGCCGGGGCCGCCATCGCCGCCGTCACCCCCGTCCCCGAGCTGGCCGCGGGCCGTGTTCCCCGGTCCATAATCGCCGCCCGCGGCTCCAGAGATGTCGACCGCGCCGACGATCCGCACGTCGCCGACGACCAACGCGGACACCGGGAGCAGGGCCTCGTTCCCCAACGTAGAGAGGTCCGGATCTTCGGTGTCAAAGAGCAGGATGGTGCCGGTGGGGACCGTAAGGCTCTCCCACACCACCGTACCGCCGTCGCTCCGGTCGGAGGCCGCGATGGTGATGAACCCGTCGAGGGTGCCGTCGGCGTCCCCGGGGCCGCCGTCGCTCGGGGCGGTCAGCGGGTTGACGATGGAGAACTGGTTGTCAATACCGGCGTTTGCGGCTAATAGTGTGCCGTCGACGCTGAGGGTGCACTCGCCGGGGCTCGCGTCGGCCGGGATGAACAGGGGGACCGCCAGCACCGCGCCGCTCACGGTGGTCGCGCCTGAGCCGTCGTGCGCGGTGGCCGGGCCCACCACCACCTCCGGACACGAGGTGGTCACGCGCTCTGCGCCGGTGAATCCGCCCACGTCGTCGATGATGTGGACGAGCACCGCCATCCCGGGGGCACCGGCGTCAGGCTGGACCACGGTTGCCGCGGCAGCGGTCATCGGCGCGAGCCCGGTCAGGACGAGGACGAGCGGAAAGTGCTTGGGGCGCGAGCTGGGCATGCCCGACGCTACCCATGGAGCATAGACCTGTCAGGCGCGCCAGAGTTGGGTGCCCCAGGGGCTGAGCCTAGGACACACGCCAGGTTCAAGCTTGATCGAACATCACCCCGCGGCCGAGGATCCATGCCGGATCCGCGGCGAGCTTCAGCCGGCGCCATCCCGCCAACACCTCTGCCGGCACCATCGCGGCGAGGTGGGCCTTTTTGAGTCGCCCGATCCCGTGTTCCGCGCTCACCGTGCCGCCGAGGGACAGCGCGAGGCGTGCGAGCTCGCCGTAAAGCTCGCGGGCCCGCTCGAGCTCAGCCGAGGTCTTGGGGAGCAGGTTGAGGTGAAGGTGGCTGTCACCGATGTGGCCGAAGCATACGGCCTCCATCGGCACCTGATCGTACGCATCGAGCATCGCGGGCAGCGCAGCGGACGGAACCGCAAAGTCGGTGCCCACCTTTCGCGTGCCGTTTCGGGCGATGATCTCGTTGACCGCGGCGGGCAGGGCGTGGCGCACGGCGTGGAGCCGGGCGCGGTCGGCGTCGTGGGTGGTCACCAGCGTAGCGTCGAGGAGCGCGCCGTGGTGCGCCAGCCGATCGAACCACGCCTCGAGGGGCGGTTCTTCATCCTCGTGGGTGATCTCGAGGAACAGGGCGCTGTCCGCCTCCGGCACTCCGGGCATCCGGTCCCGGACGAGATCCAGCGAACGACGGTCGAAATACTCGATACACCGCGGGCCTGCGCCGCGGGCCTCGTCCAGGAAGCCGAGCATCGATGCCCGGGTCGGGAACCAGGTGAACAGGCCGAGCACGTAGGCGGGCGCGGGCACGAGCCGCAGGTGGGCCCGGGTGACCACGCCGAGGGTGCCTTCGGAGCCGATCACCAGGTCAAGCAGGTTTGTTGCTGGAAAATAGCCGGCTGCGGTCTTGACCGCGGGTTCGGTCCAAGACGGCACCGGCCAGGGGCTGGGCGTCGTACGATCGACCTTCAGGATCTCGCCCGTGGGGGTCACCAGCTCGACGGCGTCTACCCAGCCGCGAGTCGGTCCCCACAAAAAACTCCGTGCTCCCGAAGCATTACAGATGATCGCGCCGCCGACGCTGCACTCGTGCCGCGACGTGGGGTCGGGCGGAAAGAGCTGCCCGCGGGCCTCGGTGTAGCTCTGGTATTCGCCGAGTAGAACGCCGCCGTCGACCTCGGTGAGGGAGTGAATGGTGGCGAGCAGCTCGGTGGACAACAAGGCGCCGCCGTCGGGTACCGGGGCGCCGGTGGTCGAGGTGCGGCGGGCGGTCACCGTCACGGGCATCGCCTCCTTCTGGCACCAGGCCAGGATCTCGGCGACCTCTTCGGCGGACCGGGGTCGAAAGAGGAGCTCGGCGCGCCCCGGGCGGTTCGAAGCGTCCACCAGGTAGCCTTCGAGGATGGCGGGGTCGGTAATCGGGGTGATCACGAGAAGCTCCAAGGACCGCGCCTAATACACGACGCGGCCCGGTGCCCGCGCCCGGTGGTCAAGGCGCCGAGCCCGAGCGCCGGCCCCGTCGGCGTCCGGATGCGGCGGCCTCGGTTATGAGGCCCCCCCGTGCGACGACACCGCCCCGCCCGCGCCTCATCCCGAGCCTTCGAATGAACGCAGGCGAGACAGCTGCGCGTCGGGCGCAGGTTGAACGGTGGTTCTTTCCGGTGCTCGTGGGCCTCTGGCTCCTGGGCGTGGTGGTGTGGACCCACGCGGACCTGTGGCAGAAGCCGGGCCTCTTGGGGGCGGCGCAAACCGACGTCGTACGTGGGGTGTGGGGCCTTCAGCACCAGGCCGGCTCGGTGCCCGGCATCCCGTTCTGGACCGAGTTCTCGGGCTTTCCCGAGGGGGTCAAGATCGTCATTCTGCCGATGTTGTCGAGCGTGATGGGGGTGCCCCTCCTGTGGATTTTTGGGCCGTTGAACGGATACAGTCTGTGGGTGCTCCTCCTGCTCTGGGCGGCGGGGCTGGCGGCCGCGGTGTTGGCGCGGGCGGTGACCGGTCAGACGAGCGCGGGGTTTGTCGCCGGTACGGCGATGGTGGCGCAACCGATGATGTTCCTGGCGTTGACCGATGGGACGCCGGAGAACGTCGCCTTCTGGGCCCTGCCGCTGACGCTGGCGGTGTTGTGGCGCGCGCGGGAGGAGGTGCGGCCGAGCCTCGGCCTGCTCGCCGGGGTCCTGGGTACGGCGGTGGCCTTCGACAGCCCCTACCACGCGGTCTTTCTCCTGCCTTTTCTGCTGATCGTGGTGCCCTTCACACCCTGGCGCGTGCTCCTCGCCGAGCTCGGGGCCGGTGTGGTTGGCGGGATCCTGTTGTTGATCCTCTATTATGGCATCCCGCTGAAGGCGCCGACCGCCTCGCTGGAGGGCAACGCGCTCCACCTCTCGGTGTGGCGCCAGTACGAGCTCCAGAGCGTGCCCGATCGCTGGGATTACACCTTGTCGGCGTCGTTCATCCCGGTGGCCTTCTTGCTCGCCGCGGGCGCCCTCTCCGTGCTTCGCCCGGTCCGCGCGACCCCCTGGTTGTTGGTGGGCCTTTTGGCGCTGGCCCTGGGGCTGGGGCCCGGTCGGGGGGAGAACCCCGGTGTGCTGGGTGAGGTGCTCGGCGCCCGCGGGCGGCAGGTTGGAGAGTGGATCGCCTCCTTCAACGAGCAGTATCCCGTTCCGGTGGTCCGCTTCCCCCGCCGTTGGGTGCTGCCGGCGGCCCTCGCTTTTGCGATAGCGGCCGAGCTCGGGCTCTCGCGCTTTCCCTTACGTTGGCTCCGTGGGGTGTTGGGGCTCGGCCTGGCGGTCGGAATGGTGTGGCAGGTGGATCGGCTGGTGTGGTACCGCCGGGATCTCCCAGTGCTCGATCCGCCGCAGCCGGAATTCGCGAAATTTGTGAGGGAACATGAGCTGGATGGCGCGATCATCATCCTGCCCACCTCTCGCGCGGCGCTCCGGCCTCATGGTCGGCACGAGCTCCCGGTGTTCGCCAACATCGGCAGCAGCATCACTTCGGGCGCCGACTCCTGGGTCCACGCTCTGTGTGGCCGGCCTGCGGTCAACCGGCCGACGGGCCTGGTCACGATGGTCCCCCGCCGCACGCCAAATCCGGAGTTCGACAAGATCGTCCGTGATCTTGATGATCTCACTCTGCCGCAGACCGTGAGCCGCGAGATCCCGCCGTCTGCTACCCAGGAGCCCGCTCGCCGGGCGGGCGTCGCACGCCAGTTGGTGGAGCTCGGCCTTCGGTTCCTGGTGATCGACGAGCAGATCTACGGGGAGGAGGGCCTCAAGATGGTGAAGCTACCCTTTGACGGCATGATCCTTGAAGATCGCCATTTCGACGATGGGACTGGGGCGACGGTGGTGGTGCTGGGGGAGTAGGCGCGCCCGGCTCAGAACCGCTCGGAGCGGAGCATCGCGGGATCGACGAGCAGACCGACCGACAGCGCCCCCAGCACCACCCCTTCCTCCCGCGAACAACCCTCAAAACAGGTCACGAAACGGTCCGCGCTCGCGCCCACCCGGAGCGCGAACGGCCCGCCAAGACCGAGCCGTACGGAGAGCTCGGCGCCCGGCGCCGCCGTCAGGGCGTCGGACACGGCCGCATCTGGGTTCGCCGGGCGGAGCGCCACGAGGCTCCCACGCAGACCGATCGCGCCGCTGATACGCCGCCAATGCGCCTCCCCGCTGGCGATCACGGTGCCGGTGCTCAGCCGGGGCACCCCGCCGGCGAGGGTGCCGGCGCCCTCTACCGCGATCCCCAACGCCGGCAGCGCCTGCTCGTGGAGCCGCAAGCCCGCTTCCAGCGGGCCGGGTGCCGCGAAGGCACGGGTCTCCAAGCCGAAAGCACGCGTACCAACGCCGGATACCACCAGATCGGGCCAGCCACGGTGCCGCCCGGCGACCCACGGCGCGCCGCGCACCTGGCCGGTTCGCGCCGGCTTCCCCCGGACCCGGAGCGCGACGCCGAGGCTGTCATGGAGCTCCAACGGCCCTTCATCCGAGTAGACCATTCGGCCGGCCGGCCCGAGCGGTACGAGCAGGCTGCCCCAGCTCCAGGTGCCCCACGAGGGCAGCCCGTCGAGCACCGAACGCTCCGAAATGCCGGGTTCGCCAGCCAGGATCACCTCGTCGGCGAGGCCGGCGATACGGTCCACCCGGCTCGGCACCTGGGCGGCTCCGCGTCGTGCCACCGCACGTGCCGCATGGTCGTGGGCCTCGGTGGCGGTGATCGCGCCGTTGCCGTCCATGTCGGCGGCGCCCCCGAGCCCTTCGACGAAGTGTGCCGTGTAGAGGAGCCGATCACCATCCTGGTAGGCCGGAAGCCCAATGCTCGTGGATCGCAGTACCACTTCGGCCGCGCTGGTCTCGATCCAGGTTCGCTCCACCGTCGTCGAGCCGGCGGTGCGGAAGGGGGTGTAGCAGGCGTCGATCACGAGCGCCCGGTGCCCGGCGCGGGAGCTGCGGAGCGTCGTGAGCAGCTCCTGGTCGCTCAGCGCCGGCTCCCAGCATCGGTCGCCTTCGCGGCTGTCGGCCAGCGCGATGAACTGTGTGGTGGGGTCGCCGAGCGCGCCGCAGCTCGTGCCGTGCCCGGTCACGTAGATCACGAGCGTATCTTGAGGACGTAGGTTCAAGGTGGCGAGTCGGGCGAGGCTACGGTCCAGTGCCCCGCGGGTGACCTGCGCCCCGGTCAGGATCTCCACCTTGTGGAAGCCGGCGCCGGACAAGGCGGCCGCTACCGAACGGGCGGCGCCCTCCGCTGCGGTGAGGGTAGCCGAGTCGCCAATCTTGCCGTCGAGCCCGAGCACGAGGGCCCGGCGGTAAGGTGCGTCGGGCGCTGCCAGGGGCTCCTCCGCCCCGACGAGGTGGATGATCCAGAAGAGCACCCAGAGGATCATCCAGGCTCCGCCTCGAAGAAACCCGTACGCCACCGCGGCGTGAGCAGGATGCCCGCGCCCAGCTGCCCGAGTGAATCCTGTACGTACCACGACGCGCTTGCGCTGAGATCCAGCCCGAAGCTCCCGCGGTCGAGGCTCACGCCCGCGCCGAGCCTGCCGCCGCCGCCAACCCCCGCCTCGCCGAAAGCCCCGAGCGCCAACCATGGCGCGACCCGTCCACGCCCGGTGTACCAGCGGGCGGAGGCCGCCCCCACCCCGAGCGCGTCGACCGCGGTGTCGGCGTCGAGCCAGGTCTCCCGATGACCGACCGCGCTCGCGACGCTGAGCTCGAGCGTCAGCCGGGCCCGCCAGTCCGGGTCGATGAGCAACGAGCCGCCGACCACGTGAAAGAGCTGCTCGTGGGCCCAGGACTCCCCGACGCCCAACCCGAAGGACAAGGACGGCCCCTCCACCCGCGCGCCGCCGCGTGATCCGGTCGACAGCGCCACCGTCTGCACCTCGACGACGTGCCCGATGACGGCCTCGGGCAGGAGCACCGGCCGGATCGCGAGACCCTCGTCGGTACGAACGAGGGTGTACCCGAAACTCGGCTCCAGGTCGGTCACCACGAGGTCGTCGCCCCCACCCTCGAAGCCGGCGTCGAAGCGGTGCTGTCCGGCGCCGAGCACCACGACGTGGTCCCCCGCGAGGTCCGCACGGGCGCCGTCAATACGGAGCGAGGTGAGCCCGGCGGTCTCGATCTGCACCCGCGCCGGAGGCTCGCCGGCTCGGGCCTGCCACGCCTGCACCCAGGCGGCGTCAAGCGCCGGGATCACGCGGGCGCCGTTGGCGACGCTGTCGCACTCCCCCTCCCACGAGGCGGTGGCATCGGACAGACGCGCGGTGTCGCCGGTCCGTGCGGCGCGCACCATCCCGCCGTGTACGAGCACCGGGCACCAGGTCGCCGCCCCGCGCGGACCCGGGAGCGTCCGGAGCGCCTCGGCGAGCGCGCTGTAGGCGCGGTCGAGGTCGAGGAGGGGGTCCTGTTCGCTCGGCGTCCCGAGGCCCTCCTGCACCGACACCAGGGTGTGGTTCCGGGCGCGCGCTCCGGCACGTTCGGCCTCGATGAGCGCGAGCGCCGCGGCGGCGTTTCGGCGGGTGGCGTCTCGCGCTGCGGCCGTCTCGCGCGCCCGGCTCTCGGCGTCGCGCAGCGCAGGGAGGCGGGTCAGGGCCTCGCGGGAGGCGTGCTGGATCGACCGTTCGGCCGCCGCCGCCTCGAGCAGCCGCGCTGCCGCAGGCCCGAACACCGGAGCGAGATGTCGGAGCACATCGGCGGCCGCCGCCTCCTGGGACTCCACCTCGGCGCGAAGGTCATCCAGGGCGTGAATCGCCGCGAACTCGGCGATGCTCCGGAGCGTCTGCGGATCCGTCACGGCGACCGCCTCGAGCGCGGCGCGCGCCGTCTCGGTGCGGCGCCCCGCCGCATGGAGCTGGGCTTGGAGCTCTCCGATCCGCGCCTCCGCGGTCGTCCGCCCGCTCGTCGCCGCGGTGAGCGCCTCGTGCCCCTCCGTTGCCGCGTGGGCGGCCTCCGCGTTGCGGCTCGTCGCGATGGTGTGGGCGTCGTCGAGTCGGCTCAGCGCCTCGTGGCTGGTCCGGAGCGACGCGGCGAGCTGCATCGTGAGCGCCCCGCCCGCTTCGCGGCTCGCCGCCCAGGCCAGCATGGTCGGCGAGAATGCGGCCTCAGCGCTTGCGAAAGCCGCGGAGAAACGCTCGAGATCGGCCAGCAGCGCGGCGTCGTCGAGCATGACCTCGGCCGCGTCGCCGCCCGTGTGTTCGTCGGCGGCTTCGGCGGCGCCTACCAGGCCGGTCAAGGAGAGCGCCATAGCGACGGGCCCGACGCTCCGCCCGGAGGCCCTACGGCGCTCCGGGGCGACCGGCCGGGGCGAGGCGCCGCGCCGCAGGAGCATCAGGAGCCCGAACAGCCCCGCGAACCAACCCGGCGAGGTGGCGCTGGAGGCGCACCCGACCGTGCCACCGCTAGACTCCCGGTCACAGTCGGCGTCGATGCCGTTGGGCACCTCGTCCGCGCCGGGATGGCGGCCAGCGTCGTCGTCCGCGCACTCTTTGCAGGCGAGAAAGCCGTCACCGTCGGCATCGATCTCGTCGAGGCCGGGTTTGCCCGAACAGTCGTCATCTACGCCGTTGCACCGCTCCTCGGCGCCGGGGAACACGTCGGCGTCGGAATCGTCGCAGTCGTCCGCCCCCGAGACGAAGCCCGCGGGTGCCGCGCAGCTCCGCTGCATCAACCCGAGGTCGCCGAAGCCGTCCCCGTCGAGATCGGCGTACCACGCGCCCGATCCGTTGGGCTCACCCTCGTCGGTCAGGCCGTCGCAGTCTTCGTCGCGGCCGTCGCAGCTCTCCGGGGCACCGGGGTGGACCCCCACGTCGAGCTCATTACAGTCGGTAGCGAGGGGGTGGCCGTCGCCGTCCTGGTCGTCGTCCGCGCCGTCGCAGTCGTCGTCGATGCCGTCGTACCAGGTCTCGGTGGCGCCAACATAGACGGCGGCGTTGGTGTCGTCGCAGTCGGTGCCGCCGGCGGTCGCAGCATCCGCGCCGTCGCCGTCCCGGTCGAAGTCGGAATCTCCGAGGCAGTCAGCGTCCAAGCCGTCATATGCCGCGTCGATCGCTCCGGGGAACACGTCAGGGTCCCGGTCGTTGCAGTCATCGCCGCCCGCGGCGGTGGCGTCGGCGCCGTCACCGTCCTGATCGAGGTCGGAGCCGCCCGAGCAGTCGCTGTCGATGCCGTCGTACCAGGTCTCGGCGGCGCCCGGCGAGACGGCCGGGTCGAGGTCGTCACAGTCGGTGGCGAGGGGGGCGCCGTCGCCGTCCTGGTCGAGGTCGGAGCCGCCGGAGCAGTCGCTGTC
>CANKTH010000097.1 GCA_947486185.1 Deltaproteobacteria bacterium
ACAACCGGTACAGCCCAGCCCCTGCCGGTCCGCGGGATCATGCGGGTCGGTGCCAAGCAGCCACTCTTCCAGGTTGGAATAACCATCCCCGTCGGCGTCTTCGGCGGAGTCATCTCGGCCGGGGTCAAGTCCGTGCGCCAATTCCCAGGTGTCCCCCATGGTGTCGTGGTCGTTGTCGTAGAGCAGGCTGAAGTCCAGCCCCCCCAGCGCCTCGCCCGGCCCCGGCGAAACCGGGAGGGCGCTGGTCTCGTCGTAGCTGTCCTGCCACCACAGGGTCACAAAACCGGGGTCGTCCGGGCAAGAATAGTAGTAGCTGGCGCGGACGAGCATCGACATGGCGCCGAGTCCGCCGACCTCCCAGCTGCCGTCGAGCTCTGACATTTCCCCGACACCGTCCTCGGCGGTGAACACTGCCATCAACGCCCCTCCCAGCGGCTCACCGTCCTCGCCCCACACCTGCCCCGAGACCGATGAGGCCGCGATAAGGTCGATCTGGAGGCGGGTATCCCCATCGACGCGGACCACCTGCTCCTGGCCATCGGCGCCGCGCAGGTAGTCGTTGACGTAGCCGGCGTCGGAACCCCAGACGTAGAGGGAGTAGTCGCCCGGAAAAAGGGCGTCGATGGTGGCTGTTCCGCCCGCGGTGACGCCATCCCCCCGGCCGACGGTCCGCTCGCTGTTGTAGAGGAGCACCGACATTTCGGAGAGGTCGCCGCCGCCCTCTCCGGCGAGGGTGAGCTCGAGCACGCTCTCGTAGGGCATCGTGAGATCGACGCCGGTCTGGATCGCGCCTTCTTCGAGCACTTCTACACGGCCTGCCGGGCGATCGGTGTCCGGGTAGTAGGTTGTAGCGTAGCCATCGCTCTCGGCCCACGCGACCACCTCGCCGGGGGGCAGCCCCGACGCCCGATATCTCCCGTCCACGTCGATCTCCACGGCGACCGCCTGGGACGAGGCATAGACGTACACCACACCGGAGTCCACCGGACCGTCAGGGCCCGACACCTGGCCTTCGACGACGATTCCGGGCAGGAGCTCCCAGTCTCCGACGTCGTAGGCGGAGGCCGGCCCGAGCTGTAGGATCAGGCCTTCATCCGCGTCATAGGTGCCCCCGAGCGCCTGTTGCGGGAAGGTCTCCGGGAAAGCCTCACATACGTGGGGTTCGGTCTGCCCCGCGTCAGCGTCGATGCCCACCACGGTGAAGCGGCCCTCGGCGTCGGTGGTGACCAGCGAGCCGCTGTAGGCGGAGCGGTCGGAGATGCCGTAGCAGGCGACGTAGGCGTCCGCGACCGGCGCGCCGTCGCCGTCGAGGAGGCGACCGCCGAGGGTGCCGCCTACGGGAAGGCTGAAGTCGAGGTTAGTCGCGGCTTCATCGTCGGTTGTGATGACGGCAGTCGCGTCGCAGAAGCTCGTAGCGTCGGGCCAGAAGCGGCTGACGGCGTTGGCGGGGTCCGAGTCCTGGTTCGGCGACGCGAGGAGCCGGTAGGAGCCGGCGGGAATCCCCACGATCTCGAAGCCGCCGTCCGACGTGGTCTCGGCGGAGGCGTAGTCGAGCCGGGGGTTGTAGGCGTAGACCGCCACGCCGACGAGGGGTTCGCCGGCGGCGCTGTAGACACTCCCGGACAGGTCCGCGGCGAGAGCAGCGTGGACGAGGATCAGGCAGCTCACAGGGACCTCCGCACCAGCGCTTCGATCGTGTCGACCGACGCGTGATGGACCGTCTCGACGGTATAGCCCTGCCGGCGAAGGGCCGTCGCGCCGCCCTCCGCGGCGCCCTCCGCCGCCACCAGGACCACGCGGGTGTGCTCAGGTTTGAGCGCCCACCAGTCCAGGATCGCGAGCACGCCGTCGCCGTTGGCCGCAGCGTTGCCGCAGAGCACCACCCCGACGCGATCCTCGTTTTCGGTCTGAAGCCGAGCCGCCAGGCCGATCATCGTGTCGGCGACGCGCGCCTCGGTCCCCGGGCCGCCGCTCTCGCCCCGCCCGCCCAGGGTCAAGAGCAAGCCGCCGAGCACTGCGAGGAATGCCGCCGCGGCCAGGCGAAATTCTACTCCTAAAAGGCAGCTGATCGGAAGCAGGAGGCTGAGGGCGAACACCACACGACGCAGCTCGGGTCGGGGCTTGAGACCGTCCATCGGCGCCGCGACGAGCACCCGCGTCTCCGTGCGTGGCCGCCGAAGGAGCAGGTTCCAACAGGGTACCCGGAGCTGGAGCGCTCGCGGTCCCTCCCACCCGAGCGCGCGCGCGCCGGCGATCAGCGCGAGCACGATGCCGCCAAACAGAGGGATGGAGCTCCAGATCAGCCCGAGGAGCGCCAGCGGCACGCCCGTCAGCAACAGCCGTCCTTCGGCGCCCAGCGGGTTGGCGTTGCCGGCATAGCCGTGGAGGCGGGGCGCCAAAAGCGAGGCCGCACGCGCCCGATCGAGGAGCTGCAGCAAGCCGGCGCGTTCACCGGCGGCCCCTGGCGTGAGCGGCAGGTGCGGCGGTGGCGGCGCTGAGGTGGGGGGGGCGTTCATCGCGGGGCGTCTTCGCGGCAGCGTATTGGAGCCGCGCGTCTGCGCCACCCCGTGTTGGAGACGGCGCGGAGCAGTAGACGCGGCGCGCGCCGCTGATGCAGGAGCTTGCGGGAGATCGACCCGTCCGGGGATTGACGAATTCCTTGCCTTTGAATCGAGGCTGTCCGGGATGGCGGGTGAACGCCCCTCGACCGGAACCGGCGGATGCTTTAGGAGGATGCGAACTGTGTGCCAACCTGAGAGGCGGTTCGTCGTATGAGGTTTCGGGGCAAGGAATACACCGGGAAGGGACAGCCCGTCGCCATCATCGACAGCGGCGTCAACCCCAACGATCCCCGGCTCGCCGGGGCGAACATCACAGGCTGGAGCCTGTCGATGGTCGGGAACATGCACGTGGTCATCTCGAAGGACTTTGACGACGAGAACGGCCATGGTACCGAGGTCGCTGCTGCGGTCCACGCGGTCGCCCCGGACGCGCCGCTGGTCTGCATCCGGATCATGGATGCGCGGCTTCGTACCTCTGCCGATCTCATGGCGGCCGGTATCGAGACCGCCTCCAAGAACGGTGCACGGGTGGTCAGCCTCTCGCTGGGTACGCCCAACATGGGCAAGGCCCTTCAGCTTCGCGACTGCTGCGCGTCGGCGGTCGAGGCGAACGCCGTGGTGCTCGGCGCGGCCCATCCCAAAGGGGAGCGCGCTTATCCCGCCGATCTTCCCGAGACGGTCGGGGTCGCCGCACACCCGGACTGCCCCCTCGAGAAGTTCTACTTTTTTGCGCCGCACCGTTTCCCGATGAAACAGTGGGGCAGTTTGACCAACAAGTTCCTCACCTTCGGGCACACCATCCCGGTCAACGGTCAGCGGGTCTACCGGGGCAGCGGGCTGGCGACGGCCTACCTCGCCGGCCGGGTCGCCTGCCTGCGTGAGGCCCTGCCCAACGACACGCCCCAGCAAATCGTGGAGATCCTCCGGCAGACGGCGCTTACGCCGGTGCCGGAGATCGGCTACGCCTGAGGCTCCGGTGAGCGCCCTGCTCCGCTGCACGGTCCTGGGGGCGTGTTTGTGCGCGTCGACTGCCGCGTGGGCGAGCCCGGTCGAGTTCTACGGCTTTGGCGCCCGAAGGATGGGGCGCGGGGGCGGCGGGACGGCGATCGCCGATGGCGCGGAGTCGGTGGAGGGAAATCCGGCGGCGATCGCGGGAATCGAGGTCCCCGACCTCATGGTCGGCTACATGATGGGCGACGCCCGCTTCGCGCCCGTCCCCGAGCTCTGGTGGGACACCAACCGGGACGGGCTGGTCAACGAGGCGGACGCGCCACTCAGCGCCTCGCCCACCTATGATCGCACCCATGGCGCGTTGCTCGGCGCCGCGGTGCCCTTCGGGCCCCGGGTCGCGGTCGGCATCGCCCTGTACCTCCCCCCGGGTCGCCTCCTGCGCCTGTCTACGATCGATCCACAGATTCCAAACTACATCTTTTATGCCAATCGTCAGCAGCGGTACGAGCTGGCCTTGGGCCTGGGCGTCCGCGCCTGGCGTGGTTTGGGTCTCGGGGTTGGCTACGAGATGATCCCGGCGACCCGCTTCAAGCTCGTCGGCACCATCGGACTGAAGCTCGACGACCCCGAGAGTGGCACCGGCACCGAGCCAGCCGAGGTCTCCGAGCTCGTGACCACCGACCTCGATGTTCACGCGATGAGCCTGGACATCATCCCCAACGGCGCCCCGACCGTGGGGCTGCACTGGGACCTCGGGGAGCTGACGCCTGCGCTCGACGGCCTGGCGATTGGCGGCACCTGGCGGGGTGAGGCGGGCCTCCCGGTGGACGTCGACATCGACCTCCAGATCAACGCGGGGACCGAGGAGATCGGCGATCTTGGGCCTGTCCTCCTGCCGTTCCTCCTCGGGGTGCAGCTCGGTGTCTACGATCACTACCTGCCCCGGCAGGTCAACCTGGGCGCGGCCTGGACCTTCCGGGACCGCTTCCTGCTTTCGGCGGATATCCGGCGTACTGCCTGGGATCGTATGCAGCTCAACATCGCCGAGGTCTATGGCTCCGAGCTCGCGGGCGCCGGCATCGACCTGGGCGAGAACCCGATCGCCGACGGCAACCCCTACACCGTGGTCCTCGTGCCCACGTGGTCGCCCCGTGTAGGCGGCGAGCTCCGCTTCGACGTGGCCGAGGGGGAGAAGCTGGGGCCGATTCGGGCGATCGTTCGCGGGGGCTTCGGCTACGAGCCCAGTCCGCTGGCCGGGCAAGGAGCGGGGACCGCGCTGCTCGACGCCGACCGGCTGATTTTTTCCGGCGGCCTCGGCCTCGAGCACCTTGACCCGATCCGGCGCGCCTCGCCCCGCCGGGTCCGGTGGGACGGCTTCTTTCAGATCCACAGGCTTGCATCAGGGGAGCTGGCCCGCGTCAACCCCGGGGGGCCCACCGCAGGCTATACGATAGACGGCTCGCCCGTGCCAATCGGGGGCCACTTGCTGACCGCCGGGGTCCAAGGGAGCTTCGACTATTGACTTCACGCCTGCTTGAGCTCGCTCGCGGTTTCGCCGCGTTGACACCGGAGGAAGTGCCCGCCGACGTTCGGCGGATCGTGCGGCTCCAGCACCTCGCGGCGGCCGGGGCGGCGGTCGCGGCGGGGATCGCACCCGGCCTGCCCGCGGCGGAGCACCTGACCGCGGCGCGCGTCGAGGGCGACGATTTTCTCGCCGGCGGCAGCAGCAGCTTGCCGCTCCTGCCGCTGTTGTGGGCGGCGGCCGGGGGTGTGTCGGTCGAGCGGCTGATCAGCGCGACCGTAGTCGGGAACGAGCTCGGCGCCCGCGTCGGGCTCCTGCTGTCGGGGAGCGGGAAACTTGGCCTCCGTCGTCCCGAACCTGGCGCCGTTGCGGCGGCCGCAGGCATGGCCTGGTTACGTGGCGCCGGGCCGGACGCGCTCGCGGGGGCGATCGCCTCGGCGCTCGCGAACCCGGGTCGGCTGCCGGGACGGGAGGCGGAGGCGGGCGACCTCGCACAGCTGGACGATTACGCGCCGCTCCTCGGAGGGCTCGCGCCGGTCAAACTCAGCGCGCTGAACGGCCTGTACCTGACGCGCAGCCTCGTGGTCAAGTCGTTGACCGTCGCCGACGGGCTGCTCGTCGCGCTGGAGGCGGTGGACGAGGTCTTGCGGCGGCACGTCCGCGCAGCGGACAAGTGGCTTCGTTGTGATCAGGTCGAGAAAATCGAGCTTCGTATGGCCCTTCCCGCCTTCATCGCCAGCGGGGCGGCGCTCGACGGCCGGCTCGACGCCGAGGCGGTCTGCCGGAGCCTCCCCCTCGCGGTTGGCGTGTTGTTGGCGCGGCATGTGCTGGGGCCCGGGGAGCTCTCACCCGCTGCGTTGGCGGAGCGCGCGGACGATATTCGGCATGTCGCCTCCAAAGTGGAGCTCCGCCACGACTGGGCGCTGACGCTGCGCGCGGCCGCGATGGTCCCGGCCTGGAACCTCGACCTCGCCGCTGCGCGGCGGCGGGTGGGCTCGCTCGGCGCGCTCCCCCTCCCCGCGTCGGGTGACTGGAGCCGCCTGATCCGCGCCCGTCCATGGACCCGGCTCCGTGATCTCCTGTCGTCCGATCCCGTGGATGACCAGTTCAGCGGCCTCTATCCGGTGGAGCTGAAGCTCTACACCACCCGCGGCGGCTGGTGGCCGGAGCGGCGCGAGACCCCACGCGGCACGGCGGCGGGCGGGGAGCGTGAGTCCCTCGCACGGAGCCGCTTTTCGCTCGCGCGGGGCGATGGTGCGAGAGCCCGACGTGAGTCCGCGGCGGAGCGCTTGCTCACGGCGGATGGGACTGCCGCCGAGTTTGTCGCAGAGCTGTCTGCATGATCGCCCCGATGCTGATGGTGGCGGGCGCTCTGGGCTATGGGGGCCCGCTCATCGCCTTCTCGCTCCTCCTCCTGTTTCGCGCCCGTATCCCCTGGGTACAAACCGAAGATCTCGTGCGGGTGTACCGTACCTGGGGCGCCGGCTCGGGAGTCTCCCTCGGCCTCCTGACCTATGCCGCGGTGTGGCACTACGCGGTCACGGTCAACCCGGGCGCCGATTTTCCGGCCTCGCACGCTCTTCGTTGGGATACCGAGCTGGATGTGTTGCGCAGCGTGCAGGTGCTCCTCTACGGCGCGGGTTGGATCAGCTACACCGCGCTTGAGGTGTGGACGCTTGAACCCTGCCGGAAGCTTGATCAAGGGGGCCTGGTCACGGACCGCGACGCCTACGAGGCCGCGGCGCGCACCGTGCGTTCACACCTGACCTTCAACGCAGTGTTGTTCCTGGCGGTGGCGCTCCTTGCCACCCAGACCGACCTGCCCTGATCCGCGCTCTGGATCGGGTCTTCGGCCTCGCGGACACGCGGACGGCGCGTCCCCTTGGCCTTCAAGCTCGATCGTCCCGAATCCGCGCGGCGAAGTAGGCCACGGTCTCCCGGACCCCATCCTCGAAGGACACCTTGGGCTCCCAACCCAAGCGCTCCCGCGCACGTCCGATGTCCGGGCGGCGCTGGGTGGGGTCGTCAGTGGGGAGCGGACGGTGCACGATACCCGCGGAATTGCCGGTGTAACGGTTGATATACTGGGCGAGCTGGAGCATGGTCATCTCGTGGGGGTTGCCCACGTTGCAGGGCTCGTCCAGATCGCTCTCCATCAAGCGGAACAGGCCTTCAACGAGGTCACTCACGTAGCAGAAGCTCCGTGTCTGGCTCCCGTCCCCAAACACAGTGAGCGGCTCCCCGCGGAGCGCCTGGCTACAGAAGGCGGGCATCACACGGCCGTCGTTGAGGCGCATCCGCGGCCCGTAGGTGTTGAAGATGCGGGCAATTCGGGTGGGTACACGACGATAACGATGGAAGGCCATCGTGAGGGCCTCCCCGTATCGTTTCGCCTCGTCGTAGACGCTGCGTGGGCCGATGGGGTTGACGTTGCCCCAGTAGCTCTCGACCTGCGGGTGGACCTGCGGGTCGCCGTAGACCTCGGAGGTCGAGGCGACGAGGAAACGCGCCCCGTCGGCCTCGGCGCGCTCCAGGAGGCGGCGCGTGCCGTCGCTACCGGCGTACAAGGTCTCGAAGGGGAGCTGGACGTAGTCGATCGGGCTCGCCGGCGAGGCCATGTGGTACACCCGGTCGAACCGCCCCTCGACGGGCAGCTCGCGCGAGATGTCGGCCTCGATGAAGCGGAAGCGAGGATGCTGCGCGAAAGAAGCGAGGTTCCGACGATCTCCCGTGACAAAGTTGTCGATCGCCACGACCTCATGACCCACCGCGAGGAGGCGTTCACCGAGGTGAGAAGGAATGAAGCCGGCGCCGCCGGCGACGAGGATACGCATACCGGCGCCTATCCGGATTCGCCGCGCCCGGCCCGACGTACGGCGCCCGAGCCAGGCTCAGCCCTCGATCAACACCGGGCTGAACACCACCTCACCCGCCATGAAGGTGGAGAGCAACACGTTGAGCTCCTCGTACGTCCCCTGCTCCGCCCGGATCAAGCCACTCAGGCCGATCGCGTAGAGGCCCGCGCGATCGAACATGCTGCCGTCAAGCTCGACGCTGGTGGGGGCGGCCCCGTGAGAGAACTCGTACATGGCCTCGATGGTCTTCGGCGTGGAGTCGTAGATCACCGTGGCGGTGCGGACTTCGACCACGACCACGAACAGCGCGTCGATGTCCTCGTGGGAGGCGTCGATGACGATGCTCTGGTTCATCGCCGAACGCTCGGGGATCTCCAGGTTCTTGAGCCCGGCGGGGGCGAGGGTGGCCGCCCGGTGGGTCGACTCACCCTCGATGACGACCTCGAGCTCCTCGCCCTGAGGATAATCAAGGTCTTCCGTCTCATAGTAGCCGGTCTTGCCCTCGTCGAGCGTGAGCTCACCGAAGCTCTCGGCGCGGAGGGTGACCGCGGCACCCCCGATCGGCGCCTCCGACATGTCGTCGGCGTTACTCGCGTCGGCCAGAAAGATGGTGGCGCGGCCGATGCCCGGGCTCCAGTCCGCGAGCTCAGCGAGCACGTTGGCGATCTGGTCGTTCTGGGGCTCGGCGACGTTGAGCGCGAGGCCCTGCATGGTGGTGGTCTCGGTGTACTGCTCAAGCTTGTCGGTGAGCGCGCCTAGGAGCGAGCAGCCGCCGAGCGGGAGGAGGAGCAGGAACATCGCGGAGCGCATAGGACCTTCTTGTTGATTCTGCATTAGCATCGGGGCCGTCAGCGCGCCCCCTACAGCAACCAACTTCCGCGCACGTCGCACCTACAGCCTGGCGCCGGTGGGCGGCACGCCTCTCCGGCGGCGCGACCGGCCTCAGAGCTCCACCGACGACTGGAGTCCTGGTGGGGGCAGCCCGTGGTCGGCTCGGAAGTGGGGCTCAGCCCTCGATCAACACCGAGTGGAACACGACCTCACCCGCCATGAAGGTGGAGAGCAGCACGTTGAGCTCCTCGTAGGTCCCCTCGCCTGCCCGCTCCAGGCCGCTCACGCCGATCGCGTAGAGGCCGGCCCGATCAAACAGGCTGCCGTCAAGCTCGACGCGGGTCGGGCCGTCCCCGTGAGAGAACGCGTACATGTCCTCGACGCTCGTCGGCGTCGAGTCGTAGATCACCTTCCCCGTGCCGACCTCGACGACGACCACGAGCAGGGCGTCGATATCCTCGTTGGAGGCGTCGACCACGATGGTTCGGTTCATCGCGGAGCTCTCGGGGAGCCTCAGGTTCTTGAGCCCAACCGGGGCGATGGTGGACGCCCGGTGGGTCGTGTCACCCTCGATGACGACCTCCAGCTCCTGCCCCTGAGGATAATCGAGGTCTTCTGTCTCATAGCGGCCGGCGTCGCCCTCGTCGAGCGCGAGAGCACCAAAGCTCTTGGCGCGCAGGGTGACCGCGGCACCCCGGATCGGCGCGTTGGACAAGTCGGCGACGTTCGCCGCGTCGGCCAGGAAGATGGTGGCGCGGCCGATGCCGGGGCTCCACTCCGGGAGCTCCGCGAGCGCGTTGGCGACCTCGTCGTTCTCCGGCTCGGCGACGTTGAGCGCGAGGCCCTGCATGGTGGTGGTCTCGGTGTACTTCGAGAGCTCGTCGCCGAGCGAGCCGATGAGAGAACAGCCGCCGAGCGGCAGCAGGAGGAGGACGAGCGTCGCGGTGCGCATAGGACCTTCTGGATGATGCTGCACGTAGCATCGCGCACCAACGGCGCGCCGCCTACATCCACCAACGCCCGCGGCGAGCGCTCCAACAGACGGGTGGCAGGGGGCCCCACGCTCCGGTGGAGGAGCGACCGACCTCAAAGCTCAACCGAAGCCTGGAATCCAGACCCGGGCAGCCCGTAGTCGGCGCCGGCCTCCCGCCAGACGAAGTACCAGCCGGCGTCGCCCGCGCCGACGGCCTGCAGCTCGGATGCCGCGTCTCCTTCGCGGAGCGGCACCGCCGCGGTCCAGCCATCGTTGATCATCATCACCATCATCGGCAGATAATCGCCGCTCGCGGCGTCGAGCCACGCGACGGCGAGGTGGCCGGCGAGGTCGTAGGCGACCGTCGGGTTGGCCGAAGCCGCCGCGCCCGGCGCGTCGTCTCCCAGCGCCAGCTCGTCGAACGACAATCCTGCGTCCAACGAGCGACCGACGTGGATGTCCGGGGCGCCGTTGGACTGGTCCATCCAGGCGATGGTCACCTCTTCGCCGTACACCGCCATCGCCGGCCGCCGCGCCGGCCCCGCGTCCTGATTGAGTCGGGTGGGCGTGGTGAAGCTCGCGCCCGCGTCGAGCGAGGCCGCGTACACGACGTTGGGCAGTCCCTCGTTCCAGTCTTCCCAGCATAAGACGAGCTGGCCGTCGCCCGCGCTCAACATCCGGAGCTCCTGGTTGATACCATCCGCCACGAGGACATCCTCAGAGAGCCAGCTCGCTCCTCCATCGTCTGACCGGTTCAGCCGAATCTGGTAGCCGCCGGCGCGGCTGTCGAGCCACGCTACGTACACGCGCCCACTGTCGTCCTGGGCGACCACGGGCGCGAAGGACACACCCTCCAAGAAGCTGCCAGTGTCGACCCGGACGTCGTTCGCGCTCCACTGCCGGCCGTTGTCTACGCTGACCGCGACGTAGACGCTCGACCAGGCCTGATACCGAAGTGTCTGGTCATCCTCCCGGTTGTCCGTCCAGGCCGCGACAACGCCGGCCGGTCCGTACGTCATCACCGGGTCCATGCTGTTGTACACCGTCGCGGCCGCGTCCACCCGGAGCTCCGGGGAGGCGACTCCGTCTCGGTCGAGCCGTGCCGCGTAGAGGTCGGCGGCGTCTTCGTTACGATAATCCTGCCATACCACGACCACTCCGTCGTCGACGAGCACGGAGGCCGGGTTCCATCGCGGGTCCGCGGTGCCGCCCAGCGCGCGAACCCAGGCCATACCCCCCGCCGGGGTGCCAGCGGCCGCAAACACGCCGGGAGGGTCATCCTCAGTGCTCCAGGTCACCGAGACGCGCTCGCCGTCCCCCGTGAGCTTCAGGCGCCGTACCCCCGAAGCGGTGGCCAGGGCGCCTTCGGTGATCCGCGGCTCGAGGGAGAGGGGCCCAGTGCTCGCCCGCTCGTCGCCAAGGTTCAGCAGCAGCTCAACCGCGCCCATACGGTCCCCGGGCACGTCCATCGCCGCGTTCCATTCGAGCGCGTAGCTGTGGGCGGGCTCGAGCGCGCCGGCGTCTCCGAGGATGGCGGTCGCGAGCCCGGAGCCGTCGCCGGCCTTCCAGGTCGGGATCAGCTTTTCGGTGTTGTCTCCTTCAATTGCGTACTCCACGCGCACCCGGGTGCCGTCGGTGACCACGTCGGTGATGGTGAGTTTGTGGTCGCTCGTGCAGGCGGCGAGCCAGATGACCAGGCCGAGCGGGCCCTGTAGCGGAACTCGCGGATTCATTCGGGGACCTCCGCCATCAACCGCCACTCACCGCTGCGCCAGACCCGCCAGAACACCAGCGGCTTGGATTGGAAAATCGCCACCTTGGGGTCGGCCGCAAAGTCATCGCCGCTGAGATAGATCGGATCGGACCAGAGCCCCGACGCCCGCTTTCGGTAGACCACCTCGGCGGTGCCCAGGCGATGCACCAGGTAGCTGGCGAACAAAGTCGCGCCTGCGACGCTGAGCTGCAACGAGCTCGCCGATTCGTCGGCTCCGCTGATCCGCTCCGGGCTACGGTCGAGCACGTCTTCGGCGAGCTCGGCCTCCACGGCGTAGACGCCCCACTGTCCGTCCTCGTCGAGCTGTGACCATCCCGCGTGGATCGTGCCACCCGCGTCGACCACGAGCGCCGGGCCCCGGCACTCACGGGGGTTGGCCTCGTCGTCGTTGATCGCCGAGCCACGCTGGACGTCGTTGAGATCCGCCATGTAGGTGCCGCTCAGCACGCCGACGTAGGTGTCGAGGTTCATCGACTGACCCGGCTCGCGTCCCGCGTCTTGATACCAGGGCGCGAGCACGAGGACCTCCTCTTCGTTCGCCGGGTTGACGGCGGTGGCCAGATCGACGAGGGTGCCGGATTCGAGCCTGCCTTCGAGGTACTTGCACTCCCACGCGCCCCCGGCCGTGAGCGGCGCACGCGCGAGCCCGCGAAAGCCGGCGGTGGTGATGAAAGGCAGCACCACGCGGCCCTGGCACACCACCGGCGCCGCGATCCATGGGTTGAAAGGCGGGGTGAAGATCGGGTCCACCATACGCAGCCCCAGGAGGTCCGGCGCCGTCCATCCCACTCCGTCCTCCGAGACGGACCCAAAATAGTACCAGTTATTACTGGTAAAGGTGCCGTAGATGAGCTGCATGTGCGCGTCGAGCTCAACCACCCGTACATGCTCCGCGTGGGTGAGCCCCTCGACGATCACAGCCACGGGCCCAGGCTCACTGAGTGAGCTTGTGTAGGTTCGGGCATAGATGCCCCAAGTCTTGCCCGTGCGCGCGGCCCAGACCACGACCATGGTGCCGTCGCGCCGCACCAGGACGTCGTAAGAGAGAACGTACTCTGTGCTCTCTTCGGAGATCAGCGTCCCGGCTACCCCGCCGAAACCGACCAACGGCACCGGCGGGACCACACCGGCGCCGAAGATCTCGTCGGTCGCGGGCGCGCTCGGCGCGTGGTGCATCGCAAATCCGAGCACCTGCGCGATCGCGGGGGCGATCGCGGTCTGGTCCATGAACACGTCAGACACCACCCCCTCGGGCACCCCGGGACCCCAGGCGTAGAGGAAGCTGGTCCGACAGCCGGTACACGAGTCCCCATGGGTCGCGAGGCCCTTGGGCCCGCCCGTCTCGTCGTGCCGGCCATGGTCGGTGGTAAGCAGGAACAACGTGCGATCTTTGTAGAACGGATCCCACTGGAGGCGGTCCCACAAGGTGTGGAGGTGCACGTCGACGCGGCGGATCGCGTTGTAGTAGAAGTCGTCGCTTCCCGCGGCCTCGATGACGTGGCCCATCTCATCGACGTCGCCGGCGTTGATCAGGAGAAACTCAGGACGCTCCTCGTCGAGCACCCGATGGACCTCGTCGAAGACCAGGCCATCCACCATCCGCCCTTCCCGACGCCGGTGATTCACAAAGGCCTCGAGGTCGGCGCCGAAGGAGGGGTGATGGGAGCGTCCGAGGCCCTGGAAGAAGAACTTCCCGACCACTGCGCGCACCTTGGTGCCGTCAAGCTCGGGGCGCTTGAGGCGAATCTCCTCGAAGATCGTCGGCGAGTCCGGGTGGTGCTCGTCGAGCTCCATGGTGCGCGGGATGACCTGATGCCGGCCCGCGATGAGCGAGAGGTGGGAGGGATAGGTCCACGTCTCGCCGGTCGGGACGAGCCGGGTAAACAAGCTGCCCCGGGGTTTGAGGTATTGGTGGAACCGCGGCCCGTAGGTGGCGGAGCTGTCGTTGGCCCACTCGGTCGCGCGGATGCCGTCGATGACCATCAGGATCACCCGGTCAGGCAGCGCGCCGCCTTCACCACGAACGCGCGGGATGAAGAACGGGAGGCTCGCCAGCGCGCTGGCACCCCCGATCACCTGACGACGGTTCAACATGACGCACACCCAAGCCGGTGGTCGGCCCATGCGGGCTGCCCGACTTCCCGCGCGCGCCGCGACTCGGCACGCATGATCGTTTGAGTAAACAAGGGTTCTCGGCTCCGGGTCGGCGCGGAGGTTAGCCTCGCAGCTACGGCAGTGTCAACCACGGCGGCTCCGTGCGGGGCGTCCCCCGCTTGGACGGGCGAATCGTGCCGGAGTGGCGTACGATAGGAGCTGGAGGTCCACCATGCCGGCTCGCAGAGCCACACGCCGCTTTGCCTGGGGCGTTGGCCCGGTTTGTGTCATGGGCCTCGGTCTCCCCAGCGTCGCGTGGGCGGTGACGGTCCCGAGCGACGGCTACCCGACCATCCAGTCAGTGGTGGACGAGGCCCGGGCCGGCGGCACGGTCTACGTCGAGGTCACCGCGGGCACGACGCCTGACCTCGTGCCGGTCGAGGTCGACGGGCGGTCCCTCGTGCTCACCTCCGGGACGCCCGGGGTGCCGTACACCCTCTTCGGGCTGATCGTGGGAAGCAGTGGCCACGTCGAGGTCACCGACGCGGATCTGCGGGGCGACGTCGGCAGCAACTCGTCGACCGGGTCAGGGGGGCTTCACGCCGCGGTGTACGTCGGCTGGGCCGGAACACTCATCCTGACGGACTCCACCCTCGTCGACCAGGGTGACGGCGCCTTGTACGGGATCTATTCCCTCTCCTCCACCAGCATCCAGCTCAACGGCACCACGGTCTCGGGCTTTGACGGCGGCGGGATTCACGCCAGCGCCGGAGAGCTCCGCATCGAGAGCTCCACGTTCTCCAACCTCGGCGCCACCGCGATCGTGCTCGACGGTCGCGACAATCACCTCACGCTCGAGGTCGTCGGCGGTACCTTCTCGGGGAACACGGGCAGCTACGGCGCTGATCTCGCGCTGGTCGGCGTCGCCGCCGTCACGCTGGACGGCACGCAGTTCGAGTCGGGGGGCGCTAAGAGTGGAGGTTCAATCTATGCCTATGCCTCGCCGATCTCGGGGCAGGACCTGAGCTTCCGTGGTGCCGAGGCCGCGGGGATCGGAGGGACGGGCGGCCTGGGCGGCGCGATCTGCGCGGTAGACAGCGACGTAGCCTGCACCGGCTGCCGGTTTGAGGAGAACGCGGCGGCGCTCGACGGTGGCGCCCTATACGTCACCGGCGGCAGTCTGAGCTGCGATGGGAGTGAGTTCTTCGCCAACGAAGCGGGATCTGGCGGGGCGCTCTCGCTCGTAGGCAGCGAGCTCAGCTGCACCGGCGCCACTTTCACCGAGAACGTTTCGCGCGCGAGTGGCGCCGCGATCCGCGCGGACAGCTCGCGGTTGGTGTTGGACGGGAGCGCCTTCGTGGGGCAGTCGGCGGGCGGGACAGCAGCGATCCTGCAGCAGGTCGCCGTCACCAACTCCGTGGATCGGCCGCTCTTGACATGTGTCGGCTGCTTTTTCGAGGGAAACTCCGCCGGCGCCATCGCGTCGGTGTTGGCGTTCAGCGGGGTCGAAGGCGCGGGCGTCTCCTTCGACACGACCACGTTCAACCTGGTCGGGGGCGGTGACCTTCTGCCGGAGCTGGCCGTTGGTTCCGCCGACCTCAGCATCTCGGGCTCCGTGGTGACCGGGTCGGGCTTGTCGGGGGCCTTCCTCGTCCAAGAGGGCGGCACGCTCAGCGTCGAGGACAGCGCCTTCGCCGGGCTTCGCGTAGCATTCTCGCCCGCGGCCGGCGCCGGGCTGATCCATACCCGGGGGGTCGAGTTGGTCGAGATGACCCGCGTGCTCTTTTGTGGTGTTCGATCCCCGGGAGCCGCGCTCTTTTTGGATGACACCGACAGCGAACTGTCCAACCTCGTCTTCTACAACAACCGGCTCGGCGCGCTGGTGAGCGCCACGGGGGGCAGCCTCGATCTCCAGCATGTCACCAGCCTCGGAACCGTGCTCCCCCAGACGATGGATGATGCGCTCGTGCGCGCCGAAGATAGCCGGGTCACGCTGCTCAACAACCTGTTCACCGACCGCGCGGCCTTCGGGCTCGCCGGGATGGGGAACACCATAGAGATGAGTGGGTACAACCTATGGTCTCGGGTGGGTGCGGCGGCCGCTCCCGAGGTCCAGGGTTACGTGGGAACGGGCGACATCCTGGGCCTACGTCCTCGGTTTACGAGTATCAGTCCCGGTCTGTGTCCGACGACCCCCGACAGCCTTCCCTGGCTGAGCTGGGCCTCGGCCGCGGTCAGCGCGGGTGCTCCTGAGTCCGCCAACCCCGACGGCCTGGGCCCGGCGGATTTGGGCGCACTGGGCGGCCCGGGATCCTCGACTTGGTGGGAAGATTATCGTGACGCCGACGCGGACGGCTACGCGAGCCGGCTGGACTGCGACGACCAGCGTGCGGATGTGCGGCCGGGGGCGGCGTTGGTGGAGGGGATCGACGCCGACTGCGACGGCGCGATCGAGTATTTCGACGACGACGCCGACGGATTTGATGAAGGCGACGGCGACTGCGACGACGCCGCCGCCTCCGTCTTTCCCGGGGGCGTGGAGCTGCCCAATGGGGTGGACGACAACTGTGACGGCGTAGTCGACGAGGGCGTGGTATTCGACGAAGACGGCGATGGCAGCGTCAACACCGAGGATTGTGACGATGGGGACCCCGCCGTACACCCCGGCGCGACCGACACGCCGGACAATAGCGTCGATGAGGACTGCTCCGGATTTGCGGCGACCTTCCTGGTGGGCGGCCCCGGCTGTGCCTGTGATGGCGGCGGTGCGCGGCCAGCCTCGTTTCTCCTGCTCGGCCTCGGAGGGCTCTTCCTGCGGCGCCGCCGTTGAAGTGCGCCGGCTTTTCTGGCATCTCGGCTTCCGCTCACCTCGCTGCCCCCGTTAGGCTTTGTGAATGCTGTTCTTGCTGCTCTCGTGCGATCCCGCACCTTCAGAGGTCACCGGGGAGCCAGCCGAGGTAGGCGCCGGATTGTTTCGCGGGGGGTGTCCTGTGGCCGGTCGGTCCGCGGCGCGGATGCTCGTGTCCGCGGCTGAGCGACCATGGGGCGACGAGGCGCTCGCCGGGCCGGGAGACGCGCTCCTCCTCAACACCCACGCGGCATTCGTCATCCAGGGCGTAGGTGATCCGGACACCTACTACCACTACGGCGGCGCGCCGATCGACGCGGTCGCGGTCGATGGCTGCGACCAGGCCGGGCCCGAGATCCTGGAGGAGCTGGGCTTCGTCGTGGGCCAGCTGTCGCTCACCGACTTTGGTAGCTCGAGCTTGCGGCAGCTGCGCGGGACCGAGATCGAAGTGGTGAGCGACGGCGCAGACGGCGGCCCGGCGGTGGTCGAGGTACGGGCGGTGGACGACCGCTTCTGGCTGGTGGAGCTCACCTTGGTCCGCGACGCCTACAATGCGGGTGAGGCCTCGCCGCTCGCGCCGCTTTTCGGCCTCGAACTTCTGATTCGTTATACCCTGGACCCTGACTCGCCCGTGCTGCAGATCGAGGTCGAGCTGGGAGGCGCACCGAACACGGACGGTTTCCTGGTGGGCGCGGCGGTCTTCCCCTCGGACGAGCTTCAGGTCCACGCCTTCGCGGCGGACTCCCTCAATATCGGTGGTTTTGACCTCACGCTGGGCGTGCCCTGGCTGTCCATGGCGGGAGCTGAAGGCTCGCAGGCGGTGGCGATGCCGGGCGCGAACATGGCCTACACGGAGGTCGCTGGCGTTCGTGCGCTGTTGGACGCCAACCAGTCGCTGGTGCCCCTCCAGGTGTACGGCGCGGAGTCGCCGCCGGTGGTCCCCTTCCTGCTTGCAGTGGGCCCGGGCGATGGCGGCAGCGCAAGCGGTGCCTTGGAGGCATATCATGTCGATCCGCTCGGCCCGGGTGTTCCGGCGACCTGGGGCCGGCTCGACGGCGCCGTGGTGGACGCGGTGGGCCCCGTGGGCGGGGTGACGGTGGAGGTGCAGGCGCCTGGCATCGACGGCGAATGGACGCTCCTCGAGCGGCTCGTCACGGATACAACTGGACGTTTTTCGGCGAATACCTTGATGATGTCGGGAACCCGCCTCGTCGGATACGTCGATGGTCGGGATCCGAGCGACCCCGTGGAGCTCGTCGCTGGGCAGCAGGGCTGGCTTGAGCTGGGCCCGCCGGGGTCGTTACGCGTAGAGGTGAGCGACACGGCGGGCAACCTGCTCCCGGTGCGGGTGGAGCTCGAGCGCGAAGACGGTGAGCAGTTGGTGGATTATCCGCTGCCGGGAGAGCGCGTTGCGGTGCCGCCGGGTCGCTGGAAGCTGTGGGTGAGCCGGGGCTACGAGTACGAGATCCTCGCCACCGAAGTGGTGATCCCGGAAGGGGGCGAGGCGGTGGTCACTGAGACGCTGCGGCAGGTGCTCGACACCCGCGGGTGGGCGTCGGTCGATACCCACGTTCACGCCGAGGCAAGCTCCGACAGCGCCACGTTGGCTGGCAGGCGCTTTCGGACCGCCGCGGCGTCGGGTCTGGACGTGATGGTCAGCACGGACCATGAGGCGATCGTTGACATGTCCCCTACCCTGCTGGAGCTTGGCCTCGACCGCTGGATGTCCTACGGCCTGGGCAGCGAGGTCACGGCGACCGTGCCCGAACACGTCAACGCCTGGCCCTTCCCGGCCACCGACGATGCCCGCGGGAGTACGCCCGTCTGGTATCAGTTGGGATTTCCGGATATCTATGCGGCGATCCGTGAGCGAGGCGCTCGCGTGATCCAGCTCAACCACAGCCGGGTGAACGGCGAGTGCGGCATCCTCTGTGTCGCTGATTGGGACCGCCTCACCGACCCCCCGACTGTGTCCGATCCGGAGGCGCTCGGAATGCTGCCGGGGACGGTGCTGTGGTCTTGGGATTTTGATAGTTTTGAGGTGATGAACTCGAACCGTTCGCCGCTCCTGGACGAGGACGATCCTCGACACAGCGGCGCGTTGATCGATTGGCTTGGATTCCACAACCTCGGATATCGGGTGACGGGCGTCGCGGTGACTGACGTACATGGCGAGGATATCCCGGGACAACCCCGCGTTTTCGCGCGGGTACCGGATGACGCGCCCGGGGAGGCGAGCGCCGATGACGTCGCCGAGGCTGAGCTGGGCGGCCATGCTGTCATCAGCGCCGGTGCCTGGCTCCGGGTAGACATCGACGGCGCCGGCCCGGGTGATCTCGCACCGGCGAACGGTGTAACACCTAACTTGAACCTGGAGATCACGGCGCTTCCCGAGGTGGACGTCACCGAAGCCTACATCCTGGTGAACTGCGACCTGTGGGCGATCGTGGAGGCCGAGGCTCCCGCGGCGGTGGTGAAGCTGAGCCAGTCCTTGCCGCTCGAGCTCGATGGGGACGCCTACGTGGTGGTCCTGGCCTTCGGCGACCAGCCCATGCCCCGTGGTCTGAAGGATTATCTTCCGCAAGACGTTCCCCGGGCGATCAGCAATCCGATTTTTGTCGACACCGATGGCGACGGTCTCTGGACGCCCCCGGGTGCCAAGAGCTGCGCGACCGGCCTTCGTGTCGGCGGGCGCAGCCTACCTGACTCGAACTAAGGTTGTTCAACCATGCAGATTCGCTACGCTGTGCTCGTTGGCGCCTCACCCGAGGCGGTGACGGCGGTCATCGGGAGCCCTGAGTTCCACATGTTTCGGATCCGGCGTGATCCGGCGACAGTTGACGTTATTTCTGAGCGTCTGCCCGACGGCGCCCACCGGATCCGCGTGACGCAGCGCCGCCGCACCGCTACCGGGGGCCTCGACAAGAGCGCGACCGATCCGGCGACGCAGGAGCTTCGTTGGTCCCGGCCCGGCGAGCTGTCGTGGACCTGGGTGCAAGGTGGCCGCTTCGCTATCACGCTGCGTGGTCGTTTTCGGGTGAGCGCCGAGGGCGCCGGCTCCCGGGTTGAGACCGAGAGCGACGTGGAGATCGGCATCCCGCTGGTGGGTCGGGTCCTCGAGAGGGTGGTGGCCAGCGAGCTCGAAAAGAACAACGCGAGCTTGAAGGAAGATCTGTTGGCGAGGCTGGCCGCCGGATGATCCTGGTGTTGCTCGGGTGCGGGTCGGGGGCTTTGCCACCGGACATCGCCGCTCCGGCGTCGCCCGAGCCCGCCGCGGGCCCCGTGGTGGTGCTGGCCGGTGGCGGCTCAGAGGGCGAGGTGGACGACCCCAATGCGTGGAGCGCCCTGCTCTATCCTTCGCTCTGGCGCGCCGGCGACGTGAACGGAGACGGTCTGGTCCGGGTGGTGATCCTGTCGGTCGCCGACGAGAGTGATTGGCTCCCGGGCTACTTCGTGGCGCTGGGCGCGGGCGAGGCGGAGAATCTCCGCGTAGCGACGCGAGAGCGTGCCGAGGCGGACGAGACGGCGGAGGTGATCCGCTCGGCGGACGCGCTCTTCATCAAAGGCGGCGATCAGGGGGAGTATTACGACCGGTATCGCGGGACGGCGCTGTCGGATGCGGTGGCACAGCTCGTCGCCGTGGGCGGCGGCGTTGGCGGCACCAGCGCGGGGGCGATGTCGCTCGGGGGCTGGGTGCTCGCGGGGGGGATGGACCTCACCACCACGGACGTCCTGGAGGACGCGTGTACGCCTTATCTGGAGGATCAGAGTGACGGTGGCAGTGGCCTTCACGACGATTTTCTGGGCTTGATCCCAGAGGTGTTGGTAGACACCCACTTCACCCAGCGCGCGCGTCTCGGCCGCCTCGCAGGCGCGCTCGCGCGGCTCGAAGACGAAGCTGGCGCGTCGGTGTTGGGCGTGGGCATCGAGGAAGAGACCGGGTTGATCGTGCAGGAGGTGGACGGCGACCTTGTCGCGACGGTGGTGGGTGTC
>CANKTH010000098.1 GCA_947486185.1 Deltaproteobacteria bacterium
CCCTCTCGGAGCTCCTCGCTACGCTGGGTGAGGCTGAGCTCGCCGATGTGCTCTACCGGTACGGTGAGGAGCGTCAATCTCGGCGTATCGCCCGCGCGATCCGCGCCGCCCTGCCTATCACCCGCACCGCGGCGCTGGCCGAGGTCATTGCCCGGGCTGTGGGCGGCAAGGGGCCCATCCACCCGGCAACGCGTAGCTTTCAGGCACTTCGTATCTGGATCAATCGAGAGCTCGACGAGCTTGAGCACGCGCTCGAGGTCCTTCCTGCGGTGCTCGCGCCCGGCGGGCGTCTCGGCATCATCGCATTTCACTCTCTTGAAGATCGTCTGGTCAAACAGGCGTTTTCGCGCCTCTCCGGTGACGGTGCCCCCGTGGACCTCTACGGAAACCCCCTCACTTCCCCTGCCTTCCGCCTCGTAGAGCGGCGAGCCCGAAAGGGCGAAGACCGCGATCCCAACCCCCGCGCCCGTTCCGCCCGCCTCCGGGTCCTGGAGCGAAACTCATGAACCTCAGCTCCACCTTCAGCACCACCGTCCGCCGCGCGCAGGTCGTCCGCACGCTCGATTTCGTTCAGGAGACCAGCGCCGCCGAAGTCGGCGTCATGATTCGGTTTCTCGTGCTCGCGATCGTCCTGACCTCGGCGGTGGGCGTGTACCTGTGGTCGCGGATGGAGGTCCCGTCCCTCGCGGTGGAGCTGGATCGGGCACGGAGTGAGCTTGGTCGTGCAGAAGTGGCGCAGGCGCGGATGCGGGTGGAGCTCGCGACAATCCGGCAGCCCGGCCGGCTTCAGGCAGGGGCGGATCGTTTGGGTCTGGTGCCGCCGGTCGCGCTCGTCATGGTGTCGCTCCCTTCCGAGGCCGCGGTTGGCCCTGACGGGGGCCCATGATGGCGAAAAAACACCGTACATCGAAGCTCTCCGGCCTCATCGCCTCCCTCCCGGCCGCCCGCCCCGGCGACCGGGACGCGTGGGTACTCAAGGAGGCGCGTTTTCGCGCTCGCCTGTTGTTGGCGGGTATCGGCGGATTTCTGCTGGTGCTGTCGGCGCGCGCCGCCAACCTGACGGTGCAGGCCCACCCTGAGCTCGAGAACCTGGGTGGTGAGCAGTTTCAGGCCGCGGTCGAGATCAAGGGGCGGCGCGGCGCAATCTACGATCGACGCGGCCGGGTGCTGGCCTCCACCGTGGATCTTCCTACCTTGTACGCCAATCCCAAGCGGCTGCACGCTCCGGAGCTCCTCGCCGGGCTCCAAGAGCGGATCCCCAAGGTCGCCGCCCTTGTGGGTCGGCCTGAAGCCGAGGTGGCGACGTGGTTCGAGAAGCGCGGCTCCTCCGGGGAGTACCTCCGGGAGATCAAGCTCGGGGACGCGCTCGAGCCTACTGCCGCCCGTGAGCTCCTCGTCGGGCTCCCGCGGGACGCGATGTGGATCCGCGAGGAGCCTGTACGTTTCTACCCCGGTCGCGAGTTGGCCGCGCCGCTCCTCGGGTTTACCGACTCCTTCGGGTACGGCGCCGCCGGCCTGGAGCGGGTGCTGGAGCGTGATCTGGCCGGGGTGAGCTATCGGGTCATGGTTTCGCACGATCGGAAGGGGCGCTCGGTTGAGCCCGGCCTGGACGCAGGCCGTCTCGCGCGGGAGGGCAACTCGGTGCGGCTCACCTTGGATGCGGCGATCCAGCACGCTACCGAGCGGGCGCTCCACAACGCGATGCTCGCCAGCGTGCCCGAGGCCGCGATGGCGGTGGTGGTTGAGGTCAAGACCGGCGCGGTGCTGGCGATCGCCTCGGTACCCGGGGGCAACCCCAACGACGGCGCCTCGCGCGCCGAACACGACAACTTCAAGAACCGTCCGGCGATGGATCAGGTAGAACCTGGCAGTGTCATGAAGCCCTTCATCGCCGCCGCGGCGATCGAAGAGGGCCTCGTGACCGCGGACACGATGATCGATTGTGAGCTTGGGTCCTGGTTCATCGGCGGGCGCACCATCCGCGACGATCACCCCAAAGGCGTGATCTCGGTGAGCGAGGTGATCAAGTTCTCCAGCAACGTCGGCGCCGCGAAGCTAGGCTTCATGCTCGGCCCCGAGAAGATGCTGAACTACCTCAAGGACTTCGGCTTCGCCCGGCGCACCGGCCTGGGTCTCCCGGGAGAGGTGGCGGGCGCGATGCGGAGCGCAGCGACGATCCGGACGATCGAGATGGCGACCACCTCCTTCGGTCAGGGCGTCACGTCTTCCCCCATCCAGCTCGCCTCCGCGATCGCCACGATCGCCAACGGCGGCGTGCGTATGTACCCCCGCCTCGTCGAAGAGGTGCTCGACCGGCACGGCGACGTCGAGACGACGCGGGAACCGCGCGTAGATCGCCGGGTATTGTCGGAGGAGACCGCGAAGATTACCACGCGCATGATGGAGACCGTCATCGAGTCGGGCGGCACCGGCACCCGCGCGAGCGTGCCCGGCTACCTCGTAGCGGGGAAAACCGGCACGGCCCAGAAGGTCGAGAACGGCGTCTACAGCCCGACGAAGCGGGTTTCGGCCTTTGTGGGGTATCTTCCTGCGGATCGCCCCGAGATCGCCATGGCGGTGGTGGTTGACACCCCGACGGTGGGCTCCAAGTACGGCGGCATCGTCGCGGCCCCGGTCTTCGCCGAAGTCGGCCGTTTCGCGATGGCGTATCTCGGGATTGCACCTGATCCTGCCCTGCTTGCCGCCGAGCGCAGCACGTTGGCGTCGACCGCGGCCCTCCAGCCCGACACGGCGCCGGAGACCCTGAAGTTGCTTCCCGACGGACAAGGCGCGTGGATCCTCCCTGATCTTCACGGACGATCGCTCCGCGACTCGCTCGCCGGGCTCCAGGCCGCGGGCTTCAGCCTCCGTGTTGAGGGCTACGGCGTGCTTGTTGAGCAGTCGCCAGCTCCGGGGGCGCGGGTTCGTCCCGGGGATGAGGTGCGCCTCCGCTTCAACTGAACGCCACGGGCCTCGTCGACCTCGCGGTCGGGTCGGCCTCTCCTTCTCCTTCTCCTTCTCCTTCTCCTTCGTTCTTTGTCATCGCAGTCTCCAGGGTGGGTGTCGCTGAACGCGACGTCTGGTCGGGGAGGATCCCCACCATTCCTCCCCCACGGCGCAGGGCTTCCCCAGCCTGTCCGCGCCAACCCGGTCCCCCGATCTTGTCGTCGCAGTTCTTCACCCCCGCAGATCGGCGCACCCACCCTGGAGACGCCCCCCGCGATTCGCTCTTTTTCTCGCCCCCTCCTCCGTTCTCCGCCGCTGCCCTCGCCGCGCCTCCCCGGCGCCAACTCCCCCCATGCTCCTTGCCGAACTACTCGCCGCCGTCCCGGTGCGCCGCGTCGTCGGGTCGGTGAACCGGCCCGTCCGTGCGGTGACCGACCATCATGCCGATGCCGGCCCCGACGATGTCTTTGTCGCGATCCGCGGCGCGCGTCACGACGGCCACGACGCGGTCGCCGGCCTGAAGGTCGCGGCGGTGGTGGTGGATCATCCGTTGGCGGTCGCGCCGGGCGTGGTCTGCGTCGAGGTGGAGGACTGCCGAGCCGTGCTTGGGCCCCTCGCGGCGGCGTCCGTCGGCTTTCCTTCGGCGTCGATGCCCGTGATTGGCGTGACGGGCACCAACGGCAAGACGAGCACCACCTTCTTGTTGGCGGCGATCGCGCGGGCCGCGGGCCGCAAGCCGGGCATCGTTGGCACGACCGGGCACTTCGTCGGCGAGACCCCGATCCCCACCGCTCACACCACGCCCACAGCGCCGGTTTTCCAGCGGCTCCTGGCGCAGATGCGCGACGCAGGCTGCGGGCTCGTGGCGGTGGAGGCCTCGTCGATCGGGCTTCACGCCGGGCGGCTCGACGGCACCCGGTTCGCCGCGGCGATCTTCACGAACCTCTCCCGGGACCACCTCGATTATCACGGCGACATGACGGCCTACCTCGCGGCCAAGGCCGTGCTGTTCTCGCGGTTGTTGGTGGCGGACGGCACAGCGGTGCTCAACGCCGCCGATCCCGCTTCGCGCGAGCTGGTCGCGCCCGGCCGGCGCGTCTGGACCACGAACACGCCGACGGCAGATCTGCGGGTCGAAGGGCTCTGTCTCCGCCCAGATGGCTGCTCGGGACGGGTGGTGACGCCGATGGGGGAAGGCGCCTTTGCGCTTCGGCTCGTCGGCCGCCACAACGTCGAGAACGCGCTCGGTGCCCTGGGAGGGGCGCTCGCGGTCGGGGTGGCGTTGGAGCCCGCGCTCGTCGGGCTCGCGGAGATGGCGGCTGTGCCAGGCCGCCTCGAGACAGTGCCCAACAACCTCGGTTTTACCGTGCTGGTGGATTATGCCCACACGGACGACGCGCTCCGACGTGTGCTCGCTGAGCTCCGCAGCCTCACGCCCGGCCGGCTCCTCACGGTGTTTGGTTGTGGGGGGGACCGTGACCGCGGCAAACGCCCGCTGATGGGCCAGGCGGCGGGAGAAGGCTCGGACCGCATCTACCTCACGTCCGACAACCCACGATCCGAAGATCCCTCCCGGATCCTGGAGGATGTGCTTCCGGGTGTCGGCGGGCGGCCGGTGGTCGTGGAGCCCGACCGCCGCGAGGCGATTCGGTTGGCGATCCGGGCGGCGGTGCCGGGCGACGTCGTGCTCATCGCGGGCAAGGGTCACGAAAACTACCAAGAGATTTCGGGTGTTCGCCATGAATTTGATGATCGGGTGGAGGCGCGACGCGCGCTCGACGAACGTTTGGGGGCGCGTTCATGATTTTTGACGGCGCCCAGATCGCCGCCGCCACCGGTGGCGTGCTGGTACATCCTGGTCCGATGGGCAGTATCCTGACCGACTCGCGGCGCGTGGCGCCGGGGAGCTGGTTCGTGGCCCTCACCGGCGACCGGTTCGACGGTCACGATTTCCTGGCTTTTGCCGCAGCGGCGGGCGCCGCCGGTGTGGTGGCCAGCCGGCCCCCCCCAGAGCCCTGGCCGCTCGGCCTGGTGATTGTGCCCGACACGTTGGTGGCGCTCCAGGATCTCGCGCGGGCGGCCCGGCGTCTGGTGATGGCGCCCGTGGTAGGAATTACGGGTTCGGCCGGAAAAACCTCAACACGTGTGATGGTGGTCGAGGTGCTCCGCGCCCTGGGCCATGTGCACCACACCCAGGGCAACCTCAACAACCACATCGGCCTGCCGATGACGCTCCTGGCCACGCCGCCCGACGCCAACGTGGTGGTGCTTGAGCTGGGTATGAACCACCCCGGCGAGATCGCGCTCCTCGCTGACATCGCGCGGCCCGGTGTGCGGCTCATCACCAACGTCGGCGCCGCGCATGTCGAGGGTTGTGGCTCGATCGAGGGGGTGGCCCGCGCCAAGCAGGAGCTCTTCGACACGGCGGAGGCGGGCGACCTGTTGTGTGTCAACCTCGACGACCCGCGGATCGCCGCGATGCCTCGGCCAGTCGGCACGCGGGTGCTGACCTACGGGACCGGGGAGAGCGCGGTGATCCGGCTGACCCACGTTGAAGTCGATGCCGCGCGGCTTCAGACGCGCGTGCGTATGGAGACCCCGCTTGGGGAGGTCCGGGCGACAATCGGCGTGCCCGGCGCACATCTGGCCCACAACGCCGCGGCTGCGGTGGCGGTGGCGGTCGGCCTGGGCCTGCCAATCGAGACGATGGGCCCCGCGCTCGGCCGTTTTGTGCCCGAGGGGATGCGGAACCGCGTCGAGCAGCTCAATGGCATCACCCTCCTGGATGATGCTTACAACGCCAATCCGGTGAGCATGGGCGCCGCGCTTCGGACCCTCGGCGCGCTGGCGAGCGGCGGCCGGCGTTTTGCGGTGCTCGGCGACATGTTCGAGCTGGGTGAGTCCGGGCCCGCCGCGCACGCCGAGGTGCTCCGGACTGCGCGGTCCGGGGCCGCGGATCGGGTGCTCGTGACCGGCATCCTCATGCGCGGAGCGGCGGACGAGGTGGGCGGGATCGAGGTCTATGACGACGCGGAGCAGGTAGGCGCGGTCCTGTGTGCGGAGCTCCGGCCGGGCGATGTGGTGCTCGTGAAGGGCAGCCGCGGCGCAAAGATGGAGCGCATCATCGACAGTCTCCGGCGACACGTCGGCGGGAGGGGGTGAGATGTTCTACGAGCTGATCGAGCTTGGCGGGCCGTTTACCGTATTTCGGTACATCACCTTTCGCGCGGCCGCGGCGATGGTGTTGGCCCTGGTGGCGTGCTACTACGCCTACCCACCGCTCATTATCCGCCTTAAACGCCTTAAGGTGGAGCAGGCGATACGGAAGGACGGCCCCGAGGCTCACTTGGAGAACAAGGGGGGCACGCCGACCATGGGCGGCGTGGTGATGCTCGCTGGAATCACGATGGCGACGCTGCTTTTCGCCCGGCTCGACGAGCCCCGGGTGTGGATCGTGCTCGGGGTCACCCTCGGCTACGGCCTCATCGGCTTCTATGACGACTACAAGAAGGTGATGGAACAATCGAGCGACGGCCTCGCGGGTCGTTGGAAGCTCGTCGGGCAGACCGGCATCGCGCTCGCGGCGCTGGGCAGCGCCTACGCCACCGGCGTGATGGACGCTACCTTGCACCTGCCCTTTCTCAAGCACTACGTGATTGACTTCGCCGAGCTCTGGACGGGGGCGCCGGACTGGCTCGGCTGGTTGTACGTGGGCTTCGGGGTGTTTGTGTTGATTGGGGCGTCAAACGCTGTCAATCTGACGGACGGCCTCGACGGGCTCGCGATCGGCTCGGTGATGACCTCGGCGGGCACCTTCGCGGTCCTGGCTTACGTCGCGGGTCACGCCACCTTCGCCGAGTACCTGCTGATCCCCTACGTCCCTGGCGCGGGCGAGGTCGCGGTCGTCGCGCTCGCGGTGGTCGGCGCTGGGCTCGGTTTTCTCTGGTACAACTGTTATCCGGCCGCGGTTTTTATGGGCGATGTTGGCTCATTGGCGCTGGGCGGCACGCTCGCGAGCCTCGCGGTCATCACCAAACACGAGATCCTCCTGGCGCTGGTCGGCGGCGTGTTCGTGATGGAGACCCTCTCGGTCATGGCCCAGGTCCTCTATTTCAAGGCGACTGGGGGCAAGCGCCTCCTGAAGATGGCCCCGATCCATCACCACTACGAGAAAAGCGGCTGGAGCGAGCCCAAGATCATCGTTCGTTTCTGGATCATCTCGGTGCTCCTCGCGCTCGTGGCCCTCGCCACGCTCAAGCTGCGCTGAATGGCTGCTGCCGTGCCGTCGCAGCTCCAGGGTCGCCGGGTGGTGGTCGTGGGAATGGCGCGCTCGGGCGTAGCGGCAGCGCAGGTGGCACGCGACGCCGGTGCGCGCGTGCTCTGCACCGATCGGCGGCCTGAGGCCCCACGGGTCGCAGGCACCGAGGCGGTGTACGGGGAGCATCGCCGGGAAGATTTCCTCTCCGCGGACCTGGTGATCGTGAGCCCTGGGGTGCCGGCGCGTCAGGCCGACGTCGCCGCTGTGCTCGGTGCCGGGGTCCCGGTGGTGGGCGAGCTGGGATTTGCGGCTTCGCGGCTCGCCGGTCTGCCGATCCTCGCGGTGAGCGGCACCAATGGCAAGAGCACCTGCACCCACCTCCTGGGCCAGCTGCTGGTCCAGGCCGGATATCGTACCTTTGTGGGGGGAAATCTGGGCGTTCCGCTGTCGGAGGCGGTAGCTCAGCGGGCTGCGCTCGACGTCGCCGCCGTGGAGGTCTCTTCCTACCAGATGGAGCTTCCAGGTGCTTTCTCTCCGTTCGCCGGGGTGATCCTCAACCTCAGCCCCGATCATCTGGAGCGTCACGGCAGCCTGGAGAGCTACGGCGAACACAAGTGCCGCCTGTTTCACCGAATGGGGGCGGAGAACGCGGCGATCATTCCAGGGAGCGACCGTCGGCTCGACGACCTGTCACGCTACCTGCCCGGCACGCGGCTCTACCTCGGCGGCAGCCCTGGGGTGAAGTGGACGCGGGACGCACTGATCCTCGACGCCGGCCCGGATCCTGGCATGCTTGACCTCCGCGGTTTCCGTCTTCCGGGCGAGCACAACCGGGCCAACCTCGCCGCCGCGGTGCTGCTCGCCACCTGGTTCGGCGCCCGCCGCGACGCGCTCTCCCCGGCCCTGCTCGAGGGGCTGAGCCATCGGCTGCAGCCGGTGGGCGAAAAGCACGGGATTTTGTACATCAACGACTCCAAAGCTACCAACGTGGACGCGACGCTCGTCGCCCTCGCCGCCATGGAGCGTCCGACCGTGCTGCTCCTGGGCGGCCGGGCCAAAGAACGTTCCCCGTGGAACCAGTTGCTGCTCCCGCTCACGAAGGCGCGCGCCGTGGTCGCTTTCGGAGAGGCCGGCCCCCAGATCAGCGACCAGCTCCGGGCGGGTGGCCAGGACGTCGTCGACGCTGCCGATCTCCCGCGCGCCCTCCTGGCCGGTCGTGCCCTGGCCCGCCCCGGAGACGCCGTGTTGTTGTCCCCGGCGTGCGCCTCGTTTGACGCTTTCACCGACTTTGAACATCGTGGACGGGCCTTCGCAGCCCTGGTTTCGGAGCTTGAATGAAACGTTTTGATCTTCCGCTCCTCGTGATCACGCTTGTGCTGGTGTGCTTTGGCCTCGTCGCGATGGGCTCGGCCTCCTGGTTCGTCGCGTCCGAGGAGTTCGGCGACCCGTTTCACTTCCTCAAACGCCAGGCCTTTGCCGTGGCGTTGGGCTCCTCGGCGATGATCGTACTCGCCTTCACCCCCTACCAGCGGCTCATGACCCTGGCGCCCGCGCTCTATGGCTTCTCCATCGCGGGTTTGTGCGCGGTGTGGGTGCCCGGCATCGGGCATTCGGCCAACGGCGCGACGCGATGGTTCGGTGTCGCCGGCGTTCACTTTCAACCCGCCGAATTTGCCAAGGTCGCCTCACTGATCTGCCTCGCGACCTGGCTCCACCGTAACCGCGGCGCCGTCCACGACCCCAGGGTCCTCGGGTACGCGGCGGCGGCGGCGGCGCCCCTGCTCGGGCTCATCATCCTCCAGCCCGACTTCGGCTCCACCGCGATCATCACCGGCCTTTGCGGGCTGATGGTCTTCCTCGCGGGTATCCGCTGGTCGTGGTTCGCGGCGATGGCGGGCGCGGGCGTCTCGGCGTTGGCCGTGGTCTTGATGGCTGAGAGCTACCGCATGGCGCGGCTGGTGAGCTTCATGTCGCCGTGCGACAACTCCTCCACCACCGGCTACCAGGTGTGCCAGTCGCTCGTCTCGATCCACCACGGTGGGCTCCTGGGGCAGGGCCTCGGAGAAGGTAAGGGCAAGCTTCTGTTTCTGCCCGAGCCCTACAACGACTTCATCGCGTCGGTCGTGGGTGAGGAGCTTGGCCTCGTCGGACTGCTCGCGCTCATCACCATCTACGGGCTCTTCGCCTGGCGCGGCATCAAGATCGCCGAGGCCGCGAAAGAGCCCTTCGGGGTGCTCTTGGGCACCACGTTCACCGTGATGCTCATCGGACAAGCCTGTTTGAACCTGGGTGTCACCATGGCCGTTGTGCCGCCGAAGGGCCTGGTGCTGCCCTTCATGTCGTACGGCGCCACCGCGATGATCGTCAACCTCGCCTCGGTGGGCGTGCTGCTCTCGATCTCGGCAGGCCGTGAAGAGACGGCGCCGACAACTGCGGCCCCGGCACCGGGCCAGGCGGTGCCGGCATGATGTTCCGGGGTACGGTTCGCCGGATCTTTTTTGTCGGCATCGGCGGCAGCGGCATGAGCGGCATCGCCGAGGTGCTGTGCAACATGGGTTTTGCGGTTTCAGGCTCCGATCTGAAGGAGTCGGCCGTGGTCGCGCGACTCCGAGGGCTCGGGGCGGAGGTGCGGATCGGGCACGCCGCCGCCAACATCGATCAGGTGGACGTCGTCGTGCGATCGAGCGCGGTGATGGCGGACAACCCAGAGATCCTCGAGGCCCACCGGCAAAAGATCCCGGTCATCCCCCGCGCGGAGATGCTCGCGGAGCTCATGCGGATGAAGTACGGCCTGGCGATCGCAGGTACCCACGGAAAAACCACGACAACCTCGATGGTCGCCACCTGTCTGCACCATGAGGCGGGGCGCCTTCGTGAGCTCGGCGGGGCGGAAGCGACGCGCGGTGCGTCATTTGACCCGACCGTGGTGATCGGCGGGCGGCTCGACACGTTCGGCAGCTCGGCGCGGCTCGGTCAGGGGGACTACCTCGTCGCCGAGGCCGATGAGTCGGATGGGAGCTTCCTCCTGCTTCAACCCACGGTCGCGGTGGTGACGAACATCGATCCCGAACACATGGAGCACTGGGCCAGCTTCGACGCCCTGGTGGACGGATTCGTGCGGTTCGCCAACTCGGTGCCCTTTTTCGGCTTCGCGGTCGTGTGTGTAGACCACCCGGTGGTGCAGGACGCGCTCCCGCGCCTGCGTCGCCGGACGATCTCCTACGGCTTCGCGGCGCACGCGGAGTACCGCGCGGATCGGGTGCGTCAGGCAGGGCGTACCCTGCATTTTCGGGTGTGGCGACGTGAGGAGATCCTGGGCGAGCTCCAGCTGGCGGTCCCCGGCCGTCACAACGTACAGAACGCGCTCGCGGCGGTGGCGGTGGCGATGGAGGTCGGCATCCCCTTCGAGGGGGTGAGGCAGGCGCTCCACAACTTCGGCGGCGTGGACCGCCGGTTCTCGGAGCGTCACGACGTGGGCGGCGTGCTGATGATCGACGACTACGGACATCACCCGGTCGAGATCCAGGCGACGCTGCTCGCCGCGGCCGAAGCCTACGACGGCCGTCGTATCGTCGCGGTGGTTCAGCCTCACCGGCCAAGCCGTGTCCATCATCTGTTGCACGAATTCTGTCGTTCGTTCAACGCGGCCAACCTGGTCCTGGTCTGTCCGATCTACGCGGCGGGTGAAGCCCCCATACCGGGCGTGGATCACCTCGGCATCGTCAACGGCCTGCGGGAGCACGGGCATCGTGGCGCGGAGGCGGTGGACAGCCTCGACGGCGCGATCTCACGGCTGCTAGAGGTGCTTCGACCAGGAGATGTGTTGGTCACCCTCGGAGCGGGCGACGTCAACCGCATCCTCAGTCCGCTCGCGGGCCGGCTGGGCGATGCGCTCTGAGGGCGCGTTGTTGATGGCGCAGCGCGGGGTGACTCGGTCTCTGCCCGTCGGCTCCCGTGGAGGACGCCGATGAGCGGCACTCCCTCCATAAGCCGTGAAGAAGAGAGTATTGCCCGGCATCTTCCGCTCCGTGCCGGCGGGAGCTTCGAACGTTGGGTCGAGGTGGCGGACGAGGCGGAGCTCCTCGCGCTCATCATCCAGAATCGAGCCGACAAGCTTCCGTTACGGCCGGTTCCGCCCTTCTGTGACGCGATGCCGCCGGAGGGGGGACTGTCCGGCGTGGCGCTTCGGCTCGGCCGGGGTTTTGAACGGGTGGAGCTGCGCCCGGAGGGTGTCTGGGTCGGTGCCTCGGCGCCCCTCTGCCTTGCAGCGTTACACCCGGGTTATACGAGTTTCGACCGCGCGCCGGGTACGCTGACGGACGCGCTGGAAGAGGGCTGGATCCAGCCCGCGGTTTCACGGATTCGTAGGCTTCGTGGTAGGCGATTCGAGGAGGTCGATTTTTCGTTGGATGGCCGGCCGATCGATCCGAGGGCGGGCGACCCCAAAGCACCGGACCCGAAAGCAGGCGACGCGAAAGGAGCCGACTCCAAGACCGGGGAGCTCAAGGGTGTGGTGGTTGCGGCGTGGCTGCGTCCCGGGGTCACGGTGTCGCCTCCCCGGGCGGGCGCCGCCTTTGCCGAGCTCAAAAAGAAGGGTCCGTCCCTACGCGACGTGCTGCGGCGGGCGCGGCTGGGCGGGCTTCGGGTGCATGGCGCGGGACTTGCGGAGGATGACCCCGCAGTGCTGGTGAACCGGGGCGACGCCTCGGCGCGGCAGCTCCGCCTGCTCGTGACCGTGATCAAGGAGCGGGTGTATTCCATGACCGGAATCCAGCTTGAAGAACGTCTAATAGCCCCGGGTCGGGGCGGGAGGGGATGATGACGGTACAGCGCGCGGGCCTCGACAAGGCCGAAACGGTGGTCGGTGTGTTGTATGGTGGGATGTCGGCGGAGCGGCCGGTGTCGATCAAGACCGGGAGCTACGTGGCCCGCGCGTTGCGCAGCCGCGGCTGGCGGGTGGCGGAGATCGACGTTGGCCCCGACCTGCCGGAGCGGCTTCGGGCGGAGGGCGTAACCGTCGCATGGCTGGCGTTACACGGTATCTTTGGCGAGGACGGCTGCGTGCAGGGCCTCTGTGAGATCATGCGGATCCCCTACACCGGATCCGGGGTTCGGGGCAGCGCGATGGCGATGGATAAGATCGTCACCAAACGGCTCTTGCGTGGACTCGACATCCCGATGGCCGCCGACCGGGTGTGGCGCGCGGGGGATGCCTTCCCCGACGACCTGCCACTGCCGTTGATGGCGAAAACGCCGGAGGGGGGCTCCACCATCGGCACGCTCCGGTGTACGACCCGCGCCGAGCTGGAGCAGGCGCTCACCGACCTGATGGCCTTCTCGGAGACGGTGCTGCTGGAGCAGTTCATCGTGGGCCGCGAGATCACGGTAGCGGTGCTCGACGGCAAAGCCCTGCCGGTGGTGGAGATCGCCCCCGAGAGTGGATTCTTTGATTACAAAGCTAAGTATACCGCGGGGGCCACTCGTTACCTGGTTCCGGCGCCGATCCCGGAGGCGTCCGCGCTTCGGGCCCAGCAGGTGGCCGAGCAGGTGTACGCGTTGATGGAGCTCGGTGGGGTCGCCCGTGCGGACTATATGTTGGATGAGCAGGGTATCCCCTGGTTTCTGGAGATCAACACCCTACCCGGTATGACCGCGACCTCCTTGTCGCCGATGGCGGCAGGCCAGGTGGGCATGAGCTTCGAAGACCTGGTAGAACGTATCCTAGAGGGCGCACAATTGCGGTTGCGGGTCGCCGAGCGCTGAGCGGCCGCCGGCGCTCTCAGTCCTTCCGCCCGACAATCCGCCAGAGGTCGATCACGCCTCCGGTCGGCGCGAAGCTCCCGATCCGTTCACCCGTAAAACGGTGTTTGACGAGCTCCCACGTGTCGCCCGACACCACGACGTCGCCGGCGGTCGCGCGCGCTTCGATACGGCTCGCGACGTTGACCGCGTCGCCCCAGAGATCGTAGGTGAAACGTTGCCTTCCGATGACCCCCGCCGCTACGGGCCCGGAGTGGATCCCCATCCGCATCTGCACCCGGGTCCCGACGAAGCTCCGCGTACGAACACACTCTTGCATCTTCAGCGCGGCCTCGACCAGGACCTCGGCGTGATCGGGGCGCGGGCTCGGCACGCCAGCCGCAATCATGTAACAATCGCCGATGGTCTTGATCTTTTCGAGGCCGTGCCGGGCGACGATGCTGTCGAACGCCGAGAAGAGCCCATTGAGCAGCTCCAGAACCTGGAGGGGGGGCAGGCCCGACGCCACGCGGGTGAAGCCGACGATGTCGGCGAACAGGATGGTCGCCGAGTCGAAGTGTTCTGCGAGCGGGCCGGGATCGGCCTTCAGTCGCTCCGCGATCTCGCGCGGCAGCACGTTGAGCAGCAGCAGATCGGCACGGTGCTGCTCCTGGTGCGACGCCTCCAGGAAATAATAGAGGAGCCCAAAGGTCAGTACCGCGACGCCTGAGGTGTTGAGCACGACCATCGCGGCCACCTGCTCCGGGGTCAGCGGCTGGGCGGGCGGCGGCATCGCATCCGCGAGGACCGCGCCGCCCAGCAACAGCACAAAGCCGCCGAGCCACAACCACGCCCATCGCGGTCGTTCGAAAACCAGCGCAGCCATAGGCCCCAGGAGCCCCCACAAGGAGAAGCCGCCCGAGCGTAAAAATCCGCCAAGCACCATACTGATCACGAACGGCATCAGCGACACGAGCACCATGTGGAGCCGGAGCACCGTTCGGAAGCCGCGGCCCGTGAGGCGGTAGCCCAAGAAGGTGACGGCGGTGACCAGCGCGTACACCGCCTCGATCCCAGCGGCTATCGGTTGGTTCATCGCGGCGTAGGTCAGCGCCCAGACCACGATGCTGACCCCGCCGCTGAACAACAGCGCGGCGAGCAGGCTGCGACGTGGCTCCGAAGTCTCGCCGGGGCTCGGCGGCACCTCAAACCAGGACGCGGGGAGCCCGAGCCATCGCACCGCGGGGCCCCGACCCGTCAGCGCTTGGTGTTCAGCGATTGCTCCGGAGGCGGTGGACGTGGCCTTCCCCAAGACCCGAACCGCCGGCGGCAGCGACTCGAGCGACCACGGGCCGGGCTCAGTCGGGCTCATCCGCCGCATCGTGTACGAGGTGGAGGATCTCATTGCTCGGAGTCACGGCGCTGCTCGCAGGATCATCCTGCTGAAGGGCCCGGAGATCTCGGAGGGTGGGCAGGTCGGCGAGGCTCCGGAGGCCGAAGGTGTGCAGGAACTGCGGCGTTGTACCCCAGGTGAGCGACCGGCTCGAGTCCTCGGCGCGGCCCATGCTTCGAATCAGGCCTCGTTCGAGCAACATCTTGAGGACGGCACCCGAGTCGACCCCCCGAACCTCGTCGACGAGGCTCTTGGGCACGGGCTGCCGAAAAGCGATGATCGCGAGGGTCTCCAGCGCGGCGCGCGAGAGCCGGAAAGGGCGGCCGCCGCGGAGCACCGCAACCCACGGGGCGACGCGCGGCTCCGTGCGGAGCTGCCAGCCTTCACCGACTTCAACCAGTCGAAGCCCCGAGCCGGTACGGATCAGCCGCTCCGCGAGGGCCTCGAGCCCCACCCGCACCGCGATCGTCTCCACGCCCAGCGCACTGGCGAGCTGGAGTAGCGAGAGCACGCCGGGCATCGAAAAAAGGCACGCCTCCAACGCCGGAATCAGCAGGTCGGGCGGCGGTGGGCCAGCCCTGAGGCCGGGCTCGGTGCCGGTGTCGGTGGGCCGGGAGACACCCGGGAGCAGCACGAGGTTGTCGGTCGGGTCGCTCAAAGCGGATCCGGCAGCGCGGCGAGCTGACCATCACCGGGGTCACGGCGCATCAGCAGCGCGACCGCACCGAGGTGCTGCCGTTGCGAGAGGTCGACGAGCCCGAGGCGTGCCATCTCCAGCACGGTGAGGAACGTGAAGATCCGTGAAGGACGACCCGGAAATCGGAGGAGGAGATCGGAGAGCAGCGCGCTTGGGGCCATCCGGAGGTGCTCTAGCACCTCCTGGGCGCGATGGCCAAACCCAAAGGTCTCCCGGACGACCTCGTGGACCGGCTCTGGGGTCGCGTGCCTCGCGGAGAGTGCGTAGAACAGCTCGAGGAGGCCGAGGGCATCGACCACCGGGTCGAGGGGCTGCTCGTCGAGGGCGAGGGCGACCGCCGGCCGGGTGTACACGTCACGCCCGACACAGTCGAGGCTCGCCAGGGCAGCGGCAGCCTCGCGGTATCGTTCGTACTCCAGCAGGCGTCTGACCAGCGCTTCGCGCGGATCGAGCTCGTCGACGGGCTCATCGGCCTCGGCGTCGGCATGGCGCGGGAGTAGCTCGCGGGCCTTGAGCTGGCAGAGCGTTGCGGCGAGCACCAGGTAGTCGCCGGCCTCATCGATGTCGATCTGGTCTTCACCCGCCGCTTCGAGGTGGGAGAGGTAAGCGTCACAGATCCGCGCGATGGGGATCTCGCGGATGCTTACGCCTTCTCTGCGGACCAGCAGCAGGAGGAGGTCGAGGGGGCCGTCGTAGACCTCAAGGTGGACTGGGGGCTCGATGCCCTGAGTCAACCCGGGCAGGGAGAGCGCCAGGGAGGTGGCCATGGGGGACGCCGGGAAGGGGTCGTGGGGAACGACCGGGGGGTGTGAAGATGTACCGGGTCCGTGCGCACTTGACAAGGCAGAGATGCACGATAAGCGCCGCGCCCAACATCCTACGGAGACTCAGTGGCCCACCACAAGGACGCCATCAAACGTATTCGCACGAGCCTCGCGGCGCGTGCGCGCAATCGCGCCAACCGTTCCCGCATGCGGAGCGAGCTCAAGAGGATTCGCGGCCTCATCGACGCCGGCAAGACCGCTGAGGCCCGGGAGCTCCTCCCGAGCACCCAGTCGATCCTCCACCGGCTCGCGCGTAAGCGGGTAATCCACCGCAACGCCGCGAACCGGCGGATCAGCCGCCTCGCGCTCGCGATCAAGAAGCGCGAAGCCTGAGCGAGCTCCCCTCGGGGAGCGCTGCGTGAGCCACCCGAGCGGGTGACGGTCCATCGCCGTCACCCTTTTGGCGTTTTCCGGAGCGCCGAAGCGTCAGCCCGGTTTGCGGACGCCGAGCGCGCGCGCGGGCGCGCTGTCCTTCATCGGGAAGAAGCTCCGCGAGCTGCCTTCGGCCCGCTCGACCGCCGCGATGATCGCCGCGACGCCGGCGGCGATGACCGCCTCGCTGGGGTCGCGGGGACCGCCCGCGATAGGCACGGGTCGCACCTCAAAGGTCGGGCAGCCCTTGGGCTTGAGGACGCCCAGGAAGCGGAGTCGGGTCTCCGGCAGGCCGGCCTCATGCGCCGCCTCTTCTGACAGCGCCATGCCGGTGGCCATGTGTAGCGCTCCTTCGCCCAGGTTTTTGATCAGCACGGGGTCCTGTTCCTCCCCGCACGCCACCGCGACGGTCACCCGGTCCAACCCACCGGCGTCGCCCAGCTCGGCGCGGGCCGCGGCTTGTCCGGGCGCACCCTTCTCGGGGGCCGCACCTTCGAACACCTCGCCTTGGAGGCTCTGAAGCGCCCCGCCACGTCGCACCAGCCCGGCCGCCGCGCGCTGAGCAGCCAGCTCCACCGGAGCGCCAGCCGGAGCGGCGGGGCCGAGCGCCTCACCGCGGCCCCAGGGAAAACAGAAGACTTCGGGGAGAAGTCCGGTCTCGCGCACCAACGTCGCGAGGAGGCGGGCGTCGCGCCCCTGACCGAGGTCGGGGACATTGCAGGTCACCTCGATCTCGTCGGGTCCCGTCACCTTGAGCCATACCCGTGCACCCCCTTCACCTTCGGCTTCGGCGACGCTGAGCGGGCCGGCGCCCATCGTGTCGAACAACGGAGCCCAGTCGGGGAGGAGTTGGCGACGTACGGCCTCAGGGGGGCGGCCGAGCGCGGCGGCGAGCTGGTCGACCGCGCGCTCCAACGTGGCGGTGGCGAGGGCGGTCGCGCCGCGGATACGACCGGTTCGCGGCGCGGACGAGGCGCGTAGCTGCGCACGAAGTTTAAGGTTTTTCGCGCGGTAGGGTACCGCGCCCGCGACGAGGCTGACCAGCACGTCGGCGCGGTCCGTGAGCACCCCTCCGTCAAGCTCCACCTCCAGGTCGAGCGCGAGCAGCGTGCCGTCCGAGGCGGCGCCGAGCCGGGCCCGGCTCGAGCCTCCAGGGCGGCGAGAATGAAGGCGTTGCCCCTCGGCCATGCTCAGGCCGACGCGCACGGGGCGGCGGAGGGCGTCGGCGAGCGCCGCGGCGAGCGGCTCCACCGTGTAGCGGTCCTTTGCGCCATAAGATCCGCCGGAAGGGACGAGTACGACCCGCGCGCCCGCGACGCCCAGATCGCCGCTCCCGTCGTGGCAGCCGCTGTACACAACGATGCCGTCGCCTTCGGGGACCGCGAGGGCGACCTCTGGCTCAAGAGGCGTCGCCCCGGACGCCGCGCATGCCTGCGATAGCTCAACCCGGACGGCGGCGTGGGCGAACGCCAGATCTGCGTCGCCGTCGCTCCGCCGAAATCCGGCTTGAAGGGAAGTTTCGGGCTCGGGCAGCGGGGCCAACTCGATCGTCACGAGCGCCGCGGCCGCGGAGGCCAAGGCCTGGCTCGTCGCCACAACGGCCGCGACGGGGACGCCAGCGTGGCCGATTTCGCTTCCTTCTGGCGTATAAAGGTGAGTCGTCACCACGCCGGGAGCAGCGGCGGCGGCGGCCAGGTTGACCGCCTCCACGCGTCCGCGCGCGGTAGGCGCAAACACCAGGGCGGTATGCAGCAGGCCCGGACGCATGAGGTCGTCCACAAAGGGGCGTTGACCCAACGTGATCGCTGTCGCATCCGGACGCGATGTAGGCGCGGGCGGCGCCAGCTCCCCGCGCCTGAGCGCGGCTGCGCGGTCAATCGCCGCATAGATCGCGGTGTATCCGGTGCATCGGCAGAGGTGGAGGTTGAGCGCCTTGGCCTGCTCTTCGTGGCTCGGGGCGGGATTCACGGCGAGCAGGCACGACGCGGACAGCAGGATCGCCGGCGTGCAGTAGCCGCATTGTGCTGCTCCCGTCGCGGCGAAGGCGGCGGCCAGCTCGGCCTGTTCGTCCGGAGGCAGGCCGGAGAGGCTCTGTACCCGTTTGCCCGCCAGGCTCTTCACCGGGAGAGTACAGGTCAACCTGGGCTTCCCGTCGATGAGCACCGTGCAGCACCCGCACAGGCCCTGTGGCGAACAACCGGCTTTGGCGGTGTACACCCCGAGCTGATCCCGCAGCACCTCCAGCGTCGGCGTTTTCGGCTCCGCTTCGACCTGTACAGCGACTCCGTCGAGCCAGAACTCCCAGACCATGTCACACCCCGCAGCGCCGTGACTATCATCCTGGAGGAGGCCGGCGGAGACTCCGAGCCGACCGCCGCTCGTCACGGCGCGTCACAGGGCGCCGCCGCGGTTGCCCGCTTTCTGACTACGGATTAGAACTTTGGGACTTCGCCCGTCGCGGTCTTTCGGTGGCGGGCGGCGGTTTGGGGGGTGGGAGCATGGCAACACGTGAACAGGCGGGGAGCCGCCCGGCGCGTCCAGGGTACCAGGATCGGAGGCCGCCCCCCCACGGAGGGCGCTCCCTGCGCGGGCCGGCGGAGGAGTTTGACCGGAAGGTCCAGGATCTCGTGCGTTCCGCGGGCATCCCTGTCGAGCTCGCTCGTGAGGTGGCAGCGGGCACCCTTGACCTCAACGATGTCATCAAGCGTATGGCCTTCTCGGATGAGGTGGAGCGCATCATCAGCCGTCACGACCTCAACCGGGCGTTGGCGACGCAGGTCGCGCTGGGGCACATCGATCTCGAGCTCGTGCTCTCGCGCCGGCGGATCGCTGCGAGGGCGGCTGAGCATAAGTCGAGGTCAACCCTCGAGGATGCGCGGGTGTCGGGGCAGGAGCTCTCGGTGGGGCCCCACGGCCACAAGACCCTGCGCGGCCGGGTGCTCGCGGTGGAGCGTTACGAGGTGGTGGTCGCCGCGACCGAGTCCGGCACCGAGGAGCGAGTCCACAAGCTACAGATCAAATATGCTTTTCCGGCCGCCGACTACAAAAGGGTGAAGAAGGCGCTGAGCTACGACAAGGCCCGACGGGACCGAAGCATCGAGCCGGTGGTTCGCCCCCAGGACCGTTACGCCTGCTCGGACCGGCGGCTCGGTGTCGCCTGCGACCGGAAGACCCACGTCTCAGCGGTCACGTTGGAAGGCGAGGTGTTCTCGGGCGAGATCGTGTGGGTCGCGCGGTATGAATTTGCCATCCGTACGCGGCAGGGCGCAGAAATCGTGATTTTCCGGCACGCGCTCGACGATCTGCGTGAGGGGACCTGACCGGGGAGGCCGCGCGGCGTTAGGGCCGGCGCTCTTTCGGGTTTGGAAACAAGATGTCGATGTTGACCGGGGCGCTGACTGTGCGGCGCTATCGAGTAGACGGCGAAGCTCCTGAAGGTTTTCGCGAAATCTACCGCGACGCCCTCAACCGGCATGCCTTCCGTGAGCCGCTCTCGCCGGTGCACAAGGAGGAGACGCTGGGCTGGACCCAAGCGCACAACCTCCTCGACACCGAGTTCGACGATCTGGATCGATGGGTCTATAATCACTACCTGCTCTTCGGCCTACGTATTGACAAAAAGGCGCTTCCGGCCAAGCTTTTCAAGGCGCGCCTGGAGAAGCGTATGCAAGAGTGGTGTGGCAAGAACAACCGGGAACGCTGTTCGGGCCGAAACAAGGAGGAGCTGAAAGAGCAGCTTGAAGATGAGATGTTGAGGCAGACTCTGCCGCGGGTCGCGGTGGTGGAGATCGTCTGGAACCTCGCCGAGAGCTGGGTGGCGGTGCACAGCCAGTCTGACCTTACGAATGACAAGCTGCGAAAGCTATTTTTCACGACTTTCGGTCTGTCGCTCGTCCCATGGACGCCGCTCGACTACGTGGCCGACCTCCCCGAGGTGGCCGTGCGGATCTCCTCGGTTGGGACTAGTGATCTTCGGGAGGGCCGCCCATTAGTGACACTGAGTTTCCTCCGCACGTTGCGAGCGAGTTC
>CANKTH010000099.1 GCA_947486185.1 Deltaproteobacteria bacterium
CTCCTGGTTGGCGGCCAGACCGTGGCCCTCTTTACCCGGTCCAGACGAGTTGATCGCCAGCCAGACGACGCCCTTCTGCGTGGTCTGTGCGGCGAGGTCTCTCAGCGGGCCTTCTCCGTGGGCGTACTTGACGAAGGGGCAGCCGGGGTTGAACCACTCGAGGACCACCACCTTGCCTTTGTGGTCCGCCAGCTTCACGGTGCTGCCGTCGAGCGCCGGCATCGAAAAATCGGGGGCGGGCTGCCCGATGGCGACGGTCGCTGCCGGGGCGGCGGTGGCGCTGGGCATCAGGGGCACCGAGGGCGGCGCGGGTGCGTTGGTGGCCGAGGGGGTAGCGGGCCGCTCCGGCGCAGATGCGTCGGGGGAGCAAGCGAGGAGCAGGCTCAGGATGGCGAGTTTCATGGGTATTCCTTGGCGAAGGTGGTGACAAAGGTGCCAGCGTCCGTGCGTAACACCAGGCGGGCGTCCGGCCCCAATCCGGCGCGGTCGAGGGTGAGGTCGACCCGTCGCCCGACCGCGTCGCTCGCTGGTGCCCGCGGGCCAAGGGCAGGTTCGAGGCCCAGGCTGGGATAGAGCTCCAGCCTGGTGCCTTGGAGCTCCACGGACCAGCTGTCCGCAGACTCCACCACTCGGAGGCCGCTCTCGTGAAGCGGGCGTGGTAAGGCGGCGCGCGCGGCCTGGAGGGGGTCGGGGCCGGCGGCGGTGCCAACCGTGTAGTCGCCGCTGGCGGTGCCGCTACCGGGGACACACCGGTCCTCTTTACACATCAACCAACGCGACTCGGCGGTGACGACACGCGGACCGGGCGTTGGCCCCGGGGTGACCGGCACGAGGAGCGTGACCTCGTCGTGGTAGCCATAGTTGACGATGTTCCCCGCCGACACGAGTGTGACGGGCGCGGGGAACTGTGTAGCTGTCGCCACGTCGCCTTCGGGGAGCCGAAGCTGGAGCTCGGTGGCGATCCCACTGTCACCGGGATTCTCCCAGTAGATATGCCAGCCCGGACTGATGGTGTAGCGTACACCCAGGTAGCCCGACACGCCGGCGGTCAGCGTGACCCCGGGCACTACCGTGAGCGACACCTGCGGCTCGGCGCGGGGCGCCTCGTCCGGGGGGAGGGGGGCGAGGGCCGGCGCGGTAGTCGCGCAGGCGAGCCAGAGGAGCACCATGGGCACCCCCTAACGCCGGGATGGCGGCGTCGTCGTCGCGACGCCGACCCAAAGACGCTAAAGGGCCGCCGGAGGGGGAATGCGTCAACGCCGCGGCGCGGTGCTGTGCTCCAAGTGCCGTCAGCTCATCGGGGTAAGCGAGCGGAGTTGCCCCCACTGTGGCGCCGTCGCGCCAGGTTTGTTTGGTTTTGCCCCCGCGCTGCATCGTTTCTACAGCCAACAGCTCATGCTCGCCGAGGCGCTCACGGCCGTGCTGGTGCTCCTCTACACCTTCTCAGTGCTCCTCGACCCGCGGCAGCTGCTTGAAGCTTCGCTCTTCTCGTTCGGCGCCCCGACCTCGCGCTCTCTCTACCTGTTGGGGATGACCGGCGGACTCGCGTGGCAAGAAGGGCTTTATTGGACGGTGCTCTCAGCGGTGTTCCTGCACGGGAGTCTGCTCCACCTCTTGTTCAACGTCTCGTGGTTACGGAACCTGGTCCCGCAGCTCACCGAGCTGATCGGCCCCGCCCGCACCTGGGCGCTCTTCGTGCTCTCGGGCGTCGGCGGCTTTGTCCTGTCCAACCTGGTGTCGGGCGCGCCGACGATGGGGGCGTCCGGCGGCATCTTCGGGCTCTTTGGTGCGCTGTGGGTCTGGGGGCGTCGGCGTGGCGGCACGTTGGGCCGCGCGGTCAGCGCCGATGCGCTGGGTTGGGCCGTCGCCGGTACGGTGATCTCGTTGTTCATGGGAGGAGTGAACCACTGGGGGCACTTGGGCGGATTGCTCACGGGAGCAGTGGTTGTACGGTTCTTCCCGTTGAGTAGAGCGCAGCATGAGACAAGGGCGATACAAGGTCTCGGTGTGCTGTTGATGGTGGGTACGTTGCTGTCCCTGGTCCTGACTCCCGTCGTGTTGCGGTCACACCCTGCGTTGATGGTGCCCGGATGAGCTTACGCTGGGCGACCGCGGCAGTCCGTGTAGAAGGGGGGAGCCCGGTGTGCGCCGAGGATCTCGTGGCCGCCGCGGACGTACAAATCAGCGCACAGATGGCGGGGTTTACCCCCGACCTGGTGATCGTGTACGCCACTCGGCCCGTGCTCGCCGCCGCGGCCCGGCTCCACGACGCGCTCCGGCGCCAGTGGCCGGTCGCGGTGATCGTCGGCTCCTCGGCCGCGGGGGCCTTCGATGGCGGGGACGTCGATGCCCCCGATCTCGTGATCATGGTGGGACACCTTCCCGAGGTCTCCTTGTCGGTCGCGGTGCTCGACGACGAGGAGCTGCCGGAGGAGCCTGTAGGCTGGTTGCAGAAGCTCGCGCTCCTACCGGAGCACGACCCGCTGTTCCTCTTGTTGGCCGACCCGTTCTCCGTGCGGGTGGACGCGCTGTTGGCGTCGTTGGATGAGGCCTATCCACGTGCGCTCAAGCTCGGAGGGCTGGCCTCGGGCGGCAGGCGCCCCCGGGAGCACGTCCTGTTCACCCCCGACGGGGTGGTCGATCACGGCCTCGTACTCCTCACGCTCACGGGAGACATCCGCGCGGAGCCGCTCGTCGCGCCGGGCTGCCGGATGCTTGGCCCCGAGCTCACGGTGACCCAATGCCAAGACCACGTGCTGCTCGGACTCAACGGCCGCGCCGCGGTCACGGTGCTCGATGAGGTCTTCACGGGCATGACCGAGCCGGATCGGGAACAGTTCCGCCGCGGGCCCCTCGTGGGCTTGTGGAGGGCGGGTCAGCGACCACGCCCGGGAGAGGTGCTCGTCCGGACCCTGCTCGCCGTAGACCGCCGCCAGGGAGCAGTTGGCGTCGGCGCGGCGCTGGTTGAGGGTCAAAGCCTGCAATTCTGCGTGCGAGATCCGCAGGCCGCGAGCGCGGAGCTCCGTGCCTTGCTCCGCGGCCGGGAACCGGCGGCCGCTGTGTGGGTCTTCTCGTGTATCGCGCGCGGCGCGGATTTTTTTGGCGAGCCGTCGCACGAGCGCCGCCTGGTGCGAGGCGCCCTGGGCGAGATCCCCCTCGCGGGATTCTATAGTAATGGGGAGCTCGGCCCCGTTGCCGGTCGGACCTTGCTGCACAACCAGACCTGCACTCTTGCCCTCCTACGTTCACGAGGATGGAGTTGATCGAAGGCGCGCCAATCCCCGGGGTCCGGATACTGGTGAGCGCGGTTCACCACGACGCACGCGGTCACGTGATCGAGGGCTGGCGGGCGAGCGATGATCTGCCGGGCACCGCCTTTGTCCAGGATAACTTTGCGTCCTCCCGTCGCGGGGTCGTGCGGGGACTCCACTACCAGCTGCCGGGCGCCCAGGGGAAGCTGGTGCGCGCCATCACCGGTACGGTATGGGATGTGGTGGTCGATCTTCGGCGTGCTTCGCGTACGTTTGGGCGGTGGGCCGCGGTCCGCCTCGTCGGTGGAGACGGCCGGGCCTTGTGGGTGCCGCCTGGGCTCGCCCACGGTTTCGTGGTGTGCTCGGAACGGGCGGACGTCGCGTACAAGCTCACCGCGCCGCGGATGCCCGAGGCCGAGCGGGTGCTGCGGTGGGACGATCCGACGCTCGGCATCCCGTGGCCGCAGGTCGGCGAGCCAATCCTCTCGCTACGTGATCGTGACGCGCCGGGCTTCGCCGACGTGCCGGTTTTTGACCCGGACATGCCGGGCGGCGAGGTCGAGGAAGCTCCGGGTTGAGCGGCGCGTTGTGGGGCGAGAAGGGGTGGCGTTTCCCGCTTTTTGGGGGTACACCCCCACGACCCGGGAGTGGGTATGGGAAGCTGGATGTGTATTGCTCTCGCTCTGGCCTCCGCGGCGGAGCGGATGGACGTGGCGCCGACGGTGGGACCGCCGAATGTGCAGGTCGAACGGGTGATCCCCTGGTCTGAGCTGGGTCTGGTGGCCGGCGGCGTCGAGTCGCTCACGCTTGGCCCGGATCGGGTCGCGGTGGGGCCGGAGCAGGCGATGGCCTGGTACAACACCGCCACCCGGGAGGTGCAGGTGCTGGACGGCCTGGTCTACCCGGTCGAACGCTGCGATGGGCTCGTGTTCGTCGATTCGGACACCCTGGTGCTGCTCGACGACGGCGCGCGCGCCCTGACCGTGTTGTCGCTCGACGGGAAAACGGAGACCGTGCCGCTGCCGAGGCTGGTGCCTCCTGGGGGCAACCTGGTTTTTGACGGAAGCACGCTCCTGAGCGTCGACAGCTTCGGCAATCGCCACGCGATCTACGACTGGGCGGACCGCCTGGTCTCGGCGCGCGGCCCTCAGCTCCGGCCGCCCGTCCTGCGAGTCGAGCGGGAGCGGGTGGCCGAGGCCGACACCGTGCTCCGGGTCGAGGGCCGTGAAGTGGCGCGTTCACCCTATCGGATGAGCGGGCGGCTCTTTGAAGACTGGCTCTTGATCGAAGAACGCGCGCCGGACGCGGCGATCCGCACCTTGGTGGCGTTGGATGGCAGCGCCTCCATGCTCCTCCCCGAAGGTCGGCTTTATGCGCCGACCCTCGACCTCGCCGCTGGCTGGGGCCGCCTCGTATGGATGCGTCCGCTGGCCGATGGACTTCACCTCGTGGAGGCCGGACGATGATCTTCACCCTCCTCCTCGCCGCGCCGGCGTTGGCGATCGACCGTGCCGCGGCGCTCGACAACGCGGCCGCCTACGCGATCCACTCCTGGTCGATGGGCTCGGTCAACATGACGGCCTCCTGCTCGTCCGACTACGAGTCGACCTACAGTCCCGGCACCTACATCGGCCTGCCCTACGATTGGGGCGGCTATATGGACATCGCCGAATTCGATGCCCAGATCGCGGATGGTTACGGTGCGGGAAGTCACTCCTGGCACGGTTCGTTGTCGTGTACCGCGGGCCTGGACTGTTCGGGCTTTGTGTCGATGGTCTGGGAGACCGGGCATTATTCCACCTCGACCTTCTACGGTTGTACCGATGAGATCGGGTGGAACGACCTGAAGCGCGCCGACGCGGTCAACGACGCCGGCAGCCATATGGTCCTGTTCGCGTACGAAAATGACGCCGGCGACCCTGTGTTCTATGAGGCCGCCGGCTCAGCGGAGCGAACGAGGATCAACAGCGGCTCGGGCTGGTCCTACTTCGACGGCTACGTGCCGATCCGTTTTGAGGACATCGATGACGGCGCCCCGGAGCCCGGCCAGCTCAACGATCCGTACGAGATCCCGTCCTTTCCCTTCTACGACCAGCGCTGGACCGCCGGCGCCCTGTCGGACGAGATCGACAGCTACAGCTGCGCGCCGGACACCGACGAGTCGGGGCCTGAGGTGCTCTACCACTTCGTCGCGGCCGAGGCGGGCAGGCTCGAGGTGGTGGTGAGCGACGACACCGGCGTCGACATCGACATCCACGTGCTGACGGCGCCCAGTGGTGATGCATGTATCGCCCGTGACGACACCGAGGTGTCGGTGGACGTCGGGCCGGGTGACGTGTGGATCTCGCTCGACACCTGGGTCAGCGGCCAGGAATATCCAGGGCCTTACCTCCTCGTGGTCGACTTCAACGGCGGCACGGGCGAGCCCGTCGAGGACAGTCCGCCCCCCGAAGACGACACCGCGCCGGACGACGACACCCTCAACGAAGAGGAGGTGGGCGGCACCGTCGGCCCGGAGGGCAGCGAGCTGGGTGATGACGCTCCGGGCGGGCCGGGTGAGCTCTCCGAGCGCCCGGGCGGATGCGGTTGTGACAGTGGGGGGCCGCCGCTGGGGCTGTTTGGGCTCCTCGGTGCGCTCCTGGGCCTGCGTCGTCGGGGTGCGAACGCCGGGCGGGTCGGATAAGCCGGCGCCCTTCGGGAGCGACCATGACACCTACCCTCATCTCCGGCTACGCGGGCCTGCGCGCGTTCGCTGGCCAAGCCGTTGGCCAGAGTGACTGGAAGAGCCTTGAGTTTTCGCGCATCCAGACCTTCGCCGAGGCCACGGGGGATCACCAGTGGATCCATGTGGATCGGGAGCGCATCGCCGCATCGAGCCCCTTCGGTGCGCCGGTGGCCCACGGCTACCTCACCCTCTCACTGGTCGCCGGCCTGTTCTTTGAGGTGTTGGAGCTCGACGGATTCAAGATGGTCATCAACTATGGCTGTAACAAGGTACGCTTTCCCAACCCGCTGAAGGAAGGCAACCGTTACCGCCTGGCGCTGAAGATCGGCGAAGTCAAGGAGGCCGGCGAGTGGCTGGAAGTGACCTTCCTCGCTTCGATCGAGATTGAGGGGCAGGCAAAACCCGCGTGCGCCGCGGAGTGTATCTACCGCTTCCTCGCGGCCTGAGTCGGCGGGGCTCCCACGGGGGCGGCTGAGTTGATCGCTGCTGAGTCGACCGCTGCGGAATCGAGCGCTGCGGAATTGAGCGCCGCGCTGCGGCTCAACGCAGGTCGAATCCGGCGTCTTCAATCGCCCGGCGAAGGCGCTCGGGGTCGACGCCTTCGCCCTCGACCGTCGCTTCTTTCTTCTCCAGGGAGACCCACACTTTTTTGACACCGGGTACGTCCGACAGCGCGCGTGTCACCGAGCTCACGCACCCGCCGCAGGTCATCCCGTCGATCCCCAGGGTCTCGGTCATCTTGTGCTCCAAGCGCTCGAACTATACACCCCGCGCGTCCGCCGGCCACAGCACCTTGTGGAGCTGGAGCTGGAAGCGCACCGGAGCGCCGTCCGCGACGATCCACTCGGCAAGGTCCCGAGGTTCTACCTCACCCCAGACGGGCGAGAACAATACTGCGCATCGTTCGTGGAGGCGATGATCGAGCACCGCGGCGAGCGACCATTCGTAGTCCCGGCGAGAGGCGATCACGAACTTCACCTCGTCCTTGGCTTTGAGTAACGGCAGGTTCTCCCAGAGGTTTGCTCGCTCTTCCCCTGAGTCCGGCGGCTTGAGGTCGAGGATGATGTGCACCTCGGGCGGCACCTCGGAGATGTCCCGGCTGCCCGAGGTCTCCAGGAGCACGGTGTAGCCGCGCGCTACAAGTCGGCGCATCAGCGGGATCGCCTGGCGATGAACCAGCGGTTCTCCACCGGTGATCTCCACGAGCGTGCCCCCGAGTCGCGCCACCTCGGCGATCACGGCGTCGATGCTCTCGTGGGCGCCGCCGGTGAAGGTGAACTCGGAGTCGCACCAACGACAACGCAGGTTGCACCCTGCGAGTCGGACGAAGGTGCACGGAAGCCCTGCGAAGGTGCTCTCGCCCTGCACTGACCGGTAGATTTCGATCAGCCTCAGACGCTCGTCGGGGGGGATGGACATCGGGCGCGGTTATCCCACTTCTGCGTTAGCGGGCCGGCGGAGGTGAAGGTGGAGACCAGGGTCGAGCGCGACAGCTTGGGCGAGCTGCGGGTGCCGCGGCGGGCGTATTGGGGCATCCGTACTGGCCGGCGCCTCGCGCGTGGTGTGTTGGGGCAACGTTATCCGCGTCGCCTGATTCACGGCGTATCGGCGCTGGTTCGGGCCATCACCATGGCCATGGAGGACGCCGAGGTCCTCCGGGTGGATGAGGGCGAGTGGGTGTCGGCGGCGGCCCAGGAGCTGTCCGACGCGATGCTCGACGCCGAGGTCGTGGTCGATGCCGCGACCGACTGGAATGGTGAGGACCTCGTGCTCAACGTGCGGGAGGTGGTCAAGAACCGGGCGAACGAGCTGATGGGAGGCGACGTGGGCGTCAACCAACCGATCAGCCTCGAACGCCATGTCACGCCGCGTATCAACCCCGCTGGGGTGTTCCGGCTCGGCGCGCTGGTCGGCGCCGCGATCCTGGTTCGTGATGAGCTCCTCTCGCGGCTGGACGGTGAAGCACACCAGGCGGCCGAGGCCCTGCTTGCTGAGCTCGTGCTGATCGACAGCTCCGCCCTCGGTGTGGATCCGGGAGAGGGTAAACAGATCCTGAGGCGCCTCTCGGGCATCCTCGGCGTGGAGTTTCGGGCGGGTTCGCCTGCGCCCCTCACACCCTCGCTCAACGCCCTGGTGGGCGCGCTCCCGAATGGGGCCGCCGCCACCGCATCCCAGGCCCTCGCGGCCGCGTACGGTGCGGCGTTTACGGCTTGTCCCGGCGCAAGCGGCGTGTGGGCCCCCCTCCTGGTGCGGGGCCTGGAGGCCGCGGCGCGGGCCTGAGCGGCGCTCCGCCCGCCTCGGGGCTACTGCGGCCGGCGTCGCCGCGGGCGCTCAGCTCGGTCGCCAACGCTCCACGATCCAACCCATCCCCGGGATCACCCAGATCTCGCCCTTCCGTGCCCGGTGGGCGGCGTAGAGCATGACCCCGATACGTAGGACCACTATCGGCGTCAAGCCTCCAATAAGGAGGACCATCGAGAGGGTCTGGGCGGTGCGCCCGCGTAAGAGCACCATCGGCAATCCGCCGACGATGACGAGCAGGACCAACACCGCCGCGGACAGGAAGAAGAAGATCAGGCTCTGTCGTGCGCAGAACTTAACGAAGTTGTTCCGTGAGAAGAGCAGGCTACCCACCGACGCGAAGACACAGATGCCTTCGACGGGGAGATAACAGAGGGTCGCAAGGCTGTTGGGCGAGAAGGGATGCTCGGCGGCGGCGACGTCGCTCCGGCTCGACACGCCGAGCTCCGCGGCTACCTGGCGGGCGACCTCGTCGATATCCTGGACCCGGCTGGGTGGCAGGCGGTCGAGGAGCAGGGTGGGCCCACCCGGGTGCTCCGCGTAGATGCCCAACCATTTCATGTAGGTATTGGGTTTTTGGACGACGATGCCGGTCACGCCGACCACGTTGCCGTCGGGGGTCTGGATTCGGTCCCCCGTCACCTCGGCCCATCGCCGCTCGGCGCGTACGCCCGCGAGGGCCATGAGCACGACGCCGAGGAGCGCAAAACCGGCGCCCAGGAGGCCGAGCCCGCCCGCCAGGAACAGGCCGCCACGTGGGCCCACGGCGATCAGCAGGAGGATCGCGATGAGTCCGCAGGCCGCCGGCAGGAGCAAGAAGAGCAGCAGGCCCTGCACCAAGCCGTCCCGCGGGTCGGCCTGGAGGCGCAAGAGCGACCCCCGTCGGGAAGCGTAGGGACGCGAGGCGAGACGGTTCAAGGACGTGGTCCAGCGTGCTGCCCGAGTAGCCGGCGCGAGCGCATCGCGCCTTCCGAAGAGGAGATCCCAGAACAAAGTCCGCTACAAAGTTTGGGAAACGCCGTATTTGGCGAGAGGGCTTGAAAATACGAGCAAACGCTCGTATATAAATGTGAGCAAACATTCGCATCTGGAGCCACCTTGACCACCAGCACCGCCCTGCTCGGCCCCGAGCTGCCCCTCCCGCCTTCGCTGCCCACCTGGAACCCCCTCGGTCATGTGCTGCGCTTCAAGAACCAGCCGTTGGAGCTATTGAACGAGGCCTTCGACCGGTGTGGGGATGTGGCCCGGCTGTGGATGGGCGTGCGGTGGATGAATGTGATCAGCGCTCCGGCGGGCGTGCAGCGGGTGCTGGTGGACGGCGCCGCGCGCTACACCAAGAAGACGGCGGGCTCACTGTTGTTGAGGAAGTTCCTTGGCCAGGGCCTGCTCACCGCTGAGGGCGCCAGGTGGAAGCAGCAACGCCGTATCGCCACGCCCGCGTTTCATCCGCAGAAGATCGCGGCGTTTGTGCCGGGCATGCGCCGAGCCGCCGAGGAGGTGGTGGAGCGCTGGGTCGCGACGCCGGGTGAACGAGACATCGCAGGCGAGATGAACCGACTGACTCTCCGCATCGCGGGAGAGACGCTCTTTTCGATGGATATTTCGCGGGAGAGCTCGGAGATCGGGCAGGCCCTGGACGGCGTGATGTCCTATTTTCTCGGGGCCATCACCAATCCCCTGCTGGCTCCGTTTCCGACGCGGGCCCGTCGCCGTTTTGAGGCCGGGGTGCGGACGCTCGACCGGGTGGTGCTCGACATCATCGCGCGGCGGCGACAAGATCCTGAAAAATACGAGGATTTATTAGGGTTGTTCATGCAGGCGCGGGACGAGGAGACCGGCGAGGGCATGAGCGATCTCCAGCTCCGCGACGAGGTGCTGACCATGCTCCTCGCCGGCCACGAGACCACCTCCAACGCCCTGGCTTGGGCGTTGTACCGGCTCGCGCGTCATCCCGAGGTGCAGGAGACCGCCCCAGCTCGCGCCGAGGCGGTGGTCAAGGAGACCATGCGCCTGCACCCGCCCGCGTGGATCCTCGCGCGTAAGGCCGAGGAGGAAGACAGCATCGAAGGTTATCGTATTCCAGCCGGCACTTTTGTGTTCGTCTCGCCGTACCTGATGCACCGGCATCCCCGCTACTGGGCCGACCCGCTCCGTTTCGACCCCTCACGGTTTGAGGGTGACGCCGGAAAAGATCGCCCGAAGTTCGTATACTTCCCCTTTGGTGCTGGTCCGCGCCGCTGTATCGGTGAGAACTTCGCCTTGGCCGAGGCCCGGACGCTGCTCGGCACGCTCACCGAGGGCTTGCGCTTTATCGGCGATGGTCATGAGGTTCTGGGAGATCCGAGCGTCACCTTGCGCCCGCGCGGGGGCTTGCGCCTGCGGGTGGAGCGGCGGTGAGTGTACCGGCCTGGGCGACGGCCGAGCGCTTTGGCGATAAACGCCTGCCGCCGCCGCAAGGCCTCGGAGGTGGTGTGTCCGGAGATCCCCAGCTGACGCCCCGAAAACAGCCGCGGCAGCGACGTTCGCAGGCGACGGTGGAGCTCATCCTGCGCGCTGGCGCGTCGGTGCTGGCGGGCGAAGGCTACGCCGGCGCGACCACCAACCGGATCGCCGAGGTGGCCGGGGTGAGCGTCGGCTCGTTGTACCAGTATTTTCCGAACAAGGACGCGCTGGTGTTGGCGCTGGCCGACGCCCACGTCGCGGAGATGCGCGCCCTGCTCGCGGCTACCGCCGCCGCCGCGGATGGGCCGGTGGAGGAGGTGGTGCGGACCTTCGTGCGGGCGATGATCGCGGCGCATGTCCACGAGCCCGCGCTCCATCGGGCGCTGGTCCAGCAGACGCTCCAGTTGGGATTTGAGCGCTTTGCCGCCGATCAGGTGCAGATCCGCGCGGTGGTGGAGGCGTGGATTCAGAGCCGGCAGCCGACGCTCGGGGTGGCGGACCCGAAGATGGCCGCGTTCCTGCTTGTGGCGACCGTGGAGGGCACGATTCATACGGCGGTTTTCGAGGACCCGAGCTTGCTGTCCGACCCGGCGTTCGAGGCCGAGCTCGTGCGGATGGTCGCGCGTTACCTCAGCCCCTGAGCTCGTGCGCCGGGAGCGCGTAGTTCAGGCGAAGGCTGCCGCGGCGAGCAGGTGCGCGCGCAGCACCACCTGGGGCGGGCCGGGCTGACGGGCGCGCCGGGCGAGGCCCACCATCAGGAGATCACGATCCAGCTCGGCGTCTTCCGAGTGTGGCAGCCCGTCGGCGAGCTGGTGGAGACGATCGGCGATGTCCGGGCTGGCCATCACCCCCTGGACCGCGCCCCGAAGCTCTTCGCCGACCCCGCCGACCCGCCGAAGCGCGTCCCCCGGGTTGGTGGGCAGGTTGCGCGCCTGGGTGACGCCCGCGAGCATGGCGTCGAGAACACCAGGTACACCGCCACAAATCTTGACCACCGGCTCCAGCATGCCCGAGGGGATCGAGCCGTAGTGTTGGATAAGGCACTCGGCCACTTCGGCGTCCGAGAGGTCGGTGAGCTCCAGCGCTACCGTGCCTGCGCCCAGGGTGGGCACATCGACAGTGCCGGAGATCAGCATGGTACAACGACGATTATCTCCCGCCCAGCCGGTGTACAGGCGCCAGGCCTGGCCCAGGTCTTCGAGCACTTCGACCGGTAGGTGTTCGGCGCCGTGGCCCAGGAGCGCAACCGCCTGTGCCGAGTCACGGTGCGCGGCTTCGAACAGGTCGGAGGCCGCACGGGTAAATCCACGTCGATCCATCACGATCGGCAGGGGGCGCGCCTCGCCACCATCCCACAGTTCGGTCAACAAACGGAGCACGAAGTTTCGGGCCTCCGCCGGCGACCTGCCCATCATCGGCCGAAAAGAGACCGTTCGACAGAGAAGACGCGGCTCGCCCACCGCGAGGTCAAGGGCGAGCCGCTCGAGGAAGGGCTGCGGCGCCGACCAGCGCGGCGTTCGCAGGGTCACCGGCTCAAGTCGACGTAGGGCGCTCCGCACCTTTCGGGCGGTGCGACCGCGGAGCGCGCCTTCGAGCAGGTAGCGTTCGGCGTCCACCACGGGTTCGTGGCGTCCGCGCAACATGGCCATACGTCGTGAGACCCGGTTCATGGTAAAGTTGTACAGACTCACTATTGTGATGTCAATAGAGCGCCTCAAAGAATACTCGGGGTTTTTCGCGCATGCTCCGAGGGTCGAAGCCCGGCCTCCGGCGTTCATCGTGGTCCTGGCCCGATGCGCGGAGGCTACTTGTAAGACTCAGCGTCTAAACCGAGTTTTTTCATGCGGGTGTAAAGGGTGCGGCGGGTGGTTCCGGCGGCTGCCGCGGTGTGCTGCAGGTGGCCGCGGTGCCGGAGCAGGAGTCGGTGCAGATAGGCACGTTCGACCTGGTCTCCTACCCGTTCCATCAGCTGGTCCAGCGGGATGCTGTCGTCGATGTAGACCGCCCCGGGGGCCTCGGTCGACACGTCCCGGCCGATAATCTCGGCGGGCAGCAGGTCGGGACGGAGCTCGGCCCCCCGGCACTGGATCACCCACCTCTCGCACAACGCGCGGAGCTGGCGCACATTTCCCGGCCACCGATACCGCAGGATCAACGCAGCGGTCTCGGGCGGAACCGTTGGCGCCGGAATCTCGTACTCCTCGGCGGCGTCGTCGAGGAAATGCCGCATCAGCAGCGGAATATCTTCGGTGCGCTCGCGAAGTGGCGGCAAGGTGATGGGGTAGACGTTGAGTCGGTAGAAGAGGTCTTCACGGAAACGACCGCTGCGGACCGCCTCTTCAAGATGTACGTTGGTGGCTGCGATAATCCGCACGTCCACCGAAATCATCTCGGTGCCTCCAACGCGCCGGAAAGCCATCTCCTCCAATACGCGGAGCAGGTTGACCTGCACTGACAACGAGGTCTCGCCGAGCTCATCGAGGAACAACGAGCCGCGGTCGGCCATCTCGAACACGCCCTGCCGCTTGCCGATCGCGCCGGTAAAGCTGCCCTTCTCGTGGCCGAACAGCTCGCTCTCCAGGAGCGTCTCGGTAAACGCGCCACAGTTGATGCCGATGAGGGGGTGGGAGCTTCGGGGCGAATGTTCGTGAAGCGCACGAGCGACGAGCTCTTTTCCGGTGCCGGTCTCCCCGCGGATCAGCACGGTCGCGTCGGTGGGCGCGACGGCGGTGATCGCATCAAAAACCTGCAACATCCTAGGGCTTCGCGAGAGGAGCTGCGAGAAGCCGTGACGGTCCCGGGAATCACGTTGGGCCTGACTGAGCTGTCGGGCGGCCCGCACATCGCCGAGCGCCCGGGCGACCTTCTCGGAGAGCATGCCTGGAGAGACGGGTCGCCCGATGTAGTCGACCGCGCCGGCCCGGAGCGCCTGGACCGCACCTTCTACGGTCGGCGTGCCGGCGATCGCCAGGAGCACCGCGCGGGGTGCGCGTTGCCTCACCGCCTGAAGTAGCCGTAAGCCAGGAAGATCGGCCACGTCGAGCGCAGCGACCACCACGTCGGGCTGGAGCTGATGGATGAGCACCATCGCGTCCTGGCCGGTCGTGCAGTGGTGGAGGTCCCGATCGTCGGAGGCGAGGGCCAGCCGGGCCATCCGCCCGGTGATATCGACCGGGTCGATGACCAGCACGATCTCCCGGGTTGGTTCGGGCCGCGGACGGCCACGAGAGGGCTCCGGCTCGGAGGCGCGGCGAGGGGGTGGCGGCGGGGCCATGGGGTCCCTTAATGCGGGGGCGCGTCCGGCACCCTGCGGCAGGCGGATTGTGGCAACGGGCTGAGGGGTCCCTCTCGTTTCGGAGCGTCGTTTGACAAGTCCCGGGGCGGCTGGCGGACGTCTGGCGTCTTTGACGACGATGACGACGGCGTCGCCGACGACGACGACGACTGCGAGTCCGCGACCAACCCCGACCAGGCCGACCTTGACGCGGACGGGGTCGAGGACGCCTGCGCTCCAGTGGAGCTGGCCGATCCGGGAGACAGCGGCGGAGACGACACGTTCCGGTTCGCCGACCCGGACCGCCTCTACGTCAACGCCTCGAACCCCTGCGCCTGCGGGGGCGGCGGCGAGCCCCGGGCCGGGCTCTTCGGTCTGGGGCTCCTCACATGGGGCCTCCGACGGGTAGGACGGGGCGACGCGGCATGCGGCTCGGCGCAATGACGCCGGACGGGTTAGGACCCCCGTCGGACCGAGGCCGGAGACGTTCCCGGCGGCCGGTGTGGGTGTGGGTGTATCGAGGGCAGGATGGATTGGCGTAATCTCCGCATTGTCGCCTTCGACACCGAGACCACTGGCCTTCACCCGGAAGAGGGGCATCGGGTCGTCGAGTTTGCCGGGGTCGAGCTGCGGCTCGGTGCCGGCGGTAGCGTTGAGGCGGAACCCTTCCAGTTCTTGTGCAACCCCGAGATGCCGATTCCCCGCGAATCGAGCGAGATCTCTGGGATCAAGGACGAAGATGTGGCGGAAGCGCCGGTGTTTGCCGAGCTCGCCTCGCGGGTGCATCGTATGCTCGATGGCGCGGTCACCATCGCGCACAACTACCCTTTTGACCAGCGCTTTTTGACCTCTGAGTTCGCGCGGGTCAACCTCCGCTGGCCAGCGCCGCTCGCCGAGATCGACACGGTCGATCTCTCCCGCGCCTTCTACCCCGAAGCCCGCAGCCACAAGCTGGGCGAGCTCTGCGGGCGCCTGGACGTCTCCCTGGTGGGCGCCCACCGCGCCACCAACGACGCAGAGGCGTGTGGCCGGTGTTTTATTAAGCTGACACGCCGATTTGATGCGCCGGCCGACATCGCGGGCATGGTGGAGTGGGCGGGTGCAATCGGCGTGTTGCCCGACACGGGTCATCTGGGCCGGGATCGTGAGGGTCGGGTTGTGTTTCTCGAGGGAGAGGACGCCGGGCGGCCGGTCGAGGAGAACGCGCACGTCCTGTCGTGGATGACGATGGCACGGGTGTTCGAGAATGGCCGTTGGCGGATGCGTTACCCGGATGCGGTCGTGTCCTGGGCCCGGCGTTGGTTACGTGCGCGCGCCTCGGGGCGAGCGAGCCCGTCTTCCAAGAGCCTCGGACCGGCGGATTGGGGCATCGACCCGCCGCTGGGAGCGCCACTATGACGGGGCTCCTGGTGTTCTGGGTGGGCGTCGTGTTCGGCGCGGATCGGGAGCTCGTGGCCCAGCTCGACCGGGAGGTCATCGCGCTTCAGCAGCGGGTCAACCAGCTCGAGCGGGCGCTGGCCACGTGCGCTACGGACGAGGGGGCGCCAGTGATCTACGCCGAGCTGGTGCAGATCTACGCGGGCGGGCCGGTCAAAGTGGTGCGGGACGGCGTGGTCACGCGCGTCACGATGCCGGTGGATCTATTGCTTGCTTCTGACTCTTTTCGGATCCGTGAAGAGGCGTTGCCAACCCTGGACCTGCTGGCGACTGCTCTGAAGCTCCACCCCGATCTCAAGGTGGAAGTGGTGGCGCACGCCGACGGGAATGAGCCTTCCAACCTACAGAGTAAGCTGGCGCCTACGGCCTGGGAGCTCTCGACGCTTCGTGCGGTGGCGATCGGCCGGGCGCTGGCTGAGAGCTACGCCGTTCCCGGCTCGCGCCTTACTGTCGCCGGTCAGGGTAACGCTGTGCCGGTCGCGACGAATGACACCACAGAGGGGCGGGCCCTCAATCGCCGGGTCGAGTTTGTGATCCGGCCGGGAGATGTTCCATGATCATGTTCCTTGCCCTGGTTGGCGCGGGCTGTTTCGGCGGCGGCGACGAGAGCGCGGCGCCGGCGGCGGCGGCGAGCTGCACCGACCCCGACGGGAGCGGCGGCGACACCGGCGACATCCCCAGTCTCGGCGGCTCATGGACCTCGTCGTTTGGTCAGGACTTCTACATGGATGCCTGCGACGTCGATGACTTCGACCTCGACGAGCACGACGACTGGATCGGCACCTTCTTCGTCGAGGGGCGCGAGCCCGACGCGTTGGTGATGGCTTTTGGCACCGAACAGAGCCCGGTCACGAGCCGCTTCTGGGGCGCGGTGGACCGGCATGGCGGTGTCAGCTTCGCGGGCCAGCACGACCACATCTCCGGCGGGGTGATCTTCGCCCAGTTCGGCGGACTCGCCTACCGCGACCAGTACGTCGATAAGGTCGTGATCGACGGAAACGGATTTCTTGGCTTTGATGGTGACAACAACGGCAGCATCGACTGTTACGCGCGGGGGAGCTGGAAGGCTTTCCAGTCTGGGAACTGAGCTTGCCGCCTTCGCCCCGTGTGCCCGGTCCAGCTCGCCTGATTGAGTCCTATGACGCTGCGTTTCGTTCTACGATGACGCTGCAAGCGGCGGAGGTCGAGGACCGTGTCGCGCTGCTCGCCGCGGTAGCCGGATTGCCGGCCGCCGCCGCAGATCTCCTGGGCCTGCTGGTCCTGATCGCGCCGATCGGCGAGCCGCTGCCCGACCGGGTGCGCCGGGTGGTCGAGCAGGATGCGGCGCCGCTCTGGCGGGCCGGCCTGCTGCTGCCGTGGACCCAGCCGCAGGTCGGCGTTTCGTTGCTCCCGAGCCACTACTCTGGGCGCTGTCGGGTCAACCCCTGTCTCGCGCCGTGGCGGCCTGAGCTGGCGCTGGGGGGGGAGGGGCCGGCCCTGATCCCGCCGACGGATGCCCGCTGGGACGCGGTGGTGCTGGCGGCGGTCCTGGAGGCGGCGCCGGCGATCGTCAACCAGGATGAGAGCCTGCGAAAAGACGTGGAGCGCCGGCTCGGGGGGGTGCTCGGTGGAGATGCCCAGCGCTGTCGTCTGGCGTTGGCGTGGGGTCAGGCGGCGGGTCTGCTTCGGATCTCCGGCGGACGACTCCTGGGCTACCCGGAGGCGGTGCCTCGACCGGTGTCGGCCCCGGTAGATGGAGCCCGGCCCGGGGTGGATCCCGCGGGGCTTTTTGTCGAGCCCGAGCGCAGCGCCGCGGCGGCGTTGCTCCGCCTGGTCGGCGAGGGGTGGATCTCGGAAGCCGGTTTGTTGGCCCACCTTCACGATCATGCGCGAGAGGTGCTCTACAGCCCTCAGGGCGGCGCCTACCCCCAGAGTCAGGCCAGCCGTTTTGATGCTGCGGGATGGGAGGCGCACGAGGCCGCGTGTTTTGCCGGGGTGCTCGACTCTCTGTGCCGGGCGCGGGTGCTCGAGCGCTCACCGACGTCGGTGAGGCGGCGTCCCCCCGACGACCCCTCGGCGCCGCTGGCTTATCCCGGGTTCCTGCTCACGTCGGACCTCGAGATCCTCGTTCATATCCGCGAGATCGATCTGGTCACCTACGGGCGGCTCTCGCGGCTCGCGCCGTTCACGGGCGGGGACCAGCTCCGCCGCCATCGGTTGTCGCGTGAAGGGATCGTGGCGGATCTGGCGTTTGGCCATGAGGATCCTGTCCTGTTTCTTGAGAGGTGGTCTCGCACCGGCGTGCCGCCTCATGTCGCGGACGTGCTGCGGGAGTGGCGGCGCTCGGGTGCGCGGATCACCATCTGCTCCGGGGTCGATCTCCTCGAAGACGCCGACGGAATCCGGCGGCTCGCGGGGCCGGCGCCCGTGGGCGCCCGGATCGTGGACTATGCGCGAGAGCGGCGCCCGCGCTTCACGGCTGAGGATGGTGAGCTTCGGATCGCGACGGCTGAGGATGATCTGGTCGTGCGCGCCGCAGTTCTGAGCGTGGCGGAGCTGGTCGGGGTGGACAGCCGAGAGCGGCGGTACCGGCCGCGGCTCCAGGTGCAAGGCGACGCCGCGACCCTGCTCGCGCGGCTCCGGGGCTTTCACGAGGGTCCGCTGCCGGGCGAGCTCGAGACACGGGTGTTGTCGGCGGTGGGTACGCCCCCGCTCCGGGTTACGGCCGCGCGGCTCCTGAGCGTGCCGTCGGTGGTTGCGGATGCTCTGCGAAAAGACCCTTTACTCCGTGCACATCTCGTGATGGCGGGTCACGAGCTGTTGGTAGTGCGCGAGTCCGAGTGGCCCGCGGTCTCGGCGCGGCTCCTCGCTTTGGGTTTACGGGTCGAGGCGGGTGACGAGTCAGGTTGAGCCGCGCGCGGCGGGCGCTGTCCGAGCGCTCCGGATCGGCCTCGCGCTTTTCTCGGCGATAGCCTTCTTTTCTCTCGCGGCGGACGCGCCGCTCCTGATGGGGCCCGAGGGCCTGGTCCCCGCTGAGGCCCTGTTCGGGACACTGCGGTCGCGTGGCGCGAGCTTCAGCGTACTCCCTTCACTTTTCTGGTTCGTGACGCCGACCGACGTTGTGCTCCGGGCGCTCTCCGTGGTGGGAGGGCTCCTCTGCCTGCTGAGCGCCTGGGCGCCTGCGACGCCGTGGTTGGCGCTGCCGCTCGGGTTCCTCTACCTGTCCTTCGCGAACGCGGGCATGACTTTCTACAGTTTTCAATGGGATAATCTGGTCGTGGAGTCCCTCGTGCTGGGGCTGTTCCTGGGGCCGCGGGGGCCGGGGCGGGTGGGACTGTTCTTGTATTGGTGGCTGCTGCTGCGGCTCTACGTCGAGGGCGGGCTCGCCAAGCTCCTCTGGAGCGACGATTGGACCTCGGGTGTAGCGATGGGCAACTACTGGCACACCGCGCCGTTGCCCGCGCCGCTCGTGCACCTGGCGGCTGCGCTCCCCCGGGAGGCGCAGCGCCTCATGACCTGGGGCACGCTGGTGGTGGAGATCCTGCTTCCACCCTTGTTGTTTGTCGGGCCGCGGGCCCGAGCGGCGCTGTTCGTGCTGCTCACGGGGCTCCAGGTGGCCATCCTGCTCACGGCCAACTATGGCGTGTTCAACTACATTTCCATGGTGTTGGGGCTCTCACTCTTGGTGCCCTGGCCGAGCTGGGGCCGGGAGCGGAGGCAAGCAGCGCTCGCCCTGCCGCTGCTCCTGGCCTCGCTCGTCGTGTTTGCCGCCAGGTTTTCGAGGGATACCGAACTTTTTCCGGAGAGCGCTCGCACGATCTCCCGCTGGCGGGTGGCCAACGCCTACCACCTCTTCGCGCGGGTGGATCCCGAGCGGGATGAGTTGGAGCTCCTCGGCTCCGACGATGGGCAAGAGTGGGGGCGCTTTCCCTGGCGATACAAGCCGCCCGCGCCGCCGGCGTTGATCGCGCCGTACATGCCACGGGTGGAGTTCCGGCTCTGGTTCGCGACGCTGGGCAACCGGGACCGCCCGCCGGGGTTGGTGGTACAAGCTCCTGAGTACGTGGAGCGGCTGATGGCGATCTGGTGCACCGAGCCCGAGCGCCTGGAAGCGCTGGCTGCCGGGCCCGTCACTGCACCGGTGTGGGTCAGCCTGGGATTTCGTAGGTTGACCCTGAACGACGGCGAGTGGGTGGTGGAGGAGCTGGGGCGGCACCCGGCGATCTGGCGGTGCGGCGAGGGGAGCCCGAAGTTTCCGCAGGTACGGAGCTTGCTTCCGCTCGACCTGGGGGGATGAGGGCGGTCGTTGGAGTGCCTAAACAGAATCGCATCACAGCGCATGGATCCTTGACGCGTCAACGCCCGCTGATACATCATGGCGCGGCGTGAGGTGTGCAGTGGCGAGGAGTCGCAATGGCGAAGCGGTGCCTCCGGAGCTCCGGTCGGACGAGGCCATGAGGTCGC
>CANKTH010000100.1 GCA_947486185.1 Deltaproteobacteria bacterium
TCGGGTGGCGATTGCCAACAGAAGGAGCGCCTGCCAGGCTCGCGCCTGCTCACGCTCGGCGTCCAGCGCGCGGCGGTGGGCGGTCAGGTCGGGGGCCGCGCCGCGTCGCGCGACGGCGGCGCGCTGGATGTCGTCGGCGGTGATGTTGAGGCCGCCGGTCAATGTGGGCTCCGGGAGTGCGGAAGCGGCGGCAAGCGCGCTCCGAGCGAGCGCGACCGAGTAGTGGCGCCCGGGCTCACGGAGTCGGGCGGAGGTCTCGTCGGCTACGTGTCCCATCGCCCGGGTGCAGGCCGCCTCCCACAAAGCAAAACGTAGACCTTCATCATCCGTCAGCTCGATCGCCTGGAGCACCGGACCGATGGAGGAGGGGCCGGCCGCCTTGAGCTCATCGAGCAGGACCTGGATCCGCCGGCGGGTCAACGAGCGCGCTGATCCCTCCCCGCCAGTGAAAGGCAGGCGATCGAAGGCGCTCACCTCTGCCACCAGCGCCCGCTGAAGCCACGGAAGATCCCCCATCTTGCGGCGACTCCGGGCCAGCTCCACATAGGAGGTCATGTCGTCCGGATGCTCCTCCAGGGTCTCCTTGAACACCTTCAACGCTTCAGGCACCTGGCCCTCTTCAAGCAGCGTTGAGCCCAGGGTGTGGCGCGCCGGCAGGTGGTGAGGGTCGGTCGCGAGGGCACGATGGGCGAAATCGCGCGCTTTTTCGAGCTCACCGAGCTGGAGATACGCGGCGCCCATCTGTGCCAACACGGCTGCGTCCTCCCCGTGCGCGTCCAGGAACTGACGGTAGTGTTGGACGGCGTTCTTGTATTTGCCGAGTCCGAAGGCGACCTGCCCGAGATAACGGCGCGCCTGCGCGGTGAACTTCGGGTTCTCCCGGAGCCGGATGAAGAGCTTCTCGGCTTCGGCATAGCGGCCGGTCTGCAAGCAGGACTGGCCAAGATCGCGGATGAGCGCCGGCAATAGCTCCGGGCTCGGCTCCAGCTTGAGCGCGGAGACCAGGTGGTACTGGCTCCGCTCCCGAAGGCGGTTGGAGGCCGTGCGTTTGGCGCGCTCGGCGAGCGTGCGCCCGAGGAGGAGGTGAACCTCCCATGAGCTGGGGGCGGCTCTGCACGCCGTTTCCAGGTGGCGGAGCGCGAGGTGTCGATCGCCCATGCCCCGATACATCGCGCCAAGGGCGAACTGCAGGTCAGCGCGCGCTGGGTCCAGACGTACAGCTTCATCCAGGTATTTCTGGGCGAGCTCCACGCGATCCATTCCCACCAGCGCCGCGCCAGCGAGCACCAGCGCCTCGGTGTGGCCCGGGTTTTCCTGGATCAGCCGCCGTGCCGCCTGTAGCGCGAGGGTGAGCTGCGGCTCGCCCCCACCGTGAAAGAGCCCGCGTGAAAGGTAGACGCGCGCCAGCTCCACGCGCGCCTCGGCGTCGTCGGGCGCCTCGGCGAGCCGGGCTTCGAGGCGGGATGCTGTCCAGTCGAGCTTGTGATGGGGATACATAGGCGTCCGCCCCTGACGGCGCCTTCTAACCGATGATCGTCCGCGGGGCATCCCGAGATCTCCCCGACGCGCGGCCCCACGACTTCCGCCGCGCCCCGAGACGGGGTAGGGCGGGCGCGCACGAGGTCCTGATGTCCGACACGAGAGCCGACCGTCCCTCCGCCCCTGAGCCGGGTGTCATGCACCATTTCATCCGGGAGCTCGTCGCCGTGGACAACCAGCACGGGCGTTACGGCGGGCGAGTGGTGACCCGGTTCCCTCCGGAGCCCAACGGGTACCCACATATCGGTCACGCGAAGTCGATCACGCTGAATTTCGGCCTTGCCGCCGAGTTTGGCGGGCGCTGCCATCTTCGCTACGATGACACCAACCCCGACACCGAGGACCCGGAGTATGTCGCGGCGATCGAGCGGGACGTACGTTGGCTCGGCTTCGATCCAGGCCCGCATATCTACTTTGCGTCGGACTACTACCCGCAGCTTTTCGCCTACGCACAGGAGCTGATCCGGAGGGGCCGCGCCTACGTCTGCGGCCTCAGCGAAGAGGAGATCCGGGCCACCCGGGGCACGGTCACCGAGCCGGGCGTGCCTAGCCCCTATCGAAGCCGCGATGTCGAGGAGAGCCTCCGACTGTTTGAAGAGATGCGGCGGGGAGTGCACCCCGAGGGAAGCTACACGCTTCGGGGCCGGATCGACATGGCGTCGCCGAACATGAAGATGCGAGATCCGCTCTTCTATCGTATCAAACACACGCCGCACTACCGCAGCGGTGACGCCTGGCACGTCTACCCCTTTTACGACTTCGCCCACTGCCTCTCAGATGCCATCGAGGGTATCACCCACTCGATCTGTACGTTGGAGTTCGAGAACAACCGCGAGCTCTACGATTGGATACTCGCCGCGCTGGAGATCCCGACGCCGCCGCGACAGATTGAGTTTGCGAGGCTCAACCTGAACCATGTCGTGGTGAGCAAACGGAAGCTCCTCAAACTTGTCGAAGGCGGGTGGGTGCGCGGTTGGGATGACCCCCGACTGCCCACCCTCTCGGGCCTCCGCCGTCGCGGCGTGCGCCCGGAGGCGATCCGGATGTTCTGCGAAAAGGTAGGCGTAGCACGAGCGAATTCGTCGGTGGATCTCGCGCTTTTCGACCATTGTGTTCGCGAGGACCTCGAGGCGGTGGCGCCGCGGCGCCTTGCTGTGCTCCGGCCGCTCAAGGTGGTGATCACGGACTGGCCGGCGGATCGGGTGGAGATCCTGTCGGCGCCGTCTTTCGTCGCGGACGGCACGCGGGATGTCGCACCGCGGCCGCTCTCTCTAGGGCGGGAGCTCTACCTCGACCGGGAAGATTTCATGGAGCACCCATCGAAAGGGTTTTTCCGGCTGGTCCCTGGTGGGGAGGTGCGACTTCGTTTTGGCCCGCTGATCCGTTGCGCTGAGGTGGTGCGTGACGCGGCGGGTGAGGTCGTCGAGCTGCGGGTGACGCATGATCCAGCAAGCTTCTCGGGCCAGAGCAGCGACGGCCGCAAGGTGAAGGGAATCGTACATTGGGTAAATGCCGCCGACGCGGTCGCGGCCGAGTTTCGGCTCTATGACCGGCTCTTTCGGGTGGAATCTCCCGGCGCTGACACCGATTTCCTCGACGAGCTCAACCCGGAGGCGCTGGTGGTGTGCTCGGGATTTGTTGAGCCCGCCGCCGCCATCGAGCCTGGAAGATACCAGTTTGAACGTGTGGGATACTTCGCCCCGGACCCAGACGGCAGCCTCCTGCGCCCGATCTACAATCGAGTGGTCGCGCTCAAGGACAGTTGGAAGGAGCTGCGTCCCCCCGCAACGGCGGTGGCGGCGCCCCGGACAAGCTCTGCAGTCGCGGCGACCCCCGCGGCTGCACGTGTGCTACGCGAGGCCAGCGGCGCCGAAGCAGCGCTGGTCGAGCGCGGGATCGGTCCTGAAGAAGCGAGGGTGCTCGTGACGGATCCGGCGCTCCTCGCTTTCGTGGATGAAGTGTGGGGTGGCGGTTCGCGCTCGTTACGCGCGGTGGCGAGCCTCGTCGTCAACCAGCTTCGGCCGGAGCTCGAAGGCGCCGAAGGCGCCGCGCGTGGCGGGCTCTCGGGCCTACGTTTTGGCGCGGCCGCGCTCGCAGAGCTGGTGGACATGCTTGAGAGTGGTCGTATATCCACTCCAATCGCCCGCAAGGTTCTAGCGGCGCTTCTGGCGCGCGGCGGCTCGGCGGAGGCCATCCTCGCAGAAGAGGGCCTGACCCAGCTGGATGCCGGCGCGGTTGAAGCGCTGGCCGACACGGTTCTCACGCAGAACCCCGCGCAGGTCGCGCGCTTTCGTGGCGGACAGAGTCAGCTCCTCGGGTTTTTCGTAGGCCAGGCGCTGAAGGCGAGCGGGGGCCGGGCGGAGCCGACCCTGCTGCGAACTGTCCTCGAACGTAAGCTTTTGGGCTAGTCCGGCCGAGGAGCGGTCGGGCCTTCGGCGCATAGGATAGCTCGGCGCCGGAAGGGGGTGGTCATGGCGTCGCGGTCGATACGGAGTTGGGCCTCGGCGCTGGTGTTGGGGCTCGTGCTGCTCGCCGGCTGCGCGGGACTCGCGCTCTGGTTCACCGACTCCTCGGCGGACAACTTCTCCTGGCGGACCAGCGAGGTGAGGCGCGATGACGTCCGTCGGGTGGTGTCCGCGACCGGCACGTTGGAGGCGGATCCTACGGTGCTGGTAGGCACCCAGGTGAGCGGGATCGTGGCGGAACTCCTGGTTGACTTCAATGACGTGGTCGTACGCGGGCAGGTGCTCGCGCGCATCGACACCGCGCTCCTCGACGCGGACGTCGCGTCGGCCTCCGCGCGGCTGGCAGAGGCGCGGGCGCAGCATAGCCGGCTCCACGTGGAGCACCAGCGCCTCCAGGGGCTCCACGTGGTGCGCGCCGCGACCGACCAGGAGCTGCTGGCGGCCAGCGCCGACCTGGCCGTCGCTGCGGCTCAGGTGCGATCTGCGGAGGTGAGCCTCGAACGGGCAAGGCGTAACCTGCGCTATGCGACCGTCACCTCGCCGATCGATGGCACGGTGGTCAACCGCGCCGTAGACGTGGGGCAGACCGTCAACGCTGGCTTTTCCGCCCCCGAGCTCTTCCGGATCGCCGGAGACCTGAGCCGGATGGTGATCCTGGTCAACGTGGACGAGTCGGACATCGGGCTGATTCAGCCGGGACAAGTTGCTGAGTTTACGGTCCAGGCCTACCCGGACCGCCGCTTCTCTGGCACCGTGCGGCAGCTGCGCCTCGCCGCGAAGGTGGACCAGAGCGTCGTGACCTACGTGGTGGTGGTTGACACGAACAACCCGGAGCGCGTGTTGTATCCCGGCATGACGGCGACGGTGGAGTTCGTCGTCGCCGAAGCGAAGGAGGTGCTGTGTGTCGCCAACGCCGCCTTACGTTTTCGTCCCGACGCGGCCGCGCCTGAGTTGGCGTCCAAAATGTCGGCCCAACCTGGGGCTGGCGGCGGACGGCGGGCGGGAGCGCGCAGTGGGGCGGAGCCTCAGGAGGGCGTGCTCTACACCCTCGACGGGGCTACTGCGCCAGAGGAGGGCGCGGCGCTCCGAGGCGGCAGCACCCGCGCAGTTCCGGTAAAAGTTGGCCTTCGTGGGGCTGATTGCACAGAGGTCTCCGGTGAGGGCCTCAGCGACGCCCTGGTGGTTGTGTTGGGTGTTGACCGGGAGGCCGACGCCAGCACCTCGAGCCCTCTCGGGCAGCCCGCACAGCCGTCGACCCGGCGCGGCGGCTTCTGATGGCGCCGGTCGTGGAGATTCAAGGGTTGGTGCGTCAGTATCAGACGGGAGGGGGCCTGCTGAGCGCGTTGGCCGGGGTTGACCTGGTGGTCCACGACGGTGAGATGGTCGCGATCCTCGGGGCATCAGGATCCGGTAAATCTACCCTGCTCAATGTGCTCGGCTGCCTGGACCGGCCGACCCGGGGCAGCTACCGCCTCGCCGGGGTGCCCGTCGAGAGCCTGGACGACGACGCGCTGGCTGACCTGCGGAACTCCCGGCTGGGCTTTGTCTTTCAGAGCTTCAACCTGCTCCCGCGAACGACGGCGCTGGACAACGTGCTCCTGCCGATGTTGTACGATCGGGACGGGCGTTTTTCCGATCCGGAGGCGCGGGCGAGAGAGGCGCTCCGACGGGTAGGGCTCGGAGAGCGCCTGTTCCACCTCCCCAATGAGCTCTCCGGGGGGCAACAGCAACGTGTCGCGGTCGCGCGCGCGCTGGTGACCGAGCCTCGCCTGCTCCTCGCCGACGAGCCGACGGGAAACCTCGACACCCGCACCACCCTCGATGTGATGGCGCTCTTCCAGGAGCTCCACCGGCAGGGGACCACGCTCCTGATCGTGACCCACGAAGAGGCCGTAGCGAACTACTGTAGCCGCGCGATCACTATGCGGGATGGGCGCATCCTCTCGGATCGGCGCCACGATCCGGGAGATGCCGCGGCGGACCTCGGTGCGCTCGGACCTGTCGTATGAACGTGGTCTCGCTCGTCCGGATCGCGCTTGCCAGTATTCGGCGGAACGCGGCGCGGTCCTTGCTCACGATCCTCGGCGTGGTGATCGGCGTCGGCGCGGTGGTCGTGATGGTCGCGATCGGCAACGGCGCCCAGGCCGAGATCGCCGCAAAGGTGGCCGGGCTCGGCACGCATCTGGTGGTCGTGGCGCCCGGGTCGAGCACCCGGACCGGCGTGAGCGGCGGCGCTGGCAGCACGGACTCCCTGACAATGGAAGATGTGGAGAAGATCAAGAAAGAGTCATGGAACGCCGCGTTGGTCAGTCCGGTGATTCAGACTTTCACCATGGCGGTGGTCGGCAACGTCAACTGGCGCACCCGTATCTCCGGGGTGGATGTCAGCTATTTCGACATCCGGAGCTGGGGTGTGAGCGCAGGCCGCGTCCTGGACGAGGCGGACATCCGCACCTCCAAGAAGGTGTGCCTCCTCGGTGCCACGGTTGCGCGGACCTTGTATCCGGACCGAGATCCCGTAGGGCAAACCTTGCGTCTTCGCGGGATCCCCATGGAGATTGTGGGAGTCTTGGAGGCGAAAGGGCAGACCGCGGAGGGCACCGACCAGGACGACGTCGCCCTGGTGCCGTACAGCACGGTGCGCTCGCGGATGGCGGGTCGGCAGTTTCTCGGACAGATCCTGGTGAGTGCCCGTTCTGCCGCGGCCGTGCCCGACGCAGTGGACGAGGTCCGAGCAATCCTCCGGGAGGGCCACCGGATCCGGCCAGGTATGGATGAGGACTTCACCATCCAGGATCAACGTCAGATTGCTGAGACTGCCCAGGGTACGACCGCGGTGATGACCACGCTGCTGATGGCGGTGGCGAGCGTGAGTCTGCTGGTCGGAGGCATCGGTATCATGAACATCATGTTGGTCTCGGTCACGGAGCGCACGCGAGAGATCGGCATTCGGCGTGCCCTTGGGGCGCGGCGCCGCGATGTCCTGGCACAGTTTCTGGTCGAGGCCGTGGTGCTCTCCGGGCTGGGCGGCGTGTTGGGTACGGCGCTCGGCGCGGCGGGCTCCGTTGTCGTCGGATGGCTCACCGGCTGGGCCACCGCGGTGACACCGGGCAGCGTGGTGATCGCCGTGACCTTTTCTGCAGCAGTGGGGGTGTTTTTTGGGTGGTACCCGGCGCGAAGGGCGGCGGCGTTCGATCCTATCGAAGCACTCCGGTATCAGTAGGCTAAGGTGTCAGAATGTGGATTGTTGGGCTCATCCTCTGTCTCAAAGTCGCTCCCGCCGCTCCGATCGACCTGGCTGAAGCCCTGCGCATCGCGCAGGAGCGAGGCCTCGACCCGAAGACGGCCGCGTGGGCGGTGGCTTCGGCCGAGAGCACCTTGGACGCGCGTCGCCGGGCGGGCCAGCCTGATCTCCAACTGTCGGCGAACGCGGGGGCGGGCTGGAGCCCCGGGAGCCTGTCGCCCAGCGCTCGGGTCGGGCTCAGCTCCACGACCCCGGTCTACGCGGGGGGCGAGCTGGCGACGGATCGCGAGGTCGCCGCGGCCCTGTACACCGCGAGCCTCGCGGAACAGCGTCGGGTCTTTCTCGATCTCCGCTATACGCTGGCGGATGCCCTCCTCGACCTCGGGGAGGCGCAGGCGCGCGAAGCCTTGAGCGTCGAGCTGAGGAGCGCGGAGGAGGCGCTCCTCGAGCGCGTGCAGCTGCTCGTGGGCGCAGGTGCCAGGACAGAGGCCGATCTTCGGCTTCAGGAGGCGGCCCTTGCCCGGGTGGTCGCCGAGCAGGCGGAGGCTACGAGGCTCGCCGCGCGGGCCCGGCTTGTGCTTGTCCAACTGTTGCGCCTGAGCCCGAGAGAAGAATGGGAGTTTGTCGCCCCAGTGAACGCGCCGGCCCCTGAGGGGGGGCTCGACGTGCTGATTCTTCAGGCGGCCGCTGCGGTGCCCGAGCTCCAGGCCCTGGAGCAGGAGCGGCTCGCAGCCGAAGCGACGCTGCGCGGGGCGCGCGCGGGTCGATTGCCATCGGTAAATTTAGGCGTGGATGCGGGAGTTGGGTGGACGGTGGAGGAGGCCAGGCCCGACGCGGGGGTGAGTCTTGGCCTCGCGTGGCCGCTCGGGACACGGGGAGTCGTAGCCGACGGCGAGGCGCAGGCGGAGCTGGCGGTCGAGGCGGCCCGCCTGAGAGTAGAGCTGGCCCGCGAGGCGGTTGAGATCTCGGTGCGGGGCGCCTGGGAGGACGTGAGAGCGGCGCGAGTAGGGCTCACGGCGGCGGAGGCCCGAAGGCGCGCGTCGTTCGCTGCGGTCGCCGTCGTGGAGGCCAGGTACACCGCGGGATCTGCGCTGGGTAGCGAGCTCCTCGGCGCACGCGCGACCCTCGCGGACGCCGAGTACGCGTTGGTGGGCGCGCGGGCCCAGGCCCTACGCGCTGGCTTTCTGCTCGGCTGGGTGGTCGGGGCGGATTGAGCCTCGCTCATGTCGAGGCCGAGCGCTCATGGGACCTCGGGGACGGCCCAGGTACACATCGGGGCTCCAGCGCTCAGGTGCGTGCGCTCGACAAAGGAGAGTGTAAAACCTGCATTCTCAGCGTAGATGCCGGGCAAGGCGCGGCCATAGACATCGTAGAGGTCGGCCACCAGCGCGCCGGCTTGGACCTGCTCCCCGAGCGTCACCCGCGGGCGGAACACGCCTGGCGACGGTGCGCGGGGGCCGGAGTCTCGGCGCCAACGCCCCGCCACCCGGCGTGTCGGCGCGGTGTTTACCGGATCAGTCAGGTTCATCCCAGCGAGTATCCTGAGTACCACGCCCTCCAGCACGGCGACGTCGTCCGGGTTGAGGTAGAGCCGGGGCCCCGCCTCGATCGTGAGTGCGGGCACCCGGAGCCGGTTGAGAACGGCGCCGCTCAGTGACTTATCCAAGGAAAAACGACGATATTGTTCGTCCGGATACTCGTGCACGACGGTCAGTCCGCACATCTCGGCCAGCGCGAGGTTCCTGGCCTCCAACGCTCGTCGTGCCTCCCCGCTCAGCCCCGTGGCCCGGTCCAGCAGGACGTAGGGGAGGGACTGGGGGGCGTCCGAGTGGAGATCCACCACCAGATCGGGCCGCGCGCTCGCGAGCTCCGCCCAGATGGCGGCAGCCAGCCGGTCGCTCTCGGAACCCTGGGCCGACCCAGGAAATATGCGGTTCAGATCGTGATCATCCTGGGGAACTCGGCGTTGGCGCCGCTCGAGCCCGCTCGGGTTGAGGGTCGGTAGTACCCTCAGTCTGCCACGCCGAAGTACGCTTTCAAAGCGTGGGATCAGCGCGAGTAGCGCACCGAGCCCGGTGCACTCGTCCCCGTGGAGGTTGGCCGTGAGCACCACCGAGGGGCCCGAGGCCTGATCTCGACCCTGAAAGTCGAGCACCGGCAGCTCGTTTTTTCCGACCGTGAGCGTGCGTATCCGCGGACCGGAGTGTGGGCGGAGCGGATCCTTCAAGCCGCCATGACCCAGAGCTTCAAGTACCGTCCCTCGGGGAACGCCAGGGCGGCCGGGTGGTCAGGTGCGGCGCCGCCTTCATGGAGCAGTCTCAGGGATCGGCCCGCGCGCCGCGCTCCGTCGGCGAGGTGGCCCTGGAACTGTTTGGGGCTCACCGAGCCCAGGTTGGACGCGGCGACAAGCCAGCCGCCGGGCTCTAGCACCGAGAGGCAGGCCGCGACGAGCCGCGGGTAGTCGTTCTCGCCGGACCACAGGCCCTGCTCCCCGTGGCTGAAGCCCGGCGGGTCGGCGAGCACCACGTCGAATCGGCGACCCTGGCGGCGGAACCGGTCGAGCACCTTGAACACATCCGCCTCCACAAAACTGTGGGGCCCGAGGTCGAGTTGGTTCAACTCAAAGTTACGGCGCGCCACATCCAGCGCGGGGCCCGACAGGTCTACCGTGACGGTCTCTCTCGCGCCGTGGGCGGCCGCCGAGACGCTGAACATGCCCGTGTGCCCGAAAAGGTTGAGGAGGCGCCGGCCCCGCCAATAGGACTCCAGCCATCTGCGATTGTCCCTCATGTCGGTGTACAAACCGATGTCTTTGCCGGCTCCGGGCCTCACCCAGACCCGGATCCCCCGCTCTTTCACTTCGACCTCGTCCGGGGCCTCGCCCCAGATACAGGTCCCGGCGCGCGTCGGGGCCCGTAGGTTGTGATCACGGGGATCGGGCCGCCACGCGAGATGTATGCTCCGTACAGCCTCGAAGCTTGCGATTCCTGGCGGGCCCCGCCTGAGCGCGCCGACGAGCTCGGGGAGCAGCAGCTCGAGGCTGGCGCTGTCCACCGTGAGGACCAGGTCGGCGCCGTACACATCGACCCGGATGCCGGGCATGTCGTCATTCTCAGCGTTCACCCAGCGCCATGCCGTGGTGTTCACGTCGACGACCGCTTGGCGCCGGGCGGCAGCCGCGGCGAGCCGTTCCGCCAACAGATCGCCAGAAAGTGGTGCTACCTCCGCCACAAAGCGTCGCACGGAGATCCACCCGTCGTCCGCGACGCCCGCGCCGAGGTCGGCGCCCTGCGCGCCCCGGATCGCCACCCATGACCCCGCACGCGGTCGGGCCCCGGTGAGCTCTGCGGGGTACACCCACGGAAAACCCTGACGCAACCATCGTTCGCTGTAGGCGTTCACTGTGACGACGGTGGGGGTGGCCGAGGCACCTCGCGGGGTCACGGCCGCAGGCGCGGCGGGCGCTCGCGGGCGCCCGGCTTGAGCCATCGGCTCAGGGCCCCGCGTGGCGGAGCGAGATGGTGCAGGTGCCGAGCACCAGCGTGTCGCCTACCCCGGCGGGTTGACCCAACTGATTGGGCTGGGGCGGAGGAAGCCGGATAAAGTTACCATCTTCCTGGAGCACGAACGTCGGAAGGGTGTCATGGATCGCGCTCACGAGCGCGCGGCCAAGCCCCTCGAAGATGACCTTGGCGTGGTGGCGACCCGTCAAGGCCTTATCCAGGGTGAATCCCCGCTCCCGGACGCGCCCGGCGCGCAGGCCTACACACCATCGAAGATTGTCCTGGGACTGTCGGTCGGGCGTGCGCATTCCCGGATTATCGGGTTCGCGCCCGATTTCAACCGAGGTCCCCAGGTTGACTGTCTGCCGCACCTGTGTGTCGCCGAACAGCGCTCCGAGGTAGCCGTCCCGCCCGATGGCGACATAACGAAGTTGGAGGCCTGGCGCGGTCACCTCAAGCCCTGCGTCGAGGGACACCGTCTGGTTGAGGGCGGCGATCCGGCCATTCAGCAAGACGCCGGGCGTGTGGACGGTAAGCGATGCGCCGCCTTCACGAACCTCGACACGCAGCAGGGGACGGTCGGCGCGGGTGAGCCAGCGACCGTCAGGAGAGAGATCGTAGGTGTAACCAGCCACAACCTCCGAGTGGGGTACGGACGGCAGGGCGATCCCCGAGAGCACCAGCTCCCCGACCGACGCCGCATTATCAAGGATCAGCGTGTCGCCACCCGCGTTGACCTTGCTGCGGGCCTTATCGAGGGCCGCGCGCAGCGCCTGCGGCACTGCGATGATCAGGCCCCGGCCGTTCTGCAGCCAGTCTTCGCGCTCCACCGGGCTGATATTGTAGGTACACAGCCAGATGTGTGCGGGATCGAAGACGGGCAACGACTCCAGCGCCTGGTTGAGCGCCGGGCTGCGGGGGCGAAAGCCGTCGAGCAGCAGGTGGGCGCCGGGGGGCACCTGTGGCGTCGGCGCTCCCGCGTTCCACACCACCACCTGATTGGCCCGAGCGGCGCGGGTCACCGCTTCGGGGAGGTAGGCGGCGTGGGCGGGGATCGCCCGGTAGATGTCGTGATCTCCAGGGACGTTCCTGAACTTGTGCCGGCCCTGAGGCTCCCACGGTATCTCGTTGGGGTTCATACAGAGGCGTGTGCTCTCCGAGAACCACACCTGATCGCTCTCGGCGATCGCGTTGATCCGGGCCGACAGGATGACGGCGTCGCCAAACGCGTCGTTCTCGACCTCTTCGACGTCGCCCGTGGCGACCGACGCGCGGTACTTCGGCGAGGCGTCCCCGGTGCTGGCCTCCATCAGGTCAAGACAGGCCCGAACGGCGTCCGTGGCGTTCTCGAAGTTGCACATGTAGGAGTCGCCGATCGCCTTGATGATCCGCCCACCACGCCGGGTGAGGATCGGCTTCACGTCAGTCTCGAACATCTCCTGCAGGAGGCGCCGGTCCTCAAACTTCGCCTCACTGAATGCCTTGGAATAGCCGGTCATGTCAGTGAATACGACGGTCAGGGTACGGGTCCGAGACTTCACCGAGGCTCCTCCTTGCGGCCATCCTTATCATTCCTGGCGGCGATGTCGACCCGACCGAAGCTCTCCGATCGGGTCAGCCCCTGCGCCGAGCGCGCCGTCCCCGAAGCGCTGACCGGCGCTGACGGTCGGTGACCGACAGGCTGTCGCGCGGGTCTCGACGCTCCATCCAGCCGTGACATTCTGTCATCCCTCTGCGTGGTCCTCCCCGCGCTGCGGCGTCGACTCTCGGGGTGCGGTCGGAAAGTCTGCATGTCCTACCGGGGTTGTTGCGAGTAGCCCGTTCCTGCCGCCGTGGTGGGCTTCTCGCCGGTGCCCCCTGCCGCCGCGGCCCAGATCTTGCTAACGGCCAGTCCGTGACCACGGCCGCGTGAGCACCCCGCTCCCGCCGGCTGACCAGGGGATGTACCTTGCCCACCCTCTCTCCGACCGATAGACGCCGAATTCTCCTTGCTGCGCTGCTTGTTGGCGTGCTCGGGCTCGGCGCGGGCGCCTCGGTGAATCAGCTGGTCGCCTACCAGCTCACGCTGCCGAAAGGGGCCCAAGCGCGGGTGTATACCGACAACGAGCCGGCGGCGCCGTCGCCGACGACCCCCAAGGCGCCGGGCCCCAGCGACGATGGGCAGGAGGTGTCGGACGAGGGCGAGGAGGGCAAAGGAGAGCCGGAGGAGGGCCCGTCTGAGGCGTCCGAGCCTCGCCCGAACCGGACGCTGCCGCCCGGCACGTACGCAGAAATCATCGTCCGACGTAATATCTTCGACTCGACCGCCGTCTACCAACCCCCGGCCCAGTCGTCGAGCTCCGAGGGCGAGTGCGTCAGCGATGACAGCCTCCGGCTGCTCGCTACGATGGTCGCTGATCCTCCTACGTATTCGTCGGCCTTGATCGCGGAGGGCGCTGCTCGCTCCGCCAGGGCCCGGCCCTACGCCGTGGGAGAATCGGTTGGGAGTCAAGGAAAGATTACCTATATCGCACAGAAACGTGTGTGTATGGATGGCGGGTCTTGTGTTTGTATGGGTCAATCGGGAACCCTCGCACAGGCCGAGCGTAGCGGCGAGGGTGCCGTCGCGGAAGTCGGCGCTGGCACCAGCGACGGCTCGGTGACCAAGACCGGCGAGAACAGCTACGCGGTGGAACGCGCATTCTTAGAGGAACAACTTGGGAATGCCGAGGCGCTGGCGGGGCAGATTCGCCCGCGGCCGCATCGGGGTGCCGACGGCGAGGTTGACGGCTATCGCCTGTCGTCAATCAAGCGGGGCAGCGTGTTCGACAAGCTCGGCGTCAAGAACGGGGATGTCATCCACTCGGTCAACGGGCAGTCGATGAACAGCGTAGAAGGCGCGATGTCGGCCTATTCGGGTCTGTCGCGCGAGAAGAGTTTCACCTTTGAAATCACACGTCGTAATCAGAAGGTCACGCTTGACTACAGCGTTCGCTGAGGTCGGCGTGTTTCAGAACGGGAGTTGAGGATGTTGCGTTATATTCGCCTGGGCCTGCCGTTGTGGCTCTTGTGGGGTGCCGGCCCGGCGCTTGCCCAGGACAAACCCGAGGGAGGCGATCCCGGCCCCATGCTGCCGCCGCCGAACGCGGGCCTCATCCCGCCGGCGCTCGGGCGCCCGGATGCGGACGTCCCCCCTCCTCCACCGCTCGGTGCGCAACCTGTTGAGCCGCAAGCGGCGGCGCCGCAAGCGCCGACGCCCGTCACGCCCAACGGCGGAGAAGGATCGATCAACGGGAAGGTCGTGCCCTGTGCGCCGCCCAATGTACGGGTCGCGATGGACTATGTCGATGCTCCTGTGATGGACATCGTGAAGTACATGGCGGAGATCACGTGCCGGAATTTCATCCTCTCGGAGGAGCTGCGCGGCCAGGTGACCATCATCAGCCACCAGCAGGTCACCGCTTCTGAGGCGTATGAGGCCTTTCTTTCGGCGCTCGAGGTGGTCGGGTACACCACTGTACAGGTCGGGAAGAACACCAAGGTGGTGACCACCGACAAGGCCGGGAGCGCCCCGCTCAGGATCTATGAAGATGGCGATATTCCGGCGACGGACAACTTCGTCACCCAGATCATTCAGTTGGAGAACGTGAGCGTCAGCGACATCTCCAGCGTCGTGAAGGAACTGTCGGGCCCCCAAGCTCGAATCATCCCCTACCAGACCTCCAACACGATGATCATCACCGACGCCGCCTACAATATCCGGCGGGTCTACCGGGTGATCAAGCAGCTTGACGTCGCCGCGCCCAAGAGCCGCGTGGAGATCATCCCGATCGTGCACGCCACGGCGTCGGACGTCGAGAAGGTGATCGAGGAGCTGTACGGCACGGCGGCGACCTCGTCTTCTTCGGCGTCGTCCAGCGCGGCTACCAGCGCCGCGGATCGGGCGGCGGCGCGGCGTCGCGGACGTGACGGGGCGTCAGCAGGCGGCGCCACCACCGCGGCCGCCGGCGCAAGCGTCACCTCCGCGGGCTCGGAGTCGGCATTCATCTCCAAGATCATCGCCGATGAACGTACGAACTCCCTGATCGTCCTGGCGAACGACGAGGCCCTCATCAAGATCAAGGAGGTCGTGGCCTCTTTGGACGTGGACATCGACCCGGCGAGCCGTTCCCAGATCCATGTGTTGTACCTCGATCACGCCAAGGCCGAAGATATTGCCTCGGTCATCAGTGACCTTGCCAACTCCAGCGGCGCCAGCAGCTCAGGTCGGTCGGGCGGCGCCTCCAGCGGCAGCAACAGCAGCAACCGGCGAAACACTGGAAGCACCAACAACTTCCCGGCGGGAGGCAACCGGCCTGCGGGGCCCTCCACTGGCGGACGGCCGAGCATTCCCGGCGGCGCCGGAGGGGATGGGACGACCATCGCCAGCGCCCTCGAGAACATCAAGGTGACGCCCGACGAAAACACCAACTCCCTCGTGGTGCTGGCGTCTCCCGAGGATTTTCGTCTGCTGAAGACCGTCATCGACAAACTCGACATTCCGCGTCGCCAGGTCTTTGTCGAGGCGGTGGTGCTGGAGGTGGGCAGCGAAGACAAGAGCAACCTGGGCATCGGCTATCATGTCGGTGCTCCCGGTCCCAACGGCGGAGTCAGCTATTATAGTGCTCAAATGGGCGCTAATTCTCTCCAGGTCGACACGGCGAGTCTGCTGAGCGGCCTCGCGATGGGCGTGCTGGGGCAGAGCATCACCATCCCGATCACCGACCCGACCACGGGCGCGTCCGTGGAGCTCGCCGTCCCGGCCTTTGGTGTCGCGGTCCACGCGCTGGCATCCAACTCGCAGGTCAACATCCTCTCGGATCCGAGCCTTCTGGTCGTGGACAACGAGGAAGCGACGATAAACGTCGGCAAAAATGTTCCTTTCAAGACATCGGACTCCTACTCTGGCTTCTCCAGTCAGGCGTTCTCGCAGTACACGCGCGAAGACGTTGGCATCACGCTCAAGGTGAGCCCGCAGATCAACGAGTCCAACTACGTCACCATGGAGGTGTCGCTGGAGGTCGCCGAGGTCGAAGAAGGTAGTGGAGACACCGGACTTTTGACGACCACCAAGCGCGAGGTGGAGAACGTGGTGGTCGTGCGCGACAACCAGACGGTGGTCATCGGCGGACTGATCGGCACCACCAAGACTGAGGCCCGCACCAAGATCCCGATCCTGGGAGATATCCCCCTGATCGGGGTCCTGTTCCGCGGTCGCAGCCAGATCGAACGTAAGACCAACCTGCTGATCTTCCTGACGCCGCACGTGATCAACGAGCCGGCCGACCTCGAAGAGGTCTACCGGGTCAAGTGGGCCCAGCGGGAGGAATTCCTCCGGCGCTTCTATGGGCAGACCCCAGAGCACCAGGAAGATGAGCTTCGCGCGCTCCTGGGCGGCAGCATGAACGTCGTCGATGAGCCGAGCGCCTATCGGACCAAAGCGACGCCGGTGACCTCGGGCACGCTGGACGAAACGCCCGCGGCGGGGGCCGCAAAAGAGAGCGTGGTCACGCCAGTCACCCCACCGGAAGATCAAGGAGGCCGCTGATGGCGATCCGTCGCGCGGGCATCGAGGAGCTCCTGATCGAGAGCGGGGTGGACTCGACCCGGCTCCGGGAGGCGCGGAAGGAGAGCGAGCGCTCGGGCGTTTCTCTGCTTGAAGGTGCTCAACGAGTGCAGGCGGTTGACGCCAAGATGGCCGCGGCGTCGATCGCGCGGATCTTCGGCCTGCCTCTGCTGGACAAGATCGAGCACGATCAGGTGGATCTCGAGCTGATCCGGCAGCTGTCGCTCGCGATCGCGCGTGAGAACGGTGTGCTCCCGCTTCGCCGCGACGGCGGCTACGTGATGGTCGCGATCGCGGACGAGCGCGGCGTGGCGATGTTGGAAGATCTACGTCTGCTCTTCCGCGCGCCGCTTCGGCCGATGGTGGCGCAGGCCGACATGCTCCGCGACGCGATGAACAAGGCCTACGACCGCGCCGCGCAGGGGGCGGTGGCGGTGATGGAGGACATCCGCGACGACATGCAGGCGGATGTCGCCGACGACCTCATGCTCAACGAGGACCTGCTCGACGACCCCAACCAGGCGCCGATCATCCGCTTCGTAAATACGCTTTTGACGCAGGCGGTCAAAGACCGCGCGAGTGATATTCACATCGAGCCCTTTGAGCGGGAGCTCGCCGTCCGCTTCCGCATCGACGGCGTGCTCTACGAGATCGTCAAACCGCCGGCCAAGCTCCAGGCGAGCATCGTCAGCCGCGTGAAGATCATGTCCGGCCTCAACATCGCCGAGAAGCGAATTCCCCAGGATGGTCGTATTCGTACCCGCATCGCGGGCCGCGAGATCGACCTTCGTGTGAGCACCCTTCCGGTGCGGCACGGCGAACGCGTGGTCATGCGTATCCTCGAGAAAGGTCGGGTGTTCAACCTCGATCACGTGGGGATGGGCGCCGACACCGTGGCGGATTTCCGCCGCGTCATCCAGCGCCCACACGGCATCATGCTGGTCACTGGACCCACCGGGTCCGGCAAGACCACCACCTTGTACTCCGGCCTCGCCGAGATCAACGCTCCCGACATCAACATCCTGACCATCGAAGACCCGATTGAGTACGAGCTCAAGGGTATCGGCCAGACCCAAGTCAATCCCAAGATCGACCTCACCTTTGCCTCGGCGCTGCGGGCCCATCTTCGGCAGGATCCCGACGTCATCATGGTGGGCGAGATCCGCGACAAGGAGACCGCCGACAACGCGGTTCAAGCCTCGCTGACCGGCCACCTGGTCTTCTCGACCCTGCACACCAACGACGCGGCGGGCGCCTTCACCCGGCTCACGGACATGGGCGTCGAGCCCTTCCTTGTCTCGTCCTCGTTGGTGGCCGTGTTGGCGCAACGTCTCGTCCGCCGGCTGTGCCCGGAGTGTAAGGCCCCGCACGTGCCCTCCGACATCGAGCTCCGCGAAGCGGGTATCGAGAGATCCAGCATTGATCGCCCGATCTTCAAGGCGGCCGGCTGTCCTGCCTGCCTCCAGACCGGCTATAAGGGCCGGAGCGGCATCTACGAGTTCTTGCACGTGACCGAAGGTGTACGTCAGTTGGTCATGGCGAACGCGAGCTCGGGCGTCATCAGGAGGAAGGCGGTCGAAGACGGGATGCGGACGCTGCGCGAGGATGGGATCCGTCAGGTGCTGCAGGGGGTCACGTCGTTGGACGAGGTGATGCGTGTCACCCAAGAAGACGTTGCTGAGGGTGGCTGATGGCGGTTTATGAGTACGCAGGGCTCGACGCAGGCGGGAAGGCGGTCAAGGGCGTCATCGACGCCGACTCGCCCAAAACTGCCCGGTCGAGACTGCGTAAGCAGGGCGTTTACCCCACCGAGGTCAACGCGCGGAAAGAGGGGGCGGTCCAGGGCAAGGGCCTGTCGGTGTCCATCGACTTTTCGAAGTACCTCCAGTCCGTCTCGGTCGCCGACCTGGCGAACATGACCTCGCAGCTCGCGACACTGACCGGCGCGGCGATCCCGGTGGTCGAGGCGCTCAACGCGCTCGTGGACCAGACCGAGAATCCCAAGTTGAAAGCTGCCTTGGTGGACATCCGCGAGAAGGTCAACCAGGGTATCGGCCTGGCCAAGGCCA
>CANKTH010000101.1 GCA_947486185.1 Deltaproteobacteria bacterium
CGCCGGGCGCCGCGCGGACATGACCGCGCACCCGGCATACATGCCGGGCCATTCGTTCCACCCTCTCGGCCATCTCCGCGCTGTCGGCCCCCGTGCCCACGATCAGCGCAGACACCGCGGTGATCGGCGTGGCGAGCCTGAGGATCAACCGGAAGATCGCGAGGCGGGCCGAGATCAGCAGGACCGACGAGGCGCCCACGAAGCTGAGGACCAGACTACGGGGATAGACCCGCTCCGCTACGAAGAAATTGATGACCATGACAAAGGCGGCCATGAACACCGTGGTTTTCCACAACGCCGATACGATGACGACGCTGTTCTCCATCTTGCCGGTGTCGTAGAGCCCGACACGGTAGATAGCGTAGAGCCAGGCCATCAGGCAGACCAGACCCGCGGGCATCCAAGGGTTGGGCAACCACAGCTCGGCGAAGCTGACGGGCAGCATCCGCTGCAAGTTGGGTGAACGGTACAGCCAAATCACCCAGGCCAGGCCCAAGCCGGCGACAATGCTGGCACTGTCGAGGAGCACCAGACCCGCGGCGACACGACGGCGCACCGAGACTAATCCCCGGCGGCGGCAGAATTCTGGGTTCCCCCAAGGTTTCGGTACACCGCTGAAGCGCCGACAGCGGGCCCGAGCACCGCCTGCAGGCTGCGGAAGTAGCGTTCGACGTTGGTGATGGTCGTGGCGGGCACATAGACGATATCGCCGCGCTGAAGGTAGACCATCTGCGTGAAGTCGGCGCGACCGTAGACGGCGTCGATGTCCACCGAGAAAGCGGTAGGCGTCTCCATTCCGCCGCGCACGACAAGTACATTCCGGGTGTTGGAGGTGTAACTGACCCCGCCGGCGATGGTCAGCGCCTCCAGCACAGAGAGGTCGTTACGGATCTGGATGACCTGCGGCTTCGCCACTTCGCCGATGACCAACACCTTCTCGTTGGTGACCTCGATGATGTTGACCGCGACCTTCGCGTCGACATAGTACTGGTCCACCCCGGCTTGCAGCGCCTTGACCAAGGACTCGTAGCTCTGGCCCGCCACTTCAACGCGCCCGAGGAGCGGGTAGGTGATGAAGCCATCGGGCGCCACGGTCACGTCGACCGTGAGGTCCTCGTGGCGCCACACCCATATCGCAAGTCGGTCTCCCGGCCCGAAGGTAAAACGCTCCACGGGTGGCAGCCGCAACGGGATGTCGAGCTCTGATACATTTGGCGGGCGCGTAGGCGCGCAGGCCACGAGGGCGAAAGAGAAGAGCCAGGTCAGCATAGGGCAACGCTGGTACCCTACGTTGATGCTCGCCGTCAACCGGATGCTTGCGGGATGACGCGGTCTGGAGGTATACGGCGTCGCCGCTCGCAGCGCCCGCATCCGCGGTGGTCTGTCGAGTAGCGTCGCGCGACGTATGGAACTTCTCAAGGTCTTTGCCGCCCTCCTCCGACGGAAGTGGCTGTTTCTGCAGGCGGTGGTGTTCTTCACCGTTGGCGCGCTGGTTATCGGGCTCCTGCAGCCCCCGAGGTACGACGCGGTCGCCAAGATCAGCATCGAGAGCTCGAGCGCCTCGTTGTCCATCCTGGGCGAGATGGACCTCGGAGAGATGGCCCAGTCGCTCTCTGGCGACACCGACGACGTCGAGACCAAGATCGCGCTCGCCGAGATGCGCCCGGTCATCGACGAGGTGGTGCGCCTGCTCCAGCTGAGGGACCGGAGCAGCACGCTGCTCACGGCGGAGAAGTTCCTCGCGCCGGGAATTCTCGACGTCTACTTCGCCCAACCCTCGCTCCTCATCGAACAGGAGCAGGGCACCAACATCCTCCTGGTAACGGGCTCCGCGACGCATCCTGAGCTCGCCGCCCAGCTCGCGGACACGATCGTCGAGGTCTACCTCAACCGATCCAAGGAGAACGCGAAGTCGGAGACCCGCGCGGCGCGTGAGTTCATCGAACGGGAGCTCAAAACAGTTCAGATCAACTTCGACCAGGCCCTGGGAGACGTCGCGGACGCCCAGCAGGCCGAGGCGGTCATCGATCTCGACGCCGAGCTCAAAGCGGCCGTCTCCCGCTTGAGCGAGCTCCTCGCCCAGAGCGAGGGAGTCAAGGCCGAAATGCAAGGTGTTCGCGCCGAGATCTCGGAGCGACGCCGGCTGTCGGACGACGAGTCGGTGAGCGCGGTCTCGCCGGGCACGTCCAGCACGAACTCGTTGGTCCGCGGCTTGCGCGAGAGCCTGAGCGACCTCCAGCTCAAGCTGAAGCTGGAGCTCATCGACAAAAAGGACTCCCACCCTGACGTTGTTGCGCTGGTGAAGCAGATCCGGAACCTCCAGGACGAGCTGAGCATCGCCCTGGAGGAGCAACACACGCTGGATCCCGCGGTGCAGGCCTCCCAGATCAAGCTCGCCGGGCTGCGTCAGCGCGGCGATGAGATCGACTCCACGATCGCCGCCACCATCCAGGAGTTCGGGGCCTACCCCCAGAAGGCGAGGAGGATCTACCAGCTTCAGCTCGCCGCCGAGGCCACCCAGACGATCTACCAGTCGCTCCTGGAGCAGCAGTACCAGATCGAAGTAGCCGAGGCGATGACGGTGTCGGACATGCGGGTGGCCGAGCCGGCCCTGCCGCCGACCGACACCGCTGCCCCCAAGGTGATCCTCTACGTTCTTCTTGGTTTCCTGGTGGGCGCTGGTATTGGCATCGGCCTCGTCTTCCTGGTCGAGTACATCGACGACAGCGTCAAGAACCAGGATGACCTCCGCGGGGTGTGGCCGCTGCCAGTCTTAGGAATGATCCCGAGGTTCAAACTGAAGACTGGCGGGGTAATCATCGGGGATCTCCCGGTGACCGATCCGATCTTCGAAGCCTATCGCAACATCCGGAACGGTCTCGCCTTTGCCGGCGTGGACAGCCCGATCAACGTGCTCGCGGTCACCTCCTGCGCGCCGGGCGAAGGAAAGAGCACGTTTACGACCAACCTGGGCATCTGCCTCGCGCAGGACGGGCAGCGGGTGGTGATCATCGACTGCGACCTCCGCCGGCCCACCCAACATCGCGCCTTCAACACCATCAACAACGCAGCCGGCGTGTCCAGCATCATCTCCCAGGCAGCGGCACACACCGATGTACTGCAGCAAACGCCGATCGCCAACCTGAGCGTGATCACGTCAGGCCCGCTGCCGAGCAACCCCGGACGGATCGTGGAGAGCTTGCGGATGCGGCAGTTGGTCGCCGACCTCGCGCGGAGCTACGACATGGTGCTGATCGACGCGCCGCCTGTTCTTGCGGTCGCGGATGCCCTGAGCCTCGCTCGGACCGCCAAAGGTATGGTTGTCGTAGTCGAAGCCGGGAAGACGACGCGGCGGATGCTCACCGACGTGCGTTCGCGGTTCGAGAGCGCCGGGCTTGAGCCCGTAGGCGCAGTGTTCAACAAGGTCGACATCCGCAATACCACTGGATATTACGGGCATTATACCCAGCAATACACTCCGAGCGCCAAGGCGTCGGGAGGTGGCGCGTGAGATGGTGCGGCCTGATGCTCCTCGTAGGTTGCGCGCCGACCACCGATGAGGTGGTCGCGTCGGTGAGGTCCGAGAACCCCGTCGTGCGGGAGGACTGGGCGGCTGAAGCGGCCAAACACACCGAGCCCGAGGTTGTCGAGGCGCTGGTGGCAGTGCTCGGCGACTCGTCCGACCGTGTACGTCTCGCCGCGGTCGCCTCGCTGGCGCAGATCAACGACAAGGCGGCGATACCCGCGTTGATCCAGCGTATACGCGAGGACCACAATCCCAAGGTGCGCGAGGCCGCAGCGGACGCCCTGGGTCGTATGCGAGCCACCGAGGCGGCCCCCGATTTGTTAGCCTTCTCCGTGACATTCTCGCCGGACGACCAGGGTCAGCTCGTCGGGCTCTGGGCCCTGGGCCACGTAGGCGCAGAGCTCCCCGAACCCGAGCAGCGCACAGCGATCCGGGACTTCCTCGTTGCCCGACGCGAGCAGACCACCGACAAGTACGTACGGTTCAACAGTACGACGGCCCTGCGCGAGCTGCAGTGAGCCCGGTCAGCGCCGACGGCGGGCCGGGGCGGGCGTAGACACAGGCGGAACGCCGATTCGCTCCATGACGAGCGCGCTACGATCGGGCACGGACGGCAAGGCGGGAGGTTCATCGTCGGGGACCCCGAATGTGCCTCCTGGCCGACCGGGTATGCGGCTAGCGCCTTCGAAGCGCAGCGTGAGCCGAACCGGCGCCCTCACCGGCTCGAGCTCTCGGAGCTGTTCAAGCCGGATCGACCAGCCCGGCAGCCTCGCGGGCTCCATCGCCAGGCCCACGCGTAGGGTCGCCGGGTCGGGCGCCGCGGGCTCGCTCTCCGCCCCCGCGACCCACGAAAACGGGCCCGGGAGTCCTACACGAACGCTCATGCGCCAGGACTGCCGGATCCACAGGTAGTCGAGGCGTGCCGCCGCTTCCCCCGCGGACTCCATGACCATCCACGCCGAGTAGTCCAGCCCCGGGGCTCCGGCGGACTCGTCCTCGTCCCCCGAGCGCCAGCCCAGGCCAAGCTGGAGCGCGGGGTCCTTCGGCTCCATCCCGGGCCCGCGGCGTCGCTCGGAGGGATCACGCATCTTCCGGGCTGAAAACCCCCCGACGCCACCGCGGACGCCCGGATCGTCGCCCCCACGAATCTCGACGCCGGGCCCGGCGAGGCTCTGCAGAACGACGAACACCGCGCGGGTATGGTCGCCCCGGTCCGCGACCTCCGCGACGAGCTGTTCGATGCTCACCAGGGCGCCCGTGGCCGCCACGTCGGCCCACTCGTCCGCACGCCGGGGCGAGATCACCGTGCCCCGACCGGAGATGGTGTAAAGGCGATAATAGAGGTCCGCCTCGGCCACCACCTCTGACCATCCAGGGCTGACCGCACGTCCGCCGAGGTTCTCCGCCAGGAGCTCCTGATAGCGAACGCCAGCGTGAGCGCCGACCGGGTGCAGGTCGGCCACCACCGGGAGCCCGTACCAGGGCATCGGCGCCGCTTCGGCCGAGAGGCCGATCATGAGCCCCGCCAGCAGGCTCCACGACCCTCCTGCAGCTGGCCGCTGACTTGGGTACACCCGCGAGCCCCCTCAGCGCCGAGGATAGCCCGGCCCGCGTCGTCTGGCGCGGCCGGGCCCGTCGCAGAAGTACCGGCGCCGGGCTAAAGTCCCGCGGTGCTTCTTTGGGTGCCCCTTCTGGCCGCCGCCCCGGGGGATGACCCCGCGGCGCTGATCCTCGACGAGAACCTGCGTACCGCGGCCGCAGACCGCGTGCTGGGGTCGCGCGCGACCTCGGCCACCGAGTTGGCGGGGAGGCTTGGCGGCCTGGACGCGGGTCCGTGGGTGCAGCTCGGTCCCGAGCAAGCCGTCGAGGCCGGCGACTGGCGGGCGGTGCTACGGCCCGGCCTGCATCTCGCCCTGGGCGACGTGACCCCGGACAACGCGGGCGGCGACACTGAGCCGGGGCTCCTGACGCCCAAGATCAGCGCCGCGGGCGCGGTGTCCTGGCGCCATCTGGAGGCGCGGATCAGCCCGGAGCTGAGCCTGGGACTCGTCAACCCGACGTGCTCGAGTTGTAACCTGGGTGACGCGGGAGACCTCCGTCTCACCACGGCCTGGGTGGGCCTTCAGCGCCCGCAAGCGCGCCTCGGCTTTGGCAAGGAACAACGCTGGCTCGGCCCGGGGCGACGCGGCACGCTGGCGCTGTCGGACAACGCGACGGCGCCCTGGCTCGGGGGCGGGGCGATCGAGGGTCGGCTTCCCAAGGTGGGCAACAAGTTGGGCCGCTTTCGGTTTGAATTCGCGATGGGCGTGTTGGAGCAGCCGCGGGATGACGTCACTGACCCGGGGCTGATGGTCATCGACGCGCGGTGGCTGCCAGTGCCGATACTGGAGCTCGGCGCGACGCGTATGACCATCTTCGCGGGCGAGGGTCGGCCTCCCGTCGAAATCGGCCAGTTGATCCTCCCCACCGAGCCCCACATCTACGACGACCCCGACCGACTGCTGCCCGACCAGAACGAGATCGCCCGGCTCGATTTCCGGCTCATGCTCCCGATCCAGAAGTGGTTTGACGGACCCGTCCGCTACGGAGAGGTCTGGTGGGAATATGCTGGGGAAGACGTCATCAAACGTTATTCGGGCCCCGTGCCGTACCCCGCCCTGGCCGGCGTGGCCAACCTCTACGGCGCGGAGCTGGCGCTCGGCCCCTGGGTGGTCACGGCAGAGCACGCTCGGCTCCTCGACGACACCTTCCGCTGGTATCGTTACCACCGGGTCTACCACGAGGGCTTCACGCAGAATGGCCGGGTGCTCGGGCACGAAGCCGGCACCGACAGCCTGTCGTGGTACCTCGCCGCCGCGTGGACGCAACCGACGAGCCGCATCAGCGCGTGGACCGAAAAGGTAGAGCGGATCGGCGTCGTCGCCGCCCAGGGTGACGCGGTGTACGCGATGGCGGTGGAGGAGCACCGGCTCCGCACGGGCCTGGACCTCGCGCTCCGGTTCCCAGGCGCCGAAGGCAGCGCGCTTACGCGTGCTGGCGGTTTGAGACCGGCCGTGAGCGGCAGCATCGACCGTGTGACCGGTCAGGGCCACGTGCCCGGCGCCGACGATCTCCAGTGGCGCGTGGCGCTCTCGCTGACCACCGATGCGCCCTGGGGTCGACCGTTGGCCCCTACTTCCGAGGCAAGCCCCGGTTGAATCGGAGTCTCGCTGGCCCCGCTCTGATCCGGGACCTCCCCGGTATCGGCCTCTCCGCGGGCCTCTGCTCAGGCGCGATCGTGGGACTTGGCGAGGCCTTTTTCGTGCTCGCCTCCACCACCCCGTCCGAGTATCAGGCGCTCGGGTTTGGGCCGAGCGCCTACAGCGTTCTGGGGGCGGTCTTCGGCCTGGCAGGCTGCGTGCCGATGCTGGCGGTGCAGGCGCGCTTTCGACTCCGCGCCTCAACCTTGTGGAACCTCCTGCTCTGTGTCGTCGTATTCGGCCTCGGCGGGGGCGTCGCTGCCGCCCACCTCGAGCCTCACGAACGCGTCCGATGGGCCTCCACCTGGCTCGGCGGGGGCGTCGCTGCGACGCTGTTCTGGATGTGGTTTGGTGGCAACCTACTGACCAAGACGCCACTCCAAGTGTTACCCACCCGGCGGGGCACGCTCGCGGCTTGGGGTGGTAGCGTCGGAATGTGCTGGATGTTCGCCCTGACACCTCCGCCGGGTATCGCTGAGGAGCCCGCGCCGCCGGTGATGCAGGGGCCCGAGTTCGCGGAGCGGCCCAACCTGCTGATCCTCCAGATCGACGGACTCTCCACCTCGGACCTGGCCGCCTATGGCGGGCAGGGCACGGCGCGCACGATCGACGGATTCTCCAGGACTGCACTTGTTTTCGACCAGGCGATCTCCGCCGCGCCGGATGCGGGAGGCGCCACCGCGAGCTTGTTCACCAGCGCGCTGGCGCCCGATGGCCCGACGCTCCCGCCGGCACGCCGGAGCCTCGCCCAGCACCTGCAGGAGGTCGGATACGTTACCGGAGGCCTGCCCAACGACCCGGCCACCTCCGGTGTGCTCGGCTTCGGTCGTGGATTTTATTGGTATCCCTTCTACGCCGAGTATCCTCTCGGGGTCGCCGAAAGCAGCGCCAGACTGATCCTGTTCCCGGCGATCCAGCAGCTGTGGGAGTCGGTGCTCGGCCACCCGGCTCGGCATCGACCACGCTCCGCGCAGGCCCAGCTCGACCGTGCGTCGAGTTTCATCCGCGCCAACGGGAATCGTCGCTGGTTTTTGTGGGTGCAACTTGGGGATCTCCTGGCGCTTCCCGCCGCTGGGGATCCGGCTATGGGCGGAGCCGAAGCTGCCCGACTCCGCGCGCTCGCCGACCTCGACGCGCCGCTCGGCACGCTGCTGAGCGCGTTGGGAGCCGAGGGGCTCACTATCGTGGTGATCACCTCGGGGTTTGGGGGCCAGACGGACACGGGGTTGAGCGACCAGAACCTTCGGGTGCCGCTCATCCTCCGACGCCCGGGGGAGCCGCTGGCGGGCGAGGTGGTGCCCTACCAGGTGCGCCTGGTGGATCTCGCACCGACCCTCGCCGACACCGCGCTCCTGCCCCCTGCCCCGGGTTGGGTGGGCCAGACGTTGTTGCCGGATGGCCTGGTGGAGCGGCTACACCCCCCGCCCGACGAGGAGCTGCCGCCGACTCCGCAGGAGTGGTGGAACAACCCCCATAGTCTGGACGCACTCGCGACCGCCAAGGACCCGGAACGGGTGATGTTGCGCCGCGGAGGCCTCAAGGTGGTGCGGCAGCGTACCGGGAGCGCCTTCAGTTGGGAGCTGTACGACCTGGTCGCCGATCCACACGAGCTGGTCGACGCCCGCGCGCACCCACAGCGAATCGAGATGGAGGCGAGGCTCGAGGAGTCGTTACCGAGCTGGACGGGCCGCTGATCCGCGCCGCCGGTCGCCGCTTCAGAGAGGTTCGACTTCTAGAAAGGCCAGCCCCGGATTCTCGCGCGCGGCGTACTGAAGCGCCCACGGACTCTCCGCGAGCGCGACCGGGTGGCCGTGGCGATCCTCCACGACGGTGTAATCGCGGCGAGCCCGCATCCACGCCAGGCCCGCGTCGCTGCCGGTAATCCAGCGCGCAAGCCGAAAGCTCGAGGGCTCAAGCGTGGCATGGACGCCGTACTCGTTCTCCAAGCGGTGGAGCAACACCTCAAACTGGAGCTGGCCGACCGCGCCGAGATAGGGGTCGTGCTCGCCGAACTCGGGGCGATAGAAGAGCTGGATGGCCCCTTCTTGCGAGAGCTGCGTCAGCCCGTTGGCGAGGTGTTTTCGCCGCAGCGGGTCCCTCAACCGGAGACGCGCAAAATATTCAGGCGCGAACCTTGGGATTCCCTCATACCTCAGCGCGTCGCCTACGTAGAGGGTGTCTCCGATCCGAAGCGCACCGGGGTCAAACAGCCCCACGATGTCGCCCGGCCACGCCTCCTCGACCATCGCCCGCTCCTGTGCAAGGAAACTATGGGGCTTTGACAAACGTAAGGTCTCGCCAGTGCGGCTCACCGTCACGTCCATGCCGCGGGTGAAGAGGCCCGACTGCACCCGCATGAAGGCCACCCGGTCGCGATGCCGAGGGTTCATGTTGGCCTGGATCTTGAAGATGAACCCTGAAAATCGAGGATCAGTCGGAGCGCGGTCGGCGCCCGCCGCGGGGCGCGCACGCGGTCCGGGCGCGATCTGGCCGAGGGCTTCGAGCAGCGGCTCCACACCGAAGTTGGTCATCGCCGACCCGAAAAAAACCGGGGTTTGCTGCGTCTTGAGGTAGCGCTCTGGGTCGAACACCTCGCCCGCGCCATCGAGGAGGCTGAGGTCCTCCTGGAGCTGATGGGTGACCGAGGTACCGAAGAGGGACTCCAGGTCCGCGGATACGTCCAGCTCGTCGTAGCCGACCAACGCGGTCCCGGCCCCGGTCTGTTCATGGAAGCGTTGGACCTTACGTCTCGCCAGATCCACGACACCCCGGAACTCTCGGCCCGACCCGATAGGCCAGTTTACCGGTGCACAATCAATACCCAACGCTCGGCCGACGTCATCGAGGAGCTGCAGGGGCTCGATGCCCTCTCGGTCGCACTTGTTGACGAACGTGAGCACCGGGATGCCCCGAAGCCGGCAAACGTCAAACAGCTTGCGCGTACGCTCCTCGACCCCCTTGGCGTGGTCGATGAGCATCACCGCGGAGTCGACCGCGGCGAGCACCCGATAGGTGTCCTCGGAAAAGTCGGCGTGCCCCGGGGTGTCCAGCAGGTTGAGCCGCTGCCCGCGCCAGTCGAACTGGAGCACGGACGAGGTGATCGAGATGCCGCGCTCCTGCTCCATCTTCATCCAGTCGCTGACCGCATGCCGACTGGCTTTTCGCGACTTCACGGCGCCGGCCATGTGGATCGCGCCCGAGTACAGCAGGAGCTTCTCCGTCAGCGTCGTCTTGCCCGCGTCCGGGTGGGAGATGATGGCGAAGGTGCGGCGGCGGCCACCTTCATCGCGGACACGCTGCTCGAGCTCGGACACACACTACCCGGGAGGCCCGGCGGCTAACGTTTCAGGAGCCTGAATTCAACCCGCGCCCTCGCGCAGGCCGACCGTTTGCGGGGCGGAGGCCTCCCGGCGGCGGCTCGTGATCGGGATGGTCACGGCCGTCGTCTCACCGTGGAGCGGCGATGTCGCGTCGGCCGGCCCCAAGCTTTCCGGTTGTCGCCCAGCTCAGACCCGGCTATTCAGGCCTATGTCTGACCGCACACGTCCGCGTGGACGCCCCTCCCGGATCACGCCTTTCGTGCATCTCATCGGCGTCCTACCGGATCGCGAGGTCGCCGCCCTCGCCAACTGTACGCCCGCGAACATCTCGATGTACCGGCGGAGGAAGCAGCTTCCCGAGGCTCCGCCGGCCGTATCCGACGGGAGGAGGCGTCCGGCTGTCTCCCGCGGCTCCTTGTTGGACGCCTACGCCTCCATGATCGGCGTCCTTCCCGACGCCGCTGTCGCCGAAGCCGCAGGTTGTACAGCGGCGAACGTCTCGTTGTATCGGCGACGCCGCGGCATCCCCTCCTCGATCGCCCACCGCGTGATCACCCCGTACCAGGCCCCGCCGAGCGCGCCGTCGCCCCGCCCTACGAACCTGGAGGGGTCGAGCGTGGCCTCCCTCTACGAGGTGAAGATTGGCGAGGCGAGGCGCTTTATCGTGGCCGCCTCGCTCGCAGAAGCGCAAGACCGGGCCCCTCCCGGGGCGCTACTGGCGTGGGTGGGCACGATGCTGGGCTAGCTCTTCGCCCTCAGGCCTCCTCGGGGTCGCGCCACTCACCTGCCCGTTTGAGACGCTCCTCGGCCTCGGCCTGCGACATCTGGTGCTCCGCCGGCGGGTAGTCGTCGAAGAAGGGCATCACGTCCGATCCCCTCACCCGACGGCGGAGCGCGAGGAAGTAGAGGTAGTGCTCCGGATGTCGGAGCACGGCCTCACCAAAACGGTCGGCATAAGCCTGGAGGCTACGCTCCCCGTCACCCTGCCACTCCAACGGCTCGGTGATCACCACCCGATGCCGAGCCTCGCCGGGATCACGAAAAACGAAGGTGGGGAGGAGCGCTGCCCGCGTCTTGTGCCAGATCTGCGCGGGCTGCATCGAGACGTTCGCCTTCCTCCCAAGAAAATCGAGCCTCGCCCATTTCTTTCCGCCGCCACCGTCAAAAGCGAGCCCCAACACCTCGTTCCGGGCCAGGCACTCGAAGGCGGGCCTCAAGAAGCGGAACACGTTGATATGCCGCACCGGAAGGCGCTTCTCCAGCTCCCAGCGCCGCTGGAGCACACGCTCCCAAAGCGGCGTGGTGCGTGTCTCCCGAAGGATCTCCCCCCACACGGGCGGCGGTGCCGACAGTTGGTTCATCGGGTAGCCGACGTGGCCCAGCGCGGGCATGATCATCTGATTGGCACCAAAGTGCCCGATCAGCACGATCGCGCCCTTGCCCTTTGACAAGGCCGTGTCGAGGTGCTCCCTACCCTCGATCACCGCGGTGTCGCCGATGGTGTTCGGGTTGAGGTAAGGATATCGCAGCACCTCGAGCTCATTGAACATCGTCAATCGGTATGTGTCCCGCAATATCTCCTTCTCTGACCTGGGTATCTCGCGCCCGAGGTAGATACGGCGAAGCTCATCGCGCATGTCCTCAGCGCCCAGCCGCCGCACAACGCCGGCGCCCACGCGTGCGCCCAACTCCAACGCCGTGCGCGGCACGCGGTTGATCGCGGACTGTCCCGGGTAGTACAGAAATAATCCGCCAAGATCCTTGACCAGCAGCGAGGGAGTGAGGGGCATCAGGAGGGCTCCCGCTCCAACGTCCGCTCGTCCCTACCCGGGTCTGGCGCTACGTCGAGCACTCGCCGCTTGTCGATCTTGCCGTTGGGGAGCTTCGGAACCTCCGCCCAGAACTCCACGATCCGCGGCACCATGTAGAGCGCGAGCCGCTCCCGACACCAGGCCTGCACGCCCCGGATGGTCAGGCTCGAACCCGAAACCGTAGACAGGATCGCCCGCGCGATCTCACCGCGGAGGCGCTCTTCCGCGCGCACGACGACCACGTCACGCACCTCGGGGTGCTGCTTGAGCACCACCTCGATCTGGAGCGGAAAGACCCGGATACCGCCGATCTTCAGCATCTCGCTCCGCCGCCCGGAGAACCACACAAAACCGTCTGCGTCCACGCGCACCAGGTCGCGTGTGGCGTACCAACCGTCGCTGAACTGTTGGGCGGTCTCCTCCGGCTGGCCAACATAGCCAGACACCACCGCGGGGCCCCGGATGTGAAGCTCGCCCACCTCACCGACAGCGGCGAGGGCGCCGGACTCGTCGAGCACCTTGATCTCGTACCCGGGGATCACCCGGCCCGTGGAGCCATCTCGCCGCTCTCCGCCCGCCGCCATGCCCAGACCGACCCCCGTGGTCTCCGTGCTCCCCCAAACGGGAAGGAAAACGGCGGAGAAGGCCTCCTCCATCCGCGCGAGCGTGTCACCCGATACGTAGGCCCCACCGCTCTCCAACACCCGCAACGAGCCCAGGTCGTGGCTGTGTTGGTTCCGGCTCTCCAGCAGCATTTCGTAGAAGCTGGGAACGGCCATCATCCAGGTCACGCGGTGCCGCGCGATCGTCTCTGCGACGATTCGAGGGCTGAGGGTGTCGAGGATGACGAATGCGCCACCATCGAGGATCGATCTGTGAAAAAGCTCGTGAGGGTGGGCGAACACCGAAAACATGCCGAGGTAGACGTCGTCGGCGCGGAAGCCGAGCCCCTCGGCCGTCGCGACGGCGTTGACGAGGACGTTGCGGTGCGTGGTGACGGCCCCTTTGGGCCGGCCGGTGGAGCCGGAGGTGTAGTTGTAGTAGCAGACGGTGTCGGGATCCGCCTCAAATCTTGGCTTCTGTCCGGCGAACCGTTCGTGGTCCGCCCAGAGGCTGCCGCCGTGGATGCCCTCGGGCCCGACGTACCAGCGCGCCGCTGGCAGCTCGGCGATGCCCGCGAGCTCACGGTCGAGCTCGTGTTGCAACACCATCGCCGCGACATTGGCAGTGCGAAGCTGGTCTTCGTTGTTTGCCGCCGGCAGCTTGTGGTTGACGGGAGCGTACACCATGCCCGCCCGCGCGCACGCAAGGAAACCAATGACCACTTCCGGCCGTTTATTGAGAACGAACGCCACCGCGTCGCCGGGACGCAAGCCGGCCCGCTCCCACATGACGGCGACCGCGTCCACTTCCGCGTCCAGCTCGGCCCAGGTCCACGTGCGATGCTCACCGATCATCGCCGTCTTTTCGGGCCAGCGGCTCGCGTTTCGGCTCAGCAGGCCGCCGAGCGTGGCGCGGTCGAGATCCAAGGGCATCGCTCCTCCAGGGCGCGCCTGACTACCCGCGCGGGAGGGTGAACGTCAACGCCCACCGACCAACCCCGACGATCGCGGGCGTATCCGGCCCCGCGCGGGCCCGGCCGCCGCCAGCGCCTACGGCGCCTCAGCGCTGATGGTCCCGCTCGAGCTCATCAGGTATTGGCAGCCTTCTTCCACCGAAGGGTCCGCGACCTCTTCGTCGTCGACGCTCACGATCGTGAAGGTCTCGGTGCCTTCCCAGTCGGCGGCGCCCTCGACGCAGCCATCGTCGCCGCCATCGTAGATCGCCGTCCCGTCGAGTACCCACTTCACCGAGAGGCCATCCTCGAGGGTCTCCCCGATGATCGGCGAACTATAGGTGATATCGCAGCCCGAGGTGAGCCCCTGGGCCCCCTCCTGGTACTCCGCGCCCTCGTCCGACTTCTCCCGCATGTACACGTTGACGGCAGAGCCCGAAAACACCAGGGCGTAGCTATATACCTGCTGGAACGTGATGCCCTCGCCGCCGGCGTGGCATTCATCGGCCTCGGCGGTCACGGTCACGTCGTAGAACACCGCACCATCCGGGAGCACGGACCCGTCATCACACCCCAGCAGCGCCACGAACAACGCGATCACCACGCTCACCCCTCGACATCGCCGCGGCAAGGTAGCACAGCAGAGACGATGGGAGAATGTTCAGACGCTGATTTGTTCGGCCCGTTGACACCCCCGGGATCGATGCGTACATTCGCGGCCTCGCCGGGGGGTGTCCTCCGGCCCCAACCCCCTACCCGGGATCTACCGTGGCCGAAGCCGCTCCCCTTTTCGTCTGCCGTTCCTCGGACCTCGCGGTCCTCAAGTCTCACCTTGACGCCGCAAAGGCGGGGAACTCTCGCTTCGTCGTGCTCGAAGCGCCCCTCGGTGGCGGGAAGCGTGCCCTCGTCGGCGAGCTGGTGCGGGCGCTCGCCGCCGACGACGATGTGCTGGTCATCCGCTCGCAGATCTCCGATGAAGAGGACGGACTCCGCGCGCTCCTCAACCTCTACGCGAGCCTGTACGGCGCGCTCCATCGCAACCCGGGCCTCCGCGGCCGCGTGGAGATGTCGATCAACGCCCAGCTTCCGCAGCACGGCAAGCGGGTTCAGCAGTGGCTCCAGGCCTTCGTCGAGGGCCTGAAGAAGAGCGCGCCCGCCGAGGGCGAGAAGGAGTTCAAGCTCACCCTCCCGCGGGACAATCCGCTCGCCGGCTTCGCGGAGATCCTCTCGGCCATCTCGCGCAAGATCACGGTCCTGCTCGACATTCAGAACGTCCATCACAGCCAGTCGGTCGCGTTTTTCGCGATGCTCGATCAGCTGATGACCAACCGGAAGGAGGGGCGTCTGCTGCTCCTTCTGGGCACCGAGCCGGCCGATGCCGTGGGTCGTGCGTGGATGTCGGAGTCCTGGGGCGAGCTCCTCGACCGTCGGGCGGCCGACCTCGCGACGCTCAAGCTCGCGCCCTGGGGCGGCGAGGAGGTGCAGAGCTACCTCAGCTCCAAGGAGCTCAACGCGGCGCATCCTCAGCGTATCGCGGAGATCGCGCTGGGCCGTCCGGCCTACGTCGCCGAGCTGGTGGACGTGCTCAAAGAGCGCGCCCTCCTTGACGACGCGCTCGAAGGCGCGACCCTGAGCAGCCTCGCCCCGTTCGATGTGGACGCCGACGAGCTCGAAGAGGCAGACGGCGCGCCCAAGGAGAACCGCAAACACGCCGGCGCCGACGACGCGACCCGGATCCACTATCTCGCGGCGCTGCTCGGTCTGGCGTTCCCCTCGGGGCTCGTCGCGGACATCGGTGGCTTCGAACGCGACAGCGTCGACGACCTGCTCGACGCCTCTTCCGGGCTCGTCAAAGAGGTGCAGTTCTCCAAACCGATGGGCACGTGGATCTACCAGTTCCACCGGGCTATCTGGCGTCAGGCGGTGCTCGACGCGCACGCCGGCGACGAGGACCAGCAGATCGCGCAACGGGTCGCCACCTTCATGGAGCGCTTCCTCGTTCCGCGCGGCTACGCCTTCCTCGTCAAGACGGTGCGGACGTACGCCGAGCACGGCGCTCCTGATCGGGCCCGCATGCTCAAGGCGATGGCCTTCAGCCAGGAACCCCCCGATCTCTGGGCGATGCTCAATGACCTCCTGCGGTACGAGTCGGCTCACGCCTGGCCCGATGCCCTGCGGAAGACCGCCTACGTACAGCTCCTCGACCGGATGGTGCAGAACGGTGACGTCGACCAGACCGAAAAACTGGTCGGCGAATGCCTGACTTGGGCGCGGGCGCACTCGGACGCAGTCATGGAAGCCTGGGTGCTGTTCGCGGGGAGCCGCCTCGACTACCGGCGTCAAGACCTCTACCGCGGGCGCGACCGGGCCCGCGACGCGCTCAAGGCCTACGCCGAGCTGGGCGACAAGATGAAGGTCGCCGAGCTCCACAATCACCTCGCGCTGATCGAGTACACCGACGGCAACCCCAACGCCGCCCTCGACCAGCTCCGCAAGGCCCTCGAGACCGCCAACGTGCCGCCCGTGGTAGCCAACGTGGAGTTCATTCGTGGGCTGGTCGCGCGGAAGTCCAAGAAGCTCGAGGAGTCTGCCGAACACTTCCGCAAGTCCAACGAGCTGGCCGGGAACATCGGGATGGCCGCGCTCGCGCTGGAAGCGGGCTTCCATTACGGCGAGGCGCTCTTCGCCGCCCGCGACGTGAGCAAAGCCGCCGACGTGCTCCAGCGCGTCGCCCAGATCGCGCAGGCCCTGCAGAACCCGGTTCGGGAGCGGGCAACCGCGGCGCTGTTGGCGCAGGCTCTCGGCATGCAGCGCCACCACGAGGCCGCGCTCCAGATGGCGAGCCGCACCCTGCAGCTCACCCAGGAGCTCCGCTTCGAGAAGCTGATCCCGGTCGACATCTACAACGTCGGCTACTTCCAGCTCCAGCTCGGTCGGGCTACCGAGGCCGTCTCGCTATTCGCCAAGGCCAAGGAACGGGCGAGCGTGGATGATCCTGGCTTCTTGCGCGAGCTGTCCTTCCACACCGGGCTCGCCTTCATGCAGATCGGCGAAAAGAGCCAGGCTCAGGGCGCTCTCCGCGACGCGCTCCAGCTCGCCAAACAAACGAAGGACGCACGGAAGGTAGTGCACAGCTCGGAGCACCTCGCCACCCTGGCGCTCGACCGGGGCGACAAGCGCTCAGCCGAAGCGCACCTCCGTGAGGCGCTGCAGACCGCCGACGGCGCGGACATGAAAGAGGAGCGTAAGGGCATCCGCCGTCGCCTCGACGAGATCAGCACCTGAACGCGTGAGGCTCAGGCGCGCCGTCGCCTGAGCATCCAGGCCAAAGCGCCCACCAGGGTCAGAGAGATGCGACCGCCCGGGAGGCTGCTGCAGGCGCTCTCGCCGCCACAGCCGCTATCTCCGGCACACCCGCCGTCGGAGGTGCAACCCAGCGCCGTCTCCAGATCGTACTCGACTCCGGCGCCACCGTCGCAACCAAGGGCCCCGCCGTCGCAGCCGGGGAGCTCGATCGGCTCGACGTGATCGATGTCGAGCACGGCGTAACCGCCCATCCAGGCTCCGTCTTCGCTCGGCATCCACCAGAGGCCGCCCAACCCCAGGCCCTGCCAGCTCGGGAGCGCGGTGGTCGGGAGCAGGTCCGCCGAGACCATGGTGGACAACAACGTCGGCAAGAGCGACGCGAGGCCATCGGAGTAACCAGCCGGGAGCAGCTCGTGCTCAGGCTCGGTGAAGCCCACGTCGGCGCCGTTGACCACCAGGGCTGAGACCAGGCTGCCGTCGCTCAAGGAGACATCGAGCCCCATCTCACCGACCATCTCTGCACGGAAGATCCGGGCGAGGCGCGCGTCGAGCGTGGACACAACCGACATGGACAGGCCATCGAGCACCACCCGAAAGGGCGCGCCCGAATCCGAGAATCGCGCGGTCAGCGGCCCGGCAGGCTGTACCTGCACGGTGAGGGGCTGCGGCTCGGGGAACAGGGCCTGCCAGGGCTCGCCAAAAACGCCGTTGAACAGTGCGCTGTCCAGCGGCGTGCCCGACAGATCGGCGACCTCGACACAGAGCGTGCCCGCACGCCAGGCCGCCCAAAGGATCTGGTCGATCAGGGCTTTGTTCATCACGAAAGCAGCGTCGTAGGCGAGGCTGCCGTCGGGCGCCACGCCGTCCAGGCTCGGCCAGTCGGAGGCTACGACGGTCGGCTCGGCCCCTGAGCTCGCGCAGGGCGCGGCGGGCGGCTCGCTGAGCTCCGCGGAGAGGCCAAGGAGCAAACCGTCTTCGGAGAGGGTCACCTCGGTCGGCGCGAGCGAGAGCAGCACCTCGCTGTCCCCCAACGGAAGGTGGGTCTCCGTAGCAAGCCCCGCGAGGCCCTCTTCAATCGACGCCTCCATGCTGGCCGCCGCATCGATCAGGCTCTCCTCGACCGGCGCTAAAAACAGTCGGTTGATCGCCTCGGGATCCTGCCCCAGCAGGGTGCCCACCGCGCTCGCCAGGGTACAGCCGTCGAGCGGATTGCCAATCGGCGAGAGCTCGAGGCTCAAGGTGTCTACGGTGGCGTCCACCAGGCCGTCGCGCGCGGTCAGGCTGAGCCCCATACGTAAGGACAGCGTGGTTACAGGCAGGGTGACGGTGCAGACCTCAGCGAGCTCCACCAGGGGCGGACAGTCTCCGCTGACCGTGAGGGCCGCCGGCGTCGAGTCCAGGGTGCCGGCGAACAACACGTCCAATCGACCGGCAGAGGGCACCAGGTCGATCGACGAGATGTGGATCCCGACCTCCAGGTCCTCGAGCTCGTACTCCAGGA
>CANKTH010000102.1 GCA_947486185.1 Deltaproteobacteria bacterium
AGGCGTCGGACGAGATGCCGGAGACGGAACCGGTCGACTCGAAGAGCGAGTCTCGAAAGCCGAGTCTCGAAGGTCGACCGTCGATCAGGACGCTCCCGTGTCGCGCTCCTCGCCGCCAGATCTCTGCGATGCGCGGCGAGTCAGTTTAGAGCAGGAGGGGTCGGCGTAGCCGACACCTGCGCCAGGTGGACCGGAGGGGCCGGCGAAGCCGGCGGCCCGGCGCGCCGGGACCGAGGGCAGCGCCCGAGCCCGCAGGGAGACCGACGGCCGCAGGCCGGGGCGCCCGACCCACACACCCTCGCCCGCGCCGGCTCGGGAATGTTGGGGCGCCAAAGCTGCCTGCCCGACCGAAGCGGCTCCATCGGAGGCTCGCGCGCCCTCCCGCCACGGGGATACGCTGGAGCCACGCCGGGCCGCCTGCGCCCGGGCATCAGCCGGGGAGACTATTGGAAGCATCTGAGCGCGACGCCATCCATCGACTGGTGGTCCTGTTCGAGGAGCACATCCCCTTCAACACCTGGCTCGGAATGCGCGTCGAGGTGGCCACCCGTGGGCATTGCCGGGTGAAGATCCCCTTTCGACCCGAGCTTGTCGGGGATCCTACCCGGCCGGCGCTCCACGGCGGCGTGCTGTCGACGCTGGCTGACACGGCGGGAGGCCTGGCGCTCTTCCTCAAGTTCGGGAATATTGGAGCGCGGATCTCCACCCTCGATCTCCGGGTGGACTACTACGAACCGGCGCGGCTCAGCGACGTCTACGCCGACGCGCACGTCGTCCGCATCGGCAATCGGGTCGGCGTCTCGCGGATCGTGGTCCACCACGGGGATCCGGAGCGGGTGGTCGCCGAGGGGAAAGGGGTCTACACGGTGCGCGCGCCGAGAGGAGAGGAAACGGGTGCAGGCGGATGATTCAGCCGCAAACCTGATCCATCGCCGGGCGCTCCTGCTAGGCCTCGGGGCGCTCGGCTGCACACGGCCCTCGGTCTTGCCCGTAGTCAGCGGGCCCACGCCGGGCCCGGTGCTCCCAGCATCGCCGATGATCGCACAGGCATCCTCGGCATTTATTCGCGGCGTCAACTATGCCCATCTCCACGTGGAGGGTCACGGCTACGGCTCATCTCGCTCCTGGGACTGGCTCGGGCGCCTCGTAGACCACGGGGTCACCGACGTCGCGCTGATGCCCTTCGCCTACATGCCCGAGATCGACAAACCCGACCTGCGTTTTGGTGGGGATCGTACGCTCGACGACGCCGCGCTGCTCGCCGAGGCGGCCCAGGCGCGCGCGGCCGGGCTCCGGGTCATGTTCAAGCCGCACCTTTGGGCGCCGCCGTTCGGCCGCGGAGCCTTCCCGGGCGACATCGAGATGGACAGCCCCGAGTCGTGGAAACGCTGGTTCTCAGCCTATACCGACTATGCCCTGCTCATCGCGACGGCCGCGGAGCAGGCGGGCGCCTCGCTGTTCTGTGTCGGCAACGAGTGTACACGCGCCTCCTTGCTGAACCCGGGCGCCTGGGCCGAGGTCGCCGCTGCGGTCCGCCGGGTCTACCGGGGCCCGCTGGTCTACGGCGCCAACTGGAACGACGAGGTCTTCGGCTTTCACGACTGGGCCGCCTTCGACCATATCGGGGTGAACGCCTACTTTCCGCTCTCCGACGCCGCATCGCCGTCGGTCGAGGCGCTCATCGCCGGGTGGCAGGGGCCGCTGGCGCGCCTCTCGGGCCTGGCCGCGAGCACCGGGCGTTCGGTGATCTTCACCGAAGCGGGCTACGAGGCGCTCGCGGGGGCCGCGGCCCGGCCCTGGGGCTCGGGGACGAGCAGCGCCGACCCCGCGCTCCAATCGCGGGCCTACGAGGCGCTGATGCGCGCAGTGGGCCCACAACCCTGGTTCCAAGGTATCTACTGGTGGAAGTGGTTCACCGACGGCCCCGACAACCCCTGGGATCGCAGCGCCTACTGCCCGGAGCCCGAAGCGCTGACCTTGATGGAGCGCTGGTTTGGCGGGGGGTGAGCAGGCGGGGGCGGGGCGCCACCTACGCCGCCGTCCACATGGGCGTGCTTCGCCGTAGCTAATCCACGCCGCTCGCCGGCTGATCGTTGGTGTGACAGTGAACCCCGCCGCCCGCGTACCAGGACTCCAAGGTCTCGATCACGTAGACCTCGCGCCCCGGAAACCACTCTTGAAGCTGGGCCTTCGCCGCGTCGTCGGTGGCGGGGTTGTCGAAACCCACCGTGGCGACAAACCCATTGCCCACGATCCAGTTCATGTAGTCGGTGTCGAAGACCGCATCGCGGTAGTCGACTGAGCCCGCGAACGGCCACCGGATCACGTCGAGGCCCTGCGCCGCGATTTCTTCGGCGGCAGCGTCGTAGATCTGGTCGTCGTGGCCGCCGGGCTCGCAGTGGCTCGTCGCTGAGCAGTCCGCTACGACGACCCGCTCCTCATCGATGAACCGGGCGATCCCGTCGATGTGGCCGCCGGTGAGGTCCCCCTCCGGGGCACCTTCGACCAGGACCACCCGCGAGACGCCGAAGTGGCGTTTCATCGCGGTTTCAACCTCCTCCCGCGTGATTCCGGGATTCCGGCCTGGATCGCCGATCGTCGACCAGTTCAGTATGACCGCGTCGCTGCCGTTGAAGTCGAGGTTGCCGCGCTCATGCACGATGTCGACGGTGTCGACCGGGAGCCCCAGGTAAGCGCCGACGGCTTGCGGCACCGCGTCGTCGGCCCGGGAGGGAATGGTGTCGCCGAAAGCGCCGCCCCAGGCATCAAATCCCCAGTCTTGAATCCGCACTTCACCCTGCTCCAAGACATAGGTCGGCCCGTTGTCTCGCATCCAGGCATTGTCGTTGGGGATTTGATGCCACGTGATCTGAAAGCCCTGCGGCGAGGCCGCCCCCCCGATCACTCCGTCGCCGAGGCCGCCGTCGTCGCGTAAGGAGTCCTCGGCGCTTCGCCGTGTCTGGCTGTCGTGGACCAGGATGTGAACCGCCTCATGGCGGAGGATCGTCGCCACGATGCGAGAAAATGCAGGCTCATAGCTGGACTCCCAGCGTTGCGGCCACTGCATCCACACCGCTTCTTGCGGCTCCCACTCGGCCGGCACCCGAAGCTCGCCCGTTTCCCGGCCGGTCTCGGCGCCGGTGTCGTCTTCATCGCCGGTGCAGTCGGAACCGTCACATTTGTCCGACGAAGGGCCGGGCGATGAGCAGGCGATCGCGGCGAGGACGAGGAGGTTGGGGCTCATGCGGACTCTCGATGCCCACGGACATTAGGAAGCGAAAAACCGACTGTCCACACTTCTCCCCCACCCCTCCGCGGAGCCCCCCACCGTATCGGCCGGCTCACGCGTCGATCCCGCCAACGACCCACGTTGTCCCCACCCGCCACACCCAAGACCTGCCGCCCAAGCGGGATGAGGTTTCCTGTCGCGCAGCGCGGGCGCCGGGCACGTCAGGCGGGCGCTCAGGGATCGACGTAGTCCATGCCCTCTGCGAAGACATCGAGGCCTTCCCAGCCGCTGTCGAAGCCGCAATGCCCGCTGCCCTCGACGACCCGGTGACGGACATAGCTGAAGCCCAGCTCACTGTAGAAGCTGGCCCCCGCCTCGGACATTTCCATCAAGAAGTCGCCGGAGGTCATCGCGAAGTCGTAGCGTACACCGTCGAGCACGTCGGCGCTGAGGTCGGCGGGCGCAGGGGCGGCCTCCGGGTCTTGGCTTGGCTCGCAGGCACCGCCGTTGAGCCGGGGGACATCGCCGCCGCAGAGCATGACGACGCCGCCGGAATACCGGTAGTCCGTGTGGAAGTGGAAGGACGAGGCGAATCCGGAGCCGCCCGACAGGCCAGTGGCGAAGACCCGGTCCGAGCTCGCGCCGAGCTCCCCGAGGATACGCTCCTTCAAGAACTCCTCGACATAAGCGGTGTTGTCCTCGACCTGCGGCGCCCACCAGCACCCGTAGTCCGCGCCGGCGCTCGGGCTCGCCATCGAGGCCAGCACGAGGTTGTGCTCCGCCGCGACGTCGGCGTGCAGCTCCGCCTGATCGATGTACTACGCGTTGTCAAAATCCGCGGAGAAGTACAGGAGTACACCGAGCGGGCGCTTGTCGCCGGTCTGCTCGGGAACCACGATGGCCACCGGTGCCGAGAGCCCGTTGTCGGCAGTGAAGGTCTCGTCCAATACCGTGGCGCCGGTCGAACAAGCCGCAAGGTACAGTGCCAACATGGAGATGAGCCCCTTCACAAAGGTCTTTTTACTTTCTGGCCTCACGAAGGTATCACAATCGGCCTGGGGGGCTGGCGTGGAGCCATCCGTGCAGGCAGCCCTCGCGCTCAGATATTCCGCCGGTGTTGCCCCGATTTTGTCCCCCACCCGGAACGACGGATCGGCCGCGCCCCCGGCGCGAGAGCGTGCTCCCGGCGGCGCGCAGGGGCGAACGCGGTATATCGGCGAGATGTATCACGTGGGTGTGTCATGCGTATGTATCACGCGTATGTATCACGTGGGTGTATCACGTGGGTGTATCACGTGGGTGTATCACGTGGGTGTATCAGATCGACACGTCCGAGAGTGACCTCTCGCCAATGTATCATCTGGCCCCGTAGCTTGTCTTCCCCCACGTTCTACCGGCGAACACGTTGGGACAGGCGCGGCGAGACGTCGGGCCCGACCCGTAGGCAGCGCCACAGGCACCCTCGCGGTGTATCGCATCGCGGCGGCACGCCGATTCAACGGGCGTCACAGGTAGCCCATCACCGAGAGCGTCTCGTTCATCTCCGGATCGATGGTCGGGGCGGCAGACGGGCCGAGGCTCTCCGCGGGCCCCTCCGGCGGTGCTGCCCCCGTAGCGCCCACCGCGTCGAGCCCCCCGCGCGTTTCCGCCGCGGGCGGGGCCGTCGCGAAAGACCCAGCGACTTCGGTCATTGCCGGTAGCGCCAACGCCGCGCTCGCCCCGAGCGCCAGCCCGAGCGTGAGCCCCAGCCGGGGAATCGGAAGCTCAAGCGGGAGCCCCTGGCCGCCGTCGGCGCTCTTCAACCAGCCGTCTCTCCCGACTTCGCTCCGGACGCAAGGCGGGCGTTCCGCGCCGGCGAACCAACGCCGCTGCTCTGCGGCGGTGAGCATCGAGAGGTTGGGGATGTCACGGCTGCAGGTGCCGCACCAGCGCGAGCGGTCGTCCCCCTTCATCTGATCCCAAGGGAGGCCGCAGCGAAACCGAAGGCGAAGTACAGGTTCCATGCTGCGAGTCTACGACGTGGTGCCGTCACGAGGGGTCGGTCGCGGTCACGTCGCGTGAGCAAGGGTCTCCTCGGCGTCGCGCTTTGGCAGGGTCATACCTGAGGCGGATCGCGGGTGACGTTCGCTGTGACCGGAAAAACCGGGAGCTCGAGCGGCCAGGCCTCGACGGCCTCTGGCTCCGGCGCGTCGGTGCCGTTAGCCACCTTCTCCGACCTTCCCCTCAGCTCCAACCCACCCGGTCAGGCGCAATCATGATGGATGAACGTTCACTCATCGAGAAACTCCTTCGGATCGAGGCGCTGCACGCGGGCGCGACGACCCCAGGCGAGCGGACCGCCGCCGAGAACGCGATGCACCGGATCCGCGCGCGCCTCAAGGAGGTCGAGGCGCTCGAGCCGCCTCTCGAATACCGGTTCTCCCTGCCCGACCCGTGGAAGCGCCAGCTCTTCCTGGCGCTCGCCCGCCGTTATGGCCTGAAGCCCTATCGCCGCGCCGGCCAGCGCTACGCCAGCGTGATGATCAAGGTACCAGCACGATTTGTCGATGAGACCCTGTGGCCCGAGTACAGCGCGCTCTCCGACTCGCTCGGCGAGTATCTCTCAGAGGTGACCACCCGCGTGATCTCGGAGACGATACACAAAGACTCGTCCGAAGCCCAAGAGATGCACGAGCCCCCCGCGCTGCCCGGACCGGCGCGGGGCGGCTGACCGACCGCGCGTGATCAAGTATATCGGCAGTAAACGCCTCCTCCTCCCTACGATCATCGGCGCGATCCGTGAGCTTCCGGGCGTAGAGACGGTCGCGGACCTCTTCTCGGGGACCTCACGGGTCGGGCTTGCCCTCAAGGGCGCCGGCTTTCGGGTGCTCGCCAACGACCACAACACCTACGGCGCGACCCTCGCCCGCTGCTACGTGCAGGCCGACGCCGAAGTCGTGCTCGAGGATGCCGAGCGCCTCGTCAGGGAGCTCAACCGTCTACCCGGCGAGCCCGGCTACTTCACGGACACGTTCTGCGTGAAGAGCCGGTTCTTTCAGCCGAAGAACGGCGCTCGTGTCGACGCCATCCGCGAGGCTGTCGCCCGGAAGTGCCTGGCGCCCGAGCTGGAAGCGGTGATGCTCGTCTCCCTGATGGAGGCGGCCGACCGTGTAGACTCTACGACGGGCGTACAGATGGCCTACCTCAAGGAGTGGGCCCCCCGAGCGCACAACGACCTGGAGCTGCGTGTCCCGTCAGTGGTGCCCCGCGCCCGGTACGGGAAGGGCAAGGCGCACGAGATGGACGCGCTGATGGCAGCCGAGACCCTGGAGGCCGACCTGCTCTACCTGGACCCGCCGTACAACCAGCACAAGTACCTCGGGAACTACCACATCTGGGAGTCCCTGGTCCGCTGGGACAAGCCGGAGACTTACGGGGTGGCGTGTAAGCGCGTGGACTGTCGCACACGCGGGAGCGCCTTCAACTCGCGGCCGCGGATCCTGACGGCGCTGCGGAAGATCGTGTGCGCTGCGCGGGCGAAGTACCTGGTCGTGTCGTTCAGCAACGAGGGCTACATCCACCGAGAGGAGATGGAGGCGCTGCTCGGGGAGCGCGGCTACGTCACCGTCATCGAAGCGGACTTCAAGCGCTACGTGGGCGCGCAGATCGGGATCTACAACCCCGCGGGGAACAAGGTGGGCAAGATCAGCCACCTGCGGAACAAGGAGCACCTGTACCTGGTGACGCCCGAGCCGCTGAGCCGCTGAGAGAGCGAGCCGGCGCGTTCACCGGCGCAAGTCGCGCGGATCTGAGCCGAAGGCGGGAGCCTGGCCGGGAGGATCGGGGGCTGGCCGCGGCGCGGAGGTACCACCCCGAGCCCCCATCGAGCCCGGAACAGCGGAACAACGCCTCTGCCTCTCTCCGAAACCGCCGCTTGTACCTGTAGCGGCAGTCCGAAGCTTACTTGTGCCGGTACGTGATCCGCCCCTTGGACAGATCATAAGGCGAAACGGCGACCGTCACGCGGTCGCCCAGCACCACGCGGATACGGAAACGGCGAAGCCGCCCCGCAAGGTGAGCATGGACTTCAGTCCCTGCATCCGTCTGGATCAGGAAGGCCCCTCCGGGGTACACCTCTTTGACCACCCCGTCGATCTCGATCAGATCATCACTCGACAATGCCACCTCTCGCGGGGCGGCGGCTATCGCGCCCCATCAAGGCTGGCAAGCATTCGTCCCCGTGACTCCCGGAATTGGCACCACCAGGGCATACTGGCGCCGAGGTGCCCGTGCTCCTGCTCCTGATGTTGGCCTGTCGCGAGAGCAAGGTGCCCGGCTCGACGATCTGGTGCGGGGATCCCCAGACCCTCGCCGACGCCGACGCCGACGGCTGGCACTCCACCGCCGTCGGCGGCTCCGACTGCGACGACCTCGCCGCCACTACCCACCCCGAAGCCGACGATCCGATGGGCGACGGTAAGGACACCAACTGTGACGGCGTAGACGGCGTCCCCGCCCCCGTCGAATGCCCCGGCACCCCCGAGACCTGCGACGGCATCGACGAAGATTGTGATGGCGTCCCCGACGACCCCTTCCGCCTCGTCCACGAGATCGCCAGCACTGCGCTTCTGAGCCCGATCGGAGAAGGCGGCGCGCTCTTGCTCATCACGGGCCACACCACCACCGGGAGCGCCGACGGGGCGGTCGAGCTCACTCACATCGACGGTACGCCCCTCGTCACCCTCAGCGGCGTCGGCCAGGGGCCCAGCTTCGGGCAGCAGCTCGCCGCCGGCCGCGACCTCACCGGGGATGGCCAGCCCGACCTCGTCATCGCGGCGCCGTACGCCACCACCGATCTTGGGATCAACACCGGCCGTGTCTGGGTGTTGCCCGGCCCCCTGACCGCGGCCAGCTCGCTGGACGACGCGGTTGGCCTCTACGAAGGTGGCGAGCTCGACGGGCAAGCCGGCACCGTGCTTGCCCTCACCCCGGATCTTACGGGCGATGGACGAGACGAGCTGTTGATCGGCCAGTATCGCCACGTCTTGCTCTTCTCCGGAGCGCCCGCCGGCACCGTGCTCACCGCGGGTGCCGCCCTGATCTGGGAGCTCAACACCGGCGGTGGTGCCTGGCATTTTGGCGTAGATCCTCGTGATATCACGCGTCGGCCCGACCTGCTCCTCGGCATGGACACCTACAACGACGGCGCCGGAGTGGTGCTGCGTTACGACAGCCGCGAGCTTGAGGAGCCCGGTCGCCGCGATCTGGACGACGCGGCGCTCGTGGTCGAGGGCGCGGCCGGCCAGGCCCTCGGCAACCGGGTCACTGGCGCGGCGGACAGCATCTGGTCGGTGGACGTGGACGGGCTCGTCGAGGTTGCAGAAGATGGCACCACGACGGCGCGGGTCGCCGACGTGATGGACTTTGGCACCGCGGGCGACGCCGACGGCGACGGTGACGAAGATCTGCTGCTCGAACGCCCGGAGGCGCTCTGGCTCTGGGACGAGAGCGGGGCCCTGGCGATCGCCGGCGGGCAGCTCCTGCTCCAGACGGACCGCGCCGTCAACGCCGTGATCGACGTGGACGCCGACGGCTGGATCGACCCGGTGGTCCTGAGCGCCGCCCGCGTGGCCGTACTTGACGGGGCGATCGCCTTCGGCAGCGACTGCAACCGGGACGGCGACGCCTTCTCCAGCGCCGAAGACGACTGTGACGACGAGGCCGTCACCGCCGCCCCCGGGCTGATCGAGACCTGCGACGGGCTCGACAACGACTGTGACGGCGCGATCGACGATCGCACCGACCTCAGCCTGGGCACGGGCTGGCGCGACCTCGCCCCGTGGGCCGGTGTCAGCCCGCTCGTCGGCCTGCGGGAGGATGGCCTCGCGCTGATCGGTCTCGACGGCGTCGCCGACACCACCTACCGCGGGCAGTGGTCCGAGCTCAACGGCATCCACAACCTCTACGAAGCCGGAACCACCACGTTGTTGCTGGGAAACGGCCCCGGCGCGGACCTCGAGCTCTGGAGCGGACTGGGCAGCTCACGCGCGACCCTGACCGCGGGCGCCGACCTCTCGCTCAGCGGGCGGAGCTTCTCCGCCGGAGACCTCGACGGGGACGGGCTCGGCGACGCCTGGATCGAGGCGCTGACTGCGAGCGGTGGCTTCGTGCTGATGCGGCTCGACACCACGCTGTCCGGCTCCATCTCCGCCGATGATCTCGATGTGCACCTGCTCGTGCCCGACACCTGGACCGAGCTCCGGGTCGCCGAGGTCGCGGCCGGCCGCGGCTCGGACCTCAACGGCGACGGCGCCGCCGACCTCTTGATCGGCAACCCCTACGCCTGGGGCGGTGATGGCCGGATGATGTTGGCGTTGGGGCGCTTCCAATCCGCCAACCTCGAAGAAGCCGACTCCGTGCAGCTCGTGGGCGAGCCGGGTGAGGGCCTCGGGGTCAACGTGGTGATGGGCGGCGATCTGGACGACGACGGCGACGACGACGCGCTCGTAGGCGGCAACAACCATGCCCGGCTCCTTACCGGCGGCGCGTGCGTCGAGCCGAGCGCCGCGGTGGATCTCGGCGGCCTCACCCTGGTCCTCGCGGACACGGACGGGAGCGGCACCAGCGAAGGCTACTCGGGGACGCCCACCGAGGCATGGTTAGGCGGGGAGAACGCTGGCACGCTCCGCTCAGCCGCTCCGGGAGGTGACCCCACCGTGCTCCGCGGGGGTGATCCCGGCGACCTGCTCGGCGCCGACCTGTGGGTGGTCGGTGACCTGGATCAAAACGGCAGCGATGAGCTGGTCTACTCCCGCGCGAGCGCCCTCTGGCTGCTCGGCCTCGGCTGCGACTGAAGCTCCCGCGCGCCGCGGCCCCGCCTACTCGCCGTCGAGGTCCCGGGTCACGCGGGTGGCCTGGATCTCCCCGTCGATCAACACCGCGCCATAAAGCTCGATCTCCGCGCTGAACACCGCAAAAATGTCGCCGTCCTCCGACAGACTGCCCTCGGTAGGGAGCGGGTACTCGTAGACGATGAGGTCCATCGAGGTGTCCCCTTCAAGCATACCGCCTTCGTTGGCAAGGTCCACGATAAATGTAGGTGAAAGCTCGAATCCGCCGAGAGACAGCGTACACGAGGCCGAGCCCGAAACCAGCTCACCGTCCGCGTCGACCTCCAGTGTGGTGGCTCCGGAGCAGCCGACCGCGTAGGTGTCGTACGCGACATTGACAAGCATTGTCCCCGCATAAACGCCGGCGTACGGGCTCTGAACCAGCACCCCGCCCACCGTGTGCTGGAGCCGATCCCCGTTGGGCAGCAGCGCCTCGGCCGTGAGCGCGTGGGTGCCCGAGGCGAGCGAGCTGTCGGTCACGTCGGCGCCGGTCAGCCCCCAAGCGTCGTCGACGTCGCTCACCCAGGTGATGCTGTCGAAATCCACCGCCGCACCCTCGGCGTCCACCAGCTCGGCGATGAAGTCGGCCTCCGCGCCAAGCGGAAGAAATGCCCCGCTCTCGGGCTCCACAATCCGAAGTTCCACCCCCGACCAGTAGGCGTCGTCGACCTCAGTGGTAGGCTCAGTGGGCTCGGTCGGCGTGGTGCTCGTCCCGTCGATGTCAGTCCCGCTGGGCAGGGTCGGAATGACGAGCTTCTGCTCTTGGCAGGCGACAAAAAGGAGGAATAGCGTCACGAGAGCTCCCCGGCGGGGGGTAGTGTAGCGCAGACCCGCCAGAAACGCGCCCACCCCGGCGACGCTCAGGCATTCTCGGGCGTTTCGGCTCGTAGCTCGTCGCAGGGCTAGCCGACCCCACCCGTGAGCCCATCGACGCCGAAGGGCTGGTCCCGCACCGCCTCGTACTCGGCGATCGTGCCGATGTCGGTCCAACGCCCGAGGTGCACCCGCCCACGTACGCGTCCCTCCGGGATCAAGCTCCGATAAGCCGTACGGATCACGCACTGTTCGCCCTCGGGGATCCGGTCCAGCACCTGCCGATCCAGCACGTGCACACCCGTAAAATGAAGCTCGCTGCTGGCTTGCCCCACCACACCGCTGATCCCGGTCACCACACCGTCCTGAAGCGTCACCCCGGTGTGCACCGGCGCCGCCTGCGGGCGGAGCGCCATCACCGCCGGCGCGTCGACCGCCCACAACGCCGACAGATCCACGTCGCACAAAATGTCGCCGTTGACGATGACAAAACGCGGGGCCAACAGCGCACGCGCCGCGCGCAAGCCGCCGCCTGTACCCAGGATCGTCGGCTCCACCGAGACCTGGACGCCGGGTTTATCAGCCGCCCAGGCGACGATCTGGTCGGAGAGCCAGTGTGCGTTGACGACGACCTCCTCGTGGCCATGACGCCGCAGCAGCGCGAGCACGTGGTCGAGCATGGGCAGCCCATCGACGGGCAATAGCGGTTTGGGGGTAGCCAGCGTGAGCGGCCGAAGCCGAGTCCCGAGGCCCGCTGCGAGCACAAATGCAGTTGCCGCCATCGTCCCCCCTCCGCGCTCAGCTCTGGAGAAGCCCGGCGACCACCAGCACCGCCACGAGGATGCCCATCAGGCTCTCGCCCGCGATGATGCCAGAGCTGACCGGGATCACCGATTTGTCCGCCAGCACCGGCCGGCTCCGGGTCAGGAGCACCGCTACGGTGGCCCCGAGGAACATCGAGATCGAGTTGTAGCCCGGGGTGGTGAAGGCGAGGCCGAGGGCGGCGGGCGAAGGGATGTAGGGCTTCCACTTGGGTAACGCACGCTCGATCAGCACAAGCAGGACGCCTACCACGCCACCGACGAACAGCGCTGTCTGGGCCGTCGGGTGGAGCGAGTCGAACCCGTTGGCCAGCATCACCGCGACGCCCTTCCACGTCTGCGCGCCGGGCGCCGGCCACTGGTCGCCGCCCAACACGTCGGCCGTCGGGATCAGGAGGCGATACGCCGGCACCACGAAGCAGCTTCCGGCGAGGACGCCGAGGAACTGCGCCCAGAATTGCTGACGGGGATCCGCCTTGAGCAGGTAGCCGCTCTTCAGGTCGGTGAGCAGGTCCGCCGCGTGGATCGCCACGCCGGCTGAGACGTTGGCGGTCATCAGGTTGGTCGTGACGTTTCCGGGGGCCAGCGCGCCGAAGGTGACCTGGGTGATCTTACCGAGCGCCCCCGTCGGCGTGGTGTCGGTCTCACCCGTGACCCGGGCCGCCACCAAGGCGATGAAAAAGGACATCACGACGGCGAGCGTCCCCATCCAAGGGGTGATCCCAAAAAACAGCCACTGAAGCCCAACCACGAGCGGACCGAACACCGCCATGCCGATCAGGAACCAACGCATCGGCACCTCATCACTCGCCATCGTCGTGCCAAAAGCTGCGGTGACCGAGCGCATCGCCGCGACGACGCTCCGCCACTGGAAGGAGAAGGCGAGCAGACCGCTGGTGAGCAGCATGCTCGCGCCGAGCCACACGCTCCAGCCGACAATGGTCTTGTAACCAAGCTTGCTGTCGAGGACCCCCGATTGGTAGAGCCAGGGGGCCAGGATGGCGTAGTTGATGATGGTGCCCAGGAGCAGGCTCCAGGCCGCACGGAAGCCCATGATCGCGCCGCCGGCCGCCAGGAGCAGGCTGCCTTCCAGCGAGAGCGTGAAATCGGCGAGCGGGCGACCCGCCAATGTCAGTCCGGGAAAGGGGATCTTTGAAGGGAGATTGAACGGGATCCACGCCGCGTGGGCGTCTCGGAAGAACGCCAGGACGCCTCCGAAGAGGCCAGACCAACCGAGGAGGCGTGCCTCTCCACCCCCGCCCGCGCTGTGGAGCGCCCGAAGCGTCTCGGCGGCCGCGACGCCGGTAGGAAATCTGAGACCTTCGACGTTGATCATCTGCTGTTTCATCGGGATGGCCATCACCACCCCGAGCATCGCGATGCTCGCGATCCACACAAACATCTGCCCCGCCGGCATGACCTCGCCGGTGATCATCATCAGGGCGGGGATCGCGGCGACCGTGCCGCCGCCCGTCATGTAGCCAGCGGCCGATGCCACCGACTGCATCGCGTTGTTCTCCAACACGCCGAACGCACGCCGTACGATGCCCACCCGCAGAAACACCGCAAAGATCGCAAAGGCCAGGATCCCGGCGGTGATCGACACGCCGAAGCTCCAACCGGTCTTGAGCGCGATGTACAGGTTGGACAAGGAGAGCACGCCGCCGAGCATCATGCCCATCAGGGCGCCGCGGACGGTGAGCTGGACCCGTGACTCGTCTTGCATCAGCGCCCCCCGGTGTTCCCGGCGCGACAGACCGGGCCGCCCAACGTAGCCCCCCGCGCGCGCCTGCGCTGCACACGGGTGCACTTGCCTTTTTAGAAAGTTGCGCTATCCTGCGCCGGTCAAGGAGTTAGCTATGCGTGTTTCCGTACTTTGGACCGTGATTCCGCTCGCCGCGTGCTCAAGCGGCATCCAGGGTGTCTGGATGATCGAGGTCCCGATGGCCGCCGAAGATGAGTGCGCGGACAGCATCGACCACAACTTCAACGGGGCGACCGCCGTCGAGGACGACGGGTCGATCCCCGGCGGCTTGCAGATCGACGAGACCAGCGAAGCGAGCCCCTCGCTCATCGTCGTGGCGATCGAGCAGCTCAGCGGCACGAACGCGACGCTGCTCGTCGGCAACAATATCTACCCCGGCACCAAGACGGACACCGGCTGGAGCTTCAGCTGGGAACAAGTCGGCGAATCCTCCCGCGACGAGAGCGTCGCCAACTACAGCTACTCCCTCCAGTCCACCGCCAGCTCGCTGACCACGTGGACCGTGTCGGCCGAGGGCGACCTCTTGTCCGCCGACGTCGAGGCCGAGTCCTCCCAGGAGCGCGCCTGGTCCGAGGCCGACATGTGGAACGAAGAAGCCCAGGGCTTTGTTTCATCTTCGCAGATCCCCTCCGCCGCGTTCCTCACCGTCGAGCGTGAGGGCAACACCCTCCCGGCCACCAACTCAGTGGATCGGGAAGAGTGTGACAGCACGTGCGAGCTCACCGTCACCACCACGTGCTCCGGCGCGACCGAGCTGACCGGCACCCGCACGGGCTATGAGATCGAGGACATGGGCGACAAGGCTATCAACGCGGGTCAGGCCGGCGGCGTGATCTGAGCCCAACCGGGCGAGGGGGCGCGTTAGCAGGCGCAGGTGCTGATCCTGATGCTCCTCGCCGCGTGCGCCGACCCTCCGTCCCGTGGCGTATACCGTTCGGGGGCCAACGCGGTCGTTCGCGGGGTTCGTGAAGGCGAAATCAAGGTCTGGGGGCCCGATGGCACCCACACCCGCAGCGCCTCGCCCGCGCCTGCCGGCAACAGCTTCGTCGGCCAGGCCGGCGCCCTCTGGATCGTGGATTCCAACGTCCCTGCCCCGGTCCGCGCCCCGCCCGTCACCGCAGTGCTGGTCGAACGTGCTGGTTTTCGACTCCAGGAGGTGCTCGGCACCCAGCCGAGCGGCTCGCCGGACGCGGCGCGCGCGGGCGGGGTGTACGTGCGAAGCACGGTGAAGGTGCGACGCGCCAAGGCGCCGCCGGTCTACCTCGTGACCGCGACCGTCGACCCCGAAGGGGCGGGCCGGGTTGGGGGGCCAGCAGATCGCCGGAGCGGCGCGGCGTGTCGCGGCGCGGTGGCGGTGGTGGACGACGACGCCGCGAAGCTGCTCTGGAGCCAGGTCCTCGAAGAGGCGGAGGCCACCTGCGCCGTGCCGGTGCTCCTGCCCCCCGTGGACCGTGAGGGCGACGGAGGCCAGGATGTCCTCGTCTACGGGCAGCTCAAGAACGCGGGATTTCGGCGGTGGTTCAGCCTTGACGCTGACGGAAGCCTCGTCGCCGGGGAACGTGAGAGCTGGCTGGAGATCCCTCAGTGAGCGGGCGCCGTGTCCCCAACGTCTGCTCCTATGGATCCCGCCCGGCCTGGGCTTCGCCGACAACAAGGAGCGGGTGAATGATCGAGGTTGATGGCCGACTGAGCCTGGATGCCCTCGCGGCGGTCGCACGCCGGAACGAGCCCGTGCGCCTCGCCTACCCGGCGCGCGCGGCGATGGAGCGCAGCCGGGCATGGGTCGCGTCCATGCTGCACGCGGATCAGGCGATCTACGGTGTGAACACTGGCTTTGGCTCGCTCGCGCGGGTGCGAATCCCGCCGCAGGACTCGGCGCTCCTCTCGACGAACCTCATCCGCTCGCACGCCGCCGGCGTCGGCCCACCCTGCCCGACCGAGGTGGTCCGCGCGATGATCCTGCTCCGCGCCAACGCCTTGGGCCGCGGCGCATCGGGCTGCCGGGTGGAGCTGGTCGATACGCTCCTTTCGATGCTGAACCGAAAGGTCACCCCGGTAGTGCCCCAGCAGGGCTCCTGCGGCAGCTCGGGGGACCTCGCCCCCCTCTCCCACCTCGGCCTCGTCGTGTTCGGGGAAGGGGGCGAAGCGTGGTTCGAGGGGATCCGACAGCCCGGGCCAGCAGCGATGGAGCGGGCCAACATCGCTACGCTCCGCTGCCAGGCCAAGGACGGCCTCGCGATGACCAATGGGGCCCAGCTGACCACGGCGATCGCCGCGCTGGCGATGATCGACGCCGAGGCCCTCGTGGCTGCCGCCGAAGCCGCCGCGGCGATGAGCATCGAGGCGCTGCGCGGCGTCACCCGCGCGTTTCATCCGGCGGTACACGCGCTCCGACCCCACCCCGGCGCGATCGAGAGCGCGCGACGACTACGGAGCCTGCTCGCCGGCAGCACGCTGGTCGACTCGATCCCCGGTAAAGTCCAGGACGCCTATTCGCTTCGTTGTACGCCGGTCGTGCTCGGCGCGTGCCGCGACGCTTTACGTTACGGCCGGAGCGTGGTCGAGGTGGAGCTCAACGCGGTGACCGACAACCCGGTGATCCTGATGGACGAACCCGGCTTTGACCACGCCTTCTCGGCCGGTCTCTTCCACGGGGAGCCGGTGGGGATCGCGGCCGACAGCGCCAAGATCGCGGTGGCGGAGATCGCCAACCTGTCCGAGCGCCGCCTGTATCGGCTCACCACCGGCTCGCTGTCGGCGCGGCTCCCACCGGCACTCTCCGGCTTGGACCGCCCTTCGTTGGGAATGCTGGTGCCCCAGGCCGCCGCCGCCGCCCTGGTCTCAGAGAACAAGGCCCTCGCGTGGCCCGCGTCCGTGGACTCGATCCCGACCTGCGAGGATCAGGAGGATCACGTCGCGATGTCCACGACGGCCGCCTGGCGCCTGCGTGAGGTGATCGCCAACAGCCGCCGCGTCGTCGCGATTGAGCTCCTGTGCGCGGCGGCGGGACTGCGCCTTCGACTCCAGGAGGAGCCACACGCCCGGACCGGCGCCGCCGCGACCGCGCTGCTCCCGCAGATCGAGGCGTTGATCGAAGGTTGTGAAGTGCCGTCCGAACAGATTGAGGCCGTAGCCGAAGCGATGGGTTCGGGCGTGTTGGAGATCCCATGACGATGATCGCCGAGCTCGAGCTGGACGGGCGCTCGCTGACGCCCGCCGCGGTGCACGCCGTGGCCCACGGCGCTCGGGTACGCCTCTCGGGCGACGCCCGCGCACGTTGCGACCGCACCGCCGCAATCTGGGCTGGCCTCCCCAGCGTCCTGGTCAGAAAACACCGTTTCCTCGTGGGTGAAGCCGCACCGCCGGGTGCCGAGCTCGTCGCGCCCTTCCTGCTCGCCCACTGTTCGGGGGTCGGGGAGCCGCTGCCGCAGCCGATCGTCCGGGCGATGATCGTGTCACGCGCCAACGCGCTGGCCCACGGCAGCTCGGGGGTGCGAAGCGTCGTTATCGACGCGCTCCTCCACCTGCTCAACGAGCAGAAGACGCCGGTAGTCCCTTCACAAGGTTCGGTCGGCGCTGCAGGCGATCTCGCGCCGCTGGCGCACGTGGCACGGGTCATCGCCGGTCTGGGGGGGGCCGTGGAGGACGCGGCGGGGCGGCCCTGCGCGCCCCCCAACGCGCTGCACCTCACCGACAAGGAGGCCCTGGCCCTGATCAACGGCGCGACGCTGACCGTCGGACTGGCGGCGGTCGCGGTGACCCGGGCGGCGCGGCTTCTGGACGCCGCCGAGGTGGCCTGCGCGATGACCATGGAGGTTCTACGCGCCGATCTACGCTGTATTTCACCGGGAGCGATGGCGGCGCGACCTCACCCCGGGGCGGTGGCGGTGGCCGCCCGACTCAGGGGCCTCCTCGAAGGCAGCACGCTCGCCCGTTGTGGTGAACGTTCCGACCCTTTTTCGCTACGGGCCGCGCCCGCCGTCCTCGGCGCCGCCCGGGACGCCCTGGCGCACACGGCCGAGACGGTCACCCACGAGCTCAACGCTGCGTGCGACAACCCGCTGTGGGTTGACGGAGAAGGTGAGGTTGAGGCAGGGAACTTCCACGGGGCTCCCGTGGCCGTCGTGCTCGACTACCTGCGTATCGCGCTCACCCAGGCCGCTACGCAGTCCGAACGGCGCTCCTTTCGGCTCACACATGGGGCACTGAACGGCGATCTCCCGAGCTTCCTGGTGGAGGGCACGGGGCTGAACTCTGGCTTCATGCTGGCGCAATACACCGCCGCCTCCCTGGCGAGCGAGTGTAAGGGTCTGAGCCACCCCGCGTCGGTGGACACCATCCCGACGATCCAACACTTTGAAGATCACGTCTCCATGGGCCCTATCGCCGGGCGCCTGACGCTGCGGGTCATCGAGAACCTCGCCGACATCGTCGGGATCGAGGTGCTGCTGGCGGCGCAGGCCCTGGAGTTCCGGCGCGAGGGCGTGAGCTTCCCGGGTGGCCAGCGCAGCGTGGGTCCTGCCGTCGCCTTGGCCCCGGCGATCGAGCGCGCCCGCGCGCTGGTCCGGGCGACGACCGCGGTCTGGCGCGACGACCAGATCCTCCACCCCGCGCTCGCGGCTACGGGGCGCCTCGTACGCGGCGGCTCGCTCGGTGGGGACGCGGACGCTGCCTGGTGACCCGATCCGGCGGCGGGCGGCTCTCCTGGCTCGTTCATGGACTTGGACTTGTGGTTCTTCTCGCGGCGCTC
>CANKTH010000103.1 GCA_947486185.1 Deltaproteobacteria bacterium
AGACACATCGCCGGGTCCCTGACGCCCACTCCAGGGGAGACGTGTGCCCACGATCGGCACCCTCACCCTGGGAAGGGTCCTCCGCGACCCCAAACGACCACCGACCCCAAACCCTTGACCCGTCAACCTCAGAGTCACCGGAGTCTCCGTGAGCTCCGAGTCGGGCAGCGGCCCGCCACGAATCGCCAGGTCGAAGCCGTCACGCACCAGGTCCACCCGCTCGTTCTGGAGTCTGATCTCGAGCCGGACGTTAGAAAACCGGCGTCGGAACTCGGCGATGACCGGGCCCGCCAGCATTCGACCGAGCGGGACGGGCACCGAGACCCGTAAAGAGCCGCCCGGCACCTCCGATGCGAGGCTGATCTGGGTCGCCCGCGTCACGGCCAGGATCTCGCGCACCTGGACACCGAATGCTTTGCCCGTCTCCGTGAGCGCGACGCTGCGGGTCGTTCGGATGGTGGTGCTGTTCGTCGTGGTCATGGTCGGCGGGCTGGTGCCGCATGCCGTTCTGCTTGTGTCGGGCAGCTGATCCCGCGTTGAGGTCTCAAGGGACATCCGCCGTGGTCTCCCTCGGTCGAAGCTCGATTCCGTTGGGGAGGGCCGCACATAGTGCCGGAGCTGAGGCTGGGGCGGGCTCGTTTTTCCGGGACAATCGTCCTATACGCTGCCATATTCTCCGCAGAGGTGAGACGTGCAGGTGACGGCCGCAGGGAATCCGGGCGTGGACTGGGCGGGGCGGGCCCGGATGTTGGCTGCGCTGACCATCGCCTGGAACATCCTCGAGGGGCTGGTGGCGATGGGCTTCGGCGTCGCCGAGGAGTCGGTGGCCTTGTTCGGCTTCGGCCTCGACTCCTGGGTTGAGGTCGGGTCGGCGGGCGTCGTGTGGTGGAAACTCACACGCCCGCCGGGCTGTGCCACCACCCGTAAGGCTCAGGAACGGACCGCCACCCGCTGGATCAGCGCCTTCTTCCTGGTGCTCGCCGCGGCTACCACGCTCGGCGCCGGGGCCCAGCTCGTCGCGGGCGGCCACCCCGGCAGCACCCTGCCCTCCGTCGTGGTGAGCCTGGTGAGCCTGGGCATGATGGGCTTTCTGTGGCGGGCGAAACGATCGGCCGCGCTGGCCCTGAACAGCCGCACGTTGGAGATGGACGCCGCCTGCTCGCTCGCCTGCATCCAGCTCTCGGGCGTGCTCCTCGCCGGGAGCCTGCTGTTCCTGCTTGTGCCGGCCTTATGGTGGGCCGACGGTGTTGCGGCGCTGATCCTGTCGGCGTTCATCGCCCGCGAAGGTTGGCAGGGCTGGAAAGCTGCCCAGAAGCCCGACTTCGCCGGGGGCTGCGGCTGTGGTTGAGCGACGGTGCGGGAGGCCAGGCATCGGAGCGGATGCTGGTGGGGCTCGCGCCGCGAGGGGCCACGCCGGGTCCGTGTAGCGTCACCGACCGGGTCCGCGGGTCGCCGGTCCCCGCTCCTCTCTCTACGTCGGCAGACGACAGCCGTCGAGTCACAGGCTATGTCGCCCGTCCAAGGCCTGGACGTGCCCCCTCCTCTCTCCCGGATGCCCTCTGTTGCTCCCGCGCGGCCCCCGGCCCGGGTCGTCGCCGTTGTCGGTGCCGGTCCTGCCGGGCTCACCGCGGCCCTGCTCCTCGCGCGCGCCGGGCACGCGGTCACCGTCTACGAGGCGGGCGCCAGCGCCGGAGGCCTCTGGGCGGCGCAGCTCGACCCGGAAGGCAGGTATATCAGCGAGAATTCCTGCAAGGTGTACCAGCCCACTTACCACAGCGCGCCCGCGTTGTTGAGGCTCCTCGGCACCCGGTGGGAGGAGCACTTCACCCCGCACCACGACCTCACGCGGGACTGGTTACGCCCCTTTGTGGCGGATTGTTCCGCCGCCGATCTCGCGCAGTTCGCGGGCGCCTTCGTACGCAACGCCTCGGGTTTACAGAGCTACCGGGACGTGTCGGTAGCCGAGTGGCTCACCTCCCATTCGATCTCGGAGCGTGGTCAGGCGTGGATGCGGGCAACCGCGTTGGGCGGCATCGCGGGCACCCTGCGGATGACCATGTGGGAGCTGTTCCACCGGCTCGGGGGGAACCTGGGCTCGATCCTGTCGGGCGGCGGCTCCTCGCTCTACTGGAACACCCGTCCCCCCAACGCACCCGGCGGTTTCATCTCGATCTGGCTCGAGAAACTCGAAGGCCTCGGCGTCCCCGTCCGGACCGCCTGTCGCGTAGAGAGCCTCCGACCCGTAGCCACCGGCGTGCAGCTCACCCTCCAGAACGGCAGCTTCGCCGACGTTGATGCCGTGTTCCTCGCGATAGCGCCCCGCGCGCTCGCGCAGCTGCTCCGGGCGAGCGATCCCGCGGTGTCTCGAGGGTTCACCCCTGGCGTCACGCCGCTCGACACCGTCCTCGCCGAGTCCCTCTACGAACACCTCGGCGTAGCCTGGTACTTCGATCGCCCACTCCCGCGTCCGCTGCCTTTAGGTGGGCACAATGTACGCACCGGCTGGCACCCCATCCTCGTGGAGCACGCCCAGTATCGTGACCACCTTCCGCCGCCCGCGGTGACGGCGGTGGTGGGCTCCGTGAGCCTCGCCACCGACCTGGTCCATCCGCGGCTCGGCACCCGGGCAAGGGAGCACAGCCTCGACGCGCTCGCTTCGATCTTATGGGAAGATGAACGCCGCATCGCGCCGGACTTACCCGAGCCGGTGGGCCACGCGGTGTACGGCCTCTCCGACGCGACCCAGGTGGTCCATCACGGCGCTCTCCCGGTTCAAGCAGGGGCCGCCCCGATCTACCTCGCCACCAGCCTCAACGGCCGGTCGGCCTACTTCACGGCCTCGTTGGAATCGGCGATCCAGGCGGGTGCGGCGGCGGCCCTCGCTTACGATCCCCGGGTCGAGCGCCTCCCGGTAGGGCCGAGTCGCCGAGCTGGCATCTTCCGGTCAGAAGTGCTGGAACAAGCGTCGTAACATTCGAACGTAGCTGCTCCATGGCGGATCGGGCCTGACTACACCCACCGCGCGGGCGGCCCGGGCGCCAGCGTCCTCAGCGAGCGCATCGTGGAGCGGGCCCAGGACCAGAGGCCACAGGAGCATCGCCAGCCCCGAGGTGGACATCTCCACGTGGTGCTCGAGGATCGTCCCGTCGCCGTCGGGGAGGACCTCAAAACGGTGGTGCCCGTGGAAGCCCCGAGGCCGCTGGAAGGTGAAGCGCACCTGACGAGACGGCACGTAGTGGTCCACCACGTAGGACACCGGCCCGTGCGCCCCAAGGACGCCGACTCCGAGGGGCCCGTCGAGTCGCATCGGTGGCCAACGTGTGGGCCACAGGAGGTCATCAGGCGAGCCCAGCGTGTCCAGGAGCGGGCCGACGCGCTCGACCGGCACGTCGAGACGGAGCCGATGGACGTTGCAGACCTGGGGCATCGACCCGACCGTATCGCCCCCGCGCCCACCGCGCCCGACCCGCGCCGGCGACGCGCAGCCGGAGGCGTGTGTGGCCCGCGCGTTGCCTCAGGATACTGATCGGCGCTCAGTCGGGGTCCCCCAGCTCCTCCAAGTTCAAAGCGCGCCACTGGACGATCGGCGGGCGCACCGACCCGCAGAGCGGCATACCAGGCGGGTCGGTGAGTCCGACTTCGCATAGGAGCCCGCCCGAGAGGAGCGCCGCGGCGAGCACCTCGGGTGGGATCTTGTCCAACCGAAGCTTGGCCCGCCGAAACATCGCCGGGTGCGCGCCGTCGAGCCGGCCGACCCAGGTCAGGTAGACGAAGGTCTCGTGCGGCGGCCCACTCACCGCGGGGCCGCGGAACGCCGCCTGCCCCGCCCCTTCTCGCAGCTCGATGCGGGTGTTCCACGTGACCTGCGGCCGATTCGCGGGCACGAGCACCTCGGGCTCTCCCCGCGTTCGCTCGACCATCCCGACGTGGACGTCGCGGTAAGGCTCACATACAAGCCCAGGAAGATCGCTCCCGACGACGCGCAGGAGCAGGGGCCGGGGACCCGCGCCTGCAAGCTTGACAGCGGGCTTCGGCGGCCGTTCGCACGGGGCTAGCGCCTTCTCTGCCCGCCGGCGCCGCGCCGCGCTGGTCTTCGCGCCCAGGATGTCCTCACGGATCATCCGTTGTTGCGCCGCCGAGGCGGCCTCCCACCGAAGCGCCGCACCCGGATCGGCCTCGATGACCTCGCAGAGCTCGGTGGGCAGCTCCGTCGACGCCGGGTGGATGGTGAGCGTCGCCAGGTCGCCAACCCCCCTGCCGATCGAGACGGTGAGCTCACGGCGAAGCTCGATAAACCAGCGTTGTTCGTCCCAGTGCACGAGCGACCGACGTCCGATCGGGGCGCCGTCGAGCGTACCCTCGACCGTGGGGGTCCGGGTGAGTCCCCAAGCCGCGACGGCGTTCGCCGGCACCACGACAAAGGCAGAGCCCGCGGGGTCCTTCTGCTGAATCAAGACGGTCACGGTGACGATCATCGCGGGCGATCTAACGGGGTTCGGCGGTCCAGGCGCGGAACGGCTGCGCCCCGACCGCTGTCGCATTCAACCCGCGCCTCCCGCGCCCGAAGAGGATGAGCATCCTCACGATTGAGGCGGGGGACCACTTGGATCCCCCGGTTAGGGCGCGGCAACCGCCAACCGGCTAACCGACCCCGATGCACGTGCCGTTATTGGTTCTCGGCGCGCTCCTCTGCCTGCTCATGCCGGCGGCGCTGGCGGTCTGGGCCCACCGGCGGCTCGGGGCCGCCTACGGGCTCTGGGGCTTCGGCGCCTTGACCTTCGTGCTCTCCCAGGTCGTCCACATCCCGCTGAACCTCGCGGTGGGCCGGGCCTTCACCTCGGGGCTTCTGCCGACGCCTCCCGAAACGTGGAGCGTCTGGCTCCTGCCACTCGGGCTCGGGCTCTCCGCGGGTATGTGCGAGGAGCCGGCTCGGTGGCTGGCCTACCGGCGGCTGCCAGACGCGCGGAGCTGGGGCCAGGGGCTGATGCTCGGGGCGGGCCACGGCGGGATCGAGGCGATGCTCGTGGGCATGAGCATCGGCACCTCGGCGCTCGTCCTCGGCCTGGCCCAGCAGCAGGGCGCCGCGGCGCTCGGGCTCCCCCCCGAAATGGTCCCGGTGATCGAGGCCCAGCTCAACACCGCCCTTCAGACCCCCGCGTGGCAGATGCTGTTGGGGGCCCTGGAGCGGGCGTTGTCGCTGATCTGCCACATCACGATGTCCTTGCTGGTGCTCCAGTCGGTCCGGGCCGGGCGCCTCGGCGGACTGGTCGCGTCGGTAGCCTTCCACACCCTGGTGAACGCGGGGGCGGTCTGGTTCGCCTTGCGCAGTCAGCCCCTTTGGGCCGAATTGTGGATCGCGGGTTTCGCTGCGGTCGGCCTGATGATCATCATGGTTCTGCGCCGTGAAGATGCCCCGGCGCCTGTCGAGGCGCCCCCGGTGGCGCTACGGCAGGTCGAGCGGGTACCTATCGGCCGCTCGGCCGCCCCACGTGAGGAGGAGCGATGATTGAGACCCGCCGCCTGAGCCGCCGTTTCGGGGGCCTGTTGGCGGTTGACCGCCTGGATATTGAGGTAAAACGCGGAGAATGTCTCGGCTTTCTCGGCCCCAACGGCGCGGGCAAGACCACGACCGTACGTATGCTCTGCGGGCTCCTGGCCCCCAGCTCTGGCGGGGCGGTTGTCGCAGGCTTCGACGTGGTGGCCGACGCGCAGGAGGTCCGCCGTCGGGTCGGGCTCCTGACCGAGACGCCCGGCATGTACGATCGCCTCTCGGCCCGGCGTAACCTCTCGTTGTTCGCCGCCCTCCACGGGGTCTCCGACATCGACGCCCGCGTCCAGAAGTACCTGGAGATGCTCGATCTCTGGGACCGGCGGGACGACCCGGTCGGCTCCTTCTCCAAGGGAATGCGCCAGAAGCTGGCGATCGGCCGGGCGCTGATCCACGAGCCGCCGATCCTCTTCCTCGACGAGCCCACCAGCGGCCTCGACCCGGAGGCCGCCCGCCGGATCCGTACGCTCATCGGTGAGCTCAAAGCCGCCGGCCGCACCCTGTTCGTGTGTACGCACAACCTCACCGAGGCCGAGCAGCTGTGCGACCGGGTGGCGCTCTTCCGGAGCCGCCTCCTGGCCGTGGACACGCCTCCGGGCCTCCGGGAGCGCACCTACGGCCGGGAGGTGGAAATCCGCCTCCAAGGTGCCACCGACGCCCATGTTGCCCTGCTCCAGGCGCTGCCCTTCGCGCCGGAGGTCGCCCGGTCGGGAGACCGGCTGGTCGTGCGCACGCGGGATCCCGACACGAACAACCCGATCCTGATCCAGACCCTTGTCTCGGCGGGGGCCCGAGTCCAATACGTCACCGAAATCCAACAGAGCCTGGAGCGGATCTACCTGGAGATCCTGGGGAATCCCTCATGAAAATGGTCTGGATCATCGTGCGTAAGGAGTGGGAGGAGGTCCTGCGGAGCGCCATCGTGCTCTTCACCATGCTGTTCACGCCCCTGATCTTTGTGGTCACCGGGGTCGGCTCGGTCGTGGCCACCCAGGCCGCAGGCGCGGAGGTGGGGAACAGCAAGGACGCCGACGAGATCTTGAAGCTGACCGGAGACCTGTGCACGGGGCTCGCCCCGAGCGACTGTATAGGGGCCTATATGGCGACGCTCATGCTGCTCCTGTTCATGATGCTGCCGGTCCTGCTCCCTACGGTTTTCGCCAGCTACAGCGTGGTGGGAGAGAAGACCAGCCGCACGCTGGAGCCGCTCTTGGCGACCCCGATCACGACGGCCGAGCTGCTCGTCGGCAAGATCGTCGCCGCGGTGGTCCCCGCGGTGGGCGCGACGTGGCTGGGGGTCGGCGTCTATTACGCCGCGATCGCCATTTTTGCACCGACGCTGCTTGGCGCCATCCTTGCGCCGGCGTGGCTGGCGGCGGTGTTTGTGCTCGGGCCGCTCCTGGCGGTCGCCTCGGTAGACTTCGCGGTGGTGATCTCGTCGAAGGTCACCGATCCGCGGACCGCGCAGCAGCTCTCGGGCGTGGTGGTGCTCCCGCTCGTGCTCGCGCTCGTCGGCCAGAGCCTGGGCTTGTTCCTGGTCAACGGGACCCTGGTCGGCATCGCGTGCCTCGCCTGCCTGCTGCTCGACGTCGCGCTGACCTGGATGGCGGTGGAGCTGTTTGACCGGGAGCAGATCCTGACCCGGTGGAAGTGAAGGGCAGAGGTGAACTTTGGAGGTGCGCGACGCCTGACTCTGGGCGCCCCGGCTTCGCCGTCGGTCCCCTCTGGGCGCGGCCTGACGGCCTTGGTGCGGCCGCCGCCCTGGCGGGTCGGCGGCCGGCCCCAACCTCGCTACGCTCGGTTGCCCGACGGGCACCTGGCGCTGTGCTGCCCCTCTTGGATCGTGACTCTCTTCACCGCCGCCTCAGGAGCGGCACCCCGGAGAGCTCGTGTCCAAAAAGCGCCAGGCGAGCCATGGCGCCGAGGTGTTGCACCCGGTCGCAGCGCGGCCCGTCGATACTGGCATGGGACTCCTTCAACCCGTCGGCGGCCTGCGCCGAAGTGCCACCTTGGGGCAAAGCGCTCCGCAGGTAGCATCAGGCTCGCACAGGCTGACTCGATGCCCGACCTGGACACCGGCGCCCCTGAAATCGCGTGCGGCTGGATGGCCAGGTACCAATTCAGGAGGTCGTTCCCGACTCCGCAAAGCTGCGGTCAACGCCGTTCCCCCGCACCGACCTGGGGGCAGACAGACCGCGGACCCGCACTTTATCCGCCACCGCGGCGACCTGTACACCGCCCTCGACCGCCGTGTCACCCAATGCCCACTGGCCGTCGGGAGCGCGGTTGCCAAACCCTGCGCCATCGCGTCCGCCCACTCGCTTGACCGAGCAGCCGCGGTAACGCGATCATCGCGCAACGCAGCGATGTGCCTGAGGGCACGCACCTTGGGCTGCAAGTCGCGCGAGCCGGGAATTCACCGAACCGCCCCGCCGTTCAGGTGGTTCTGGGGATAGAATCTGGGCGTGGTCGGACCCTGCTTCATGCTCGCCGCCCTGTTGGCGCCGGCCCACGCGGCGGAGGCCCCCCGCTTCGACGCATCCAAGGTGCCGCCGCAGATGGCGCTCGGCTGCTACGCGCTGCTCGTCACCGCGGCAGATCAGCCGACCTTCCGCCGCCGTGACGCCGTCGACAAGCCGCTCACGCTCGCGTACCGCGCCCAGCTCCAGGCGGCGCTCGCCGGCGCGGGCGACGCGACCCCGATCGACATCCTGGTCCGCCCCAGCGTGCCGCACTTGCGGAGCACGTGGAACGACCTCGAGGCCACCCGCGAGTACGAGCGGTGTTGGAACGCCGCGGACGCGGGGCTTGTCCAGTTTCGGGCGATCCCAGAGCTCAAGCGCGCGCTCATGTGCTACGCGGTGGAGGCGAACGCGGCGCCGCCCGACCCCCTCCTCTTCTCCTTCGAGTCCGACCTCGATCAGGCTTCAGGGTCACGCCGGGTCGGGCATGAGGGAAAATCATTGAACAAGCAGGTCTTTCTGTGTGCATTCCCCTGACGCTTGGACGTCCGCGCAGTACACCCGGTCGGCGATGCGGCTCGTGACCGACCTCGTCGTGCGGAGGAGGTCGGCCGCGGCCGTGGCGGCGTTCGCGCGGGAGCAACTCCACCTCGTAAAGCTCGATCCGACCACGATCCTTCGCTGGGCCCGCCATCAGAAGGACCGTGCGAGCGCCGAGCGTCACCTCGCCGACATGCTCACGGTGTTCTCGGGCCAGATCGCGCTCGACGCGCTGTACGACCGGGGCCTCTGCCAACTCGTGGCGACCGACCCGATCACGGGGAGCCAGCTGGACTCGGAACTCCTCGACCACGCCGCCGACATCCAGGTTGAATCCCTCAATCTCAACCGTGACCCGCCGCCCTACTGTAGCAAACCTATGTCACAGGCCTGTGCGCCCCCTCGACTCCCCCCTCCCCCATCAGATAGCCCCCCAACCATGAACCTGCACCCCGCACTCTCAACCGCGCTCGGCGACTCCGGCCTCGACCCCAGCCGGCTCCACGTCCTGTTCCGCTTTCCCGACGGCGGGACACACGCACGCGAGGAGCTTTTCCTCACCGCTGGCGGCTCCCCGATCATCTGGAGGGTCCCCTCGCTCCGCGCCCTGCTACGGGGCAGTCGCCTTCCCCCTTCGCTCGCCGAGTATCCGCCCGAGTACGTCCCGTCGCTTGCGGTCATTGAGCTGCATCTGTTGGACTACGCGCGGACCATCCACGCGCCCCTGGACGGGGATGTCGAAGAGGTCTACGGCGTGCTCCGACGCCGGCCTGATGGAAAAAGCCTCGGTCCGTTGCACGATTCATTGTGGCAGGCCGCCGCGTTGATGTTGGGGTTGCACCCGACCAGTCAGGCCGAGTTTGACGCAATCTTGAGCCGGCTCGCCGGCTCCGCGCGGCGTCTCAAGACGGCGCCGGGGAGTCGGTCTTATGTCGCCTTCCTCGAAGAGATGTTCACGAAGAGGTGACGATGCGGTTCGTCTGACACAGCGCCGCTCCCCACCGCGGGCGCTCTGTCACCGCACCCGGCGTGATACTCGGTATCACCCACGACCCCGATAGGATGGTTCAAAGCCGCGAAGTGGGGCTCTCGCCCGTTCGCGAGCGTGCGTGGCCAACGGCCGAGATGGGGTAGGCGAAGAGGCAGACTTGTCGTACTGATAGTGGATATTCACGCAGTTCAAATACCCTCATCCGGCCTTCGGCCGCCTTCTCCCGCGCGGTGCGGGAGAAGGGAAGATTTATTGAGTTGTCGCTCGAAGAACGGAAACACACGGATGATACGAAGCGCGCAGCCGCTCAGCCTCACTCCCACGCCGGATAACAAAGCTGCACTTGGTCAGTCCCAAAACGGAAGCGCATCCCGTCCTCTTCGCCGATCCGGTGGGCAAAACGGACCACCACCGGCGCGACGCCCGACTGAAGGTCCACGTCATAGGTGCGCGTGTCGAGCTCCGTCGCGCCGATCTGCTCGACCACCACGGTCTCCCCCACCACGACCTGCAAGTCGGTCGCGGATCCTGCGATCACCGGGTAGCCGCCGCCCTCCTCCACCCGGATCCATCCGTACCAGACCGCGGCGAAGTAGCGCGGGTCGTTGGCGAAAGCTTCGTCGACCGGCCACCACGACGGTCCGAGGTCGAGCGAGGGCTCATAGCGCTCGAAGCTGGCGTATCGTTCGTCCCACCAATCGACGCCGTCGAGGCTGGAGACCCTTGTCTCGACGTCCGGGTGATCGTCAGGCAGGTTGAAATAGTGCCCCGCGTAGCCCCCCTCGCAGTCGTTCCAGTCGGGCGGTACGCCGCCGGGCCCCTGATCGCGCCCCGGCGGAACGGCCGGCGGCAGGACCGGCTCCTCGTGGAGCGAGAACTCGGAGCAGCCGATCGCGCCCACGAGCATCGGCGCGAGGCTGCGTGAAAATAGAGGAGCTACACGCTTCATTCGGTCGCCACCCGAGCATCGTCCGCGAGCTGACACCTCGCCCACTCCGCCATCAGCGCCTGCTGCGCCGCCGAAGCGCCGCCCCCCGGCGGCATCGAGCCCTCGGCGACCCGCGCGGCGATCCGATCATACAGGCCGAGGACGTCGGCGTAGGTGTCAAAGTTGACGGTTGGAGGAGCACCGTTCCGCTGTCCCTCCGGCACCAGAGAGGAGTGGCAGGCGGTACATTGCTGGTCGAGGAAACCGTGGCCCCAGCTCTCCCAGGTGACTGGCGGCTCACGATGACAGTCGCCGCTCGAGTCCTCACCGCCCGAGCAGGCTCCGAGCCACACTACCAGGCCGAACGCGGCTCCCCAACCCACGGTCGTCTGTGCTCCATCTCGGCGGCAGCTTCGGCTCAAGCGAGCAATCCGTCCAGCGGGGCCACGCCGGGCAGGTAGAGCTCCGGGTCGAGTCCGCCGAGCTTGAGCAGCGCAGTCCCAAGGTTCTCCGCCCCGATCAGCGAGCCGTTGTTGTCTGCCGCCCCGGTCCCGAGGTTGATCGGCAAGGCGAGGAAGCCGTCGTCGGTGCGCCCGAGCACCTGATTGCCGCGCACCCCGGAGCCCAGCACGAGCGCCGAGGTGTAAGGCCAATGATCGCGCCCCATCGACCCGTTGAACAGCGGCGTGCGCCCAAGCTCGGACAGGCACACGACCACCACCTCGTCGATCAGCCAGTCGGTCAACGTGCCCGGCGTGTTCGCCAACGAGTCGAGCAGGGAGTCCAGGTCGGTGAAGAAGCTGTCGAGCTGGGGGCCGACGTCCTGGTTGCCGCCGTGGGTGTCCCACCCGCCGGGAATGCCGATCATCGCCGAGCGGCACATGCCCAGGCGCATGAGCTCGATGCTCATCGACGCCTGGTCGAGCAGGCTCGATCCGGTGTCCCCGAGCACGGCCTCGAAGCGGCGTCCTTCCAGCTCCATCGCCCGATCCAGCGTTCCCAAGAGGGCCTCAGCGCGGGTGCCCGGACCCGCCGCGGTGGCAAAACGGCCCGCCCGCCCGTAGAGCGCCGCGTCCATCATCCGGTCCATCGGCGGGGGCGCGACCGGCGCCGGCGCGTCGGCCTGCCCCACGATGTCCGCGTCGATCAGATCGAGCAACGTGCCGCCTCCGCCGCGGATCACCGCCGCGCCGAAGCTGCCCGGGTACGCGGGGCCCGAGAAGACCACGTGCGGCATCGGATAGTCTACCGTCCCGCGAGAGGCCAGGATCGCCGCCCAGTCCGGCATGGACGAGGCCGAGGTGCCGGTCATCGTCCACGACATACCCGACTCGTGGCCGGCGCTGTGTACGTCGACGCCCCGCACCAGCGCGGCTCGCCCACCCCAACGTTGGAAAAAGCGGGTCATTCCTTCACGATCGGGGCCTCCGGACCAGGTGAGGTTGCCCGCACGCGCGAGCACGGTGCCCGGGTCCATGTCGGTGCCGGTCAGCGGCGAGACACCGTCGGCCGCGAACTTCGGGTCGAGCGGCGTCGGGTCCCAGCCGCCGGAAGCGAAGAAGAACAGGAACTTACGGTCGCCGTAGACCTCCGCGGCGCGGGCCTGGCGGAGCACCGCGGCGCGGGAGCCGAGCGTTCCAAGCGCGGCGGCGCCGGCGAGGGACTGGAGCAGGTCACGTCGTTTCATCTCTTCCCCAACGGCAAATGAGCCGGCCGCGATCGTCGGAAATCAATAGAACAGGACCATCGGGTCACGGAGCACCACCGAGACGACCCCCGCCCAGGCGGTGACCGGAGAACGGTCCACCGCGTAGAGCTGCCGCCAGAGCGTGATCAAGGTGTCGAGCTCCGGCGGCGGCTCGCCTTCGAGCGGAACGCCGGTGGCCGCGAGGTAGAGCGCGCGAATCTGCGCCTCAAAGGCAGCTCGTGCGCTGTCCGGCGTGTCCTCGACGGTCACGAGGTGCAGGAGGCGCGCGTCACCCTGGCGCTCTGGATCGAGGTCCGCGCGCGCGACCGCCCAGGCCGCCGACCACGCCAGCCGCTCCTGGATGAGGGCCAGCCCCACCGAGGGTTCGTGGTTGGGCTCGGTCACCAGCCGGCCGTCGGTGCCCCCCGCGAGGATCACGAGGCCGGAGTCGAGCGTCGTCAGGCCGTCCCGACCGTCGAACACCCAACGATATCCGGTGATGCCCTCGATGATCCCGGCGAGCTGCGCCGGTTCGACCGTCTTGACGGTGGGCACCCGGGCCGCGCGGGTGTCGGCGAAAGCAGCCGCGCGGTACTCCCGACTGGTGACGATCGACCGGGCCAGGGCGCGCACACTCTGGTCCTCCGTCTCGAATACCCCACGGTGTCGCTCGATTTCGCTCCAGTCCAGGTCTACGTCGAGCGTCCGTTGGCCCAATGCGCCGAGCAGGGTCTCCGTGGCACACCGGGGGAGCCGGGAGTCGGCCGCCAGCTCCCGCCCAAGCTCGGGCAGCCCGTTGATCGCCATCCCACCAAATGACGGCGAACGCCCTGCATGTTCGCGCCAGAGCTCCTCATCTTCGGGGCGGTAGACGGTCTGGTCCTCCCGGTCACCCTCCACCTCCCACCAGAAGCCGTAAAAGTTGGCCGCCAACGGGTCAAGGCTCGAGTGGCACGACATACACACGCCGTTGTCTCGGATCACCGCTTCAGGATCGCCCGAGGTCAACGCGTCCGCCTGGGTACGCGCAAAACTCACGGGTCGGGCGAGGTAGTCGTCACACAACAGGATTCGGGAGACCTGGTTGGCCCGGTGTCGGTTGCTGTTGACCCCCGCAGAGGGGTAACGTTGCCACAGCGTGGTCATGGACAACACGCCGGACATCGGCCGTCCATCCTGATAAAAGCCGGGCAACCAAGCCGGGTCGTCAGCATCGCCTTCACGCCGGATGTTCCACCAGGCGGATAGAGCCGGGTCTGCCATGGTGTAGGGCGCGGTCACTACGGTGGACCAGGGGAGATCCTGGTCCACGATGTGACGGATGAGCTTCAGCGGCTCGTCTCCTAGCGAATCGGCGAGTCGCGCGGGGTCGATACCCTCGGGTACGTCGAAGTAGGTCTCGCCGGTGCGGGTACGAAAACGGAGGTCCCAGATGGACTCCACCCGGTCGAGGAAACGCGGGTCGGCGAGGTAACGATCCGCGAAGCCCTCGTAGAGCTCCGGAGAGGCCTCGATCGCCGAGAGCTCAACCTCGGTCGGGTGAACGCCGCGAAGATCTACCGAGAGCCGGATGAGCTGGCGACGGGGGGAGAGGAGCGTGATGCCGTCGTGGGTCGGCGGGTCGGCGCACCCCGACGCGAGCAGCAGTACAGAGCAGAGCGTCGCTTTCGCCGGGGTCCGAACGGTCATGGGGCCTCCGGCAAGAGGTCGCGGAGCGAGAGCGCAAACTCGGCGGGCTCCGGCGGCGTGATCAGGTAGTCCCACAAGAACGAGAAGTCGAGGCAGACCTCACGTTCGGTCTGAGGCAGGCCGCGGACGTAGAGGGTGCCGCAGCCGTCACAAGCCGACCAGGGCTCGTCTGGGTCGGCGACGGCGCTGGTGTCGGTGGTGCGGGGCGCGAGCACGAGGTCGTACCACCAGGCGTCGGCGTCACGCACCGCGATCCAGCCGGAGGGCTCGAGCGCGCAGCCCTCGGGAGCGGTGGTCTCCGGGGTCGCGAAGCTGAGATCGACCGCGATGCTGTCGAAACGTTCGGCGATCAGCGCGCCGGGCGTGTAGACGTTCCCGCGGAGCTCCACGCCGCTCGCCCCCGCGTCGTCGCCTACCGCGTAGAGGTAGACGTCGGCCCGCCAGTCCTCTCCGAGCAGGCTGCCGCTCGCGTCACCCAGCACCTCGCTTGACCAGGTCCAACGGAGGTAGTCGGGCGCTTCGACCCGCGACAGCGTGTCGTGGCTCTCGCCGTTGAAGCGGAACAGCACGTCCGCCGCCGCCGTGGAGATGGTGGCGTCGCCTTCGAGATCCCGCTGGCCCGTGACCGTGCTGCCCGCGGCATCCGCCCGGTCGCCTTCGGAGGCTAAGGTGTTGGACCACCACATCCAGCCGCCAAAACTGGTCTGGTCGGCGCGAGAACAACGGTCTGACCAGGAATAACCACCGTCGCCGACCTCGCTGTCGAGGTCGGGCGCGCCTGCGTACACGTCGGGGCAGCCGGCCTCGAGCCCCTGGAGCGTCTCCGCGTGGGCGGCCCACGGCCCCCGAACGTCGAGGGAGGCCGCTCGGATCAAAGCATCCTGGTAGGTCGTGGCAAAATCGATGCTGTCCAGGTCCGGAGGCAGGCTCAACGTAGGAGCCTCGGTCTCCGGAAGGTTCGGGGCCGCGGGGTCGGGGGCACAGTTGACCAGGAAGAGGAGGGCTAATGGGATCATTCTTCCTCCTCCTCTTCGACCGCGACACCGACCGCGACGCTCCAGCTCAGTCTCACAGTGTCGTCTTCGAAGGTGGCGGTGTACCACGGCAGCCAGAGCCCTGCGTCGCCCCAGTCGCGTAGGATCCAGTCCTCGGATCCTCGGTAATCTTCGTCGAGCCCGAGGCTCCACGCGGCGTGATCGGGCGGGAGCTCCGGGTCGTAACACAGGGCGGGGTCCCCGCTCGTGACCGTGTGTTGTACGGCGAAGGTGAAGCGACAGTTGTCGCAGGGTTGGGCGGCGACGACGCCGGTCAGCGCGTATCGGACGGAGCAGGAAGGCAGCACACCGGTGTCTTCTTCGCTCTCGGGCAGCTCGTCGACGTACTCGTCCACCGACAAGGTGCCGACGAGGTCGGTGTAGGGGCCGCCCGGGGGCGACAGGGTCCAGCTGCCCTCCTGGATCACGTACAGGGTGTGTTCGGGGCTCTCTGTCACCGTGCCGGTGCCGGAGTCGCCCCAGGTCCAGGGGGCGGGGCTGTCGGCGGGGAGCGTACCGGTCTCCTCAGGCAGCACAACCGGCGCGCTGTCCTCGACGCCGTCGGCACAGGCGAGGAGGAGGAGGGAGGTGAAGGGCGGCGGCGGCATCGGGAGGACCTCGGCCCGAGCATAGAACATCGTCGAGGACGCGTCGCCAGGGGGACAGCGACCCGGCACGGGACTTCCGTGGGATCGGCTCCCGTTTCACGTGGAACCCGGGGGCTGGCCAGCCGCCGAGTCTGACGGCGGTCGGATCACATGCCGTCGCATGAGGGAGCGGCGTTTCGGTTAGGCACCGCTTGAGGGGCCCTTTCCCCCCTCGGGAGCCGCCATGAGCAAAGACGACGAGCGCGCCCTGGTCCGGCGCGGACGCGACGAGGTAGCGGTCAAACCTGGCACCGGGCTCGCCCCGCGCCCCACGCCCGGCCCCCGCGGCGCCCCGCCTCCGTCCCCGCCTCCGCGTGGCCCCGCCGCCGCGCCGGGATGGAGCCGCCCCAAGACCGCCGCGGACCGCGGCCCCAACGAATTCGTAGGCTTCGAAGACTTCATGGACTTCGGCGAGGAGCCGCTGGCCGGCAACCTGGGCGACGACGGCGCATTTGGGGGCAGCAGCGTGCCCGACGAGCGCGCCGCGGCCCAGAGCGGCACCAAACCCGGGTTCGACCTGATGCGTTGGCGTATCCGCGACGCGGTCCTCAACCTCGTCACGCGCGACCTCGTCGAGCGGCATCAGGCGATCCCCATCGCGGTAGAGGACGAGGAGCTGGTGGTGGCGATCGCCGACCCGGCCAACAGCCGCGCGCTCGAGGAGATCGCGGCGCACGCGGGTATGACCGTCCGCGCCGTGCGGGCGCCCCGCGAGGCGATCTGGGCGCGTATCCTGGAACATTATCGGGCCTGAGGCGCTGGCGAAGGCCTGCGGGGTGCGTCGACGATCCCGGATCAGAACGACAAGAACTGCCCCTCAAAGCTCCCCGTCACCGGATCGCCCTCACCGGTGCCCGCCTCCTCAAGGGTCAACGTGCCCATGACGTAGGCGACGTACTCGAACTCCTCCGACCTCGAGAAGTCCGCGTAGAGCACGGCTCCGTAGCTCTCGATGAGGTCCATCTCGACCTCGCCGGGCGCGACCCGATCGGGGTCGAAAGCGAAGAAGAGCAGGACCGCCTCGGTGTCGGACACGTAGGCCGGCAGGTACACGTACGCCGCGCCTTCGGACTCGCCGGCCAGCGCGCCGCCCTCGACCTGCCAGAACACCTCGTCCAGGTCGAGGTTCAGCGTAGACGCGCCGGTGCCAAACCAGTCGTCGGTGTAGAGGCTGCCCCAGGTCGTCGAGAACTCAGCGTCAGCGCTCCCCCACGGCACAAAACAGTAGCTTTCGCGCAGCTCTCCCGGCCACTCGACGCCGCCGGCCGCGACCTGTTCGGCGATGACCTCGCCCCGCTGCTCCAGGCCCTCGTGCAGGTCCTCGATCGCCGCCTCGACGTCCCGCCAGCCGGGGCGGCTGAGCGCCGGCTCGATCAGCGCGGCCATCCGGTCGCTACGATCCGTGAACACCGCCGGGTCCCAGGCGCCGTCGAGCAGGCCACCCACGCGCTCGAGGTAACGTTCGCGCCCCTCGGGGATCCCGTACAGCCGGTTCGCCAGCACACCTGATGCGTAAACGGACAGGATCTCCGGCTCTTCTTGGTCTTCTCCCTCGGCGGCGGTGTACAACACCTCGTCCACGCCCCACGGCAAGAAGTGAAAGCGCCCGTCTGCGGGGTCGGCGTAGACATAGAAGTTGTTGGTGTTGCCGGTGTAGCCGTCGCCGTGCCCGATGAGCACCTCGGCGGCCCAGAAGGTGAAGAAGGCGTCGAGATCCAGCACGCCGTCGAGGGCGTCCATCAGCGCGTCATCCTCGACGGCGGCGGCGGCGACCAGCGCGTCGATGTCGCTCCGGTCGGTTTGCTCCTCGTTGTTCTTCTTCTCCAAGGTAGCGGTCCAACCCGGGCGGAAATCGGCGAGCGTGCCCTCGTAGAGGTTGCCCGCGGCGCTGCCGAAATGCCGCTCCAGAAGCTCGTCGCGCACCGGCTCGACATTGACGTAGATACCGAGGTCTTCGCCGTTGACGCTCACCCGGGCGAGGCTGCACCTCGGCGCCGCCACCCCGGCGTCCGCGAAGAAGCCGAAGGCGAGGCACTGGCGCACGAGCGCGGGGTCGCTCACCGCGTTGTTGAGGGTCAGCCGCTCGACGCCGGAGAAGCTCGCGTCGGGGTCGTGCTCCACGAGATCGAGCTTCAGCGCCGGCTTGTCCTCGGACATCGAGCCAAGGAAGCCCTTTTTCCGCAGGTCGATCTGCTCGAACCGTTGCCCGTCGATGCTAACCGCGGCCTCGAACCAGGTGAACGGGCTCCGAAACGGCACCTCCTGACAGTCTTCGGCCATCAGCGTGTCGGCGAGGGTGCGGGTCTGGGCGCGGAGCGTGTCCCAATCCTCCTCGGCTGTCTCGAGGTCCAC
>CANKTH010000104.1 GCA_947486185.1 Deltaproteobacteria bacterium
ACAAGAAGTACGGGGCCTTCCCCACCGCGGCGTCCAGGTTGACAGGCGGCGACATCATGAGGATGTGACCATATCCCTGCCGGCGCATCACCGGAATCACCGCCTTGGACAAAGCATAGGACGCGCGTACGTTGACGCCCATCACCAGATCGTACCTCTTGGTGGGCCAATCCGCCACGGGCGCCCAGAAGATCGCCCCGGCGTTGTTGACGAGCGCGTCGACCCGCCCAAAGGCGGCTACGGAAGCGTCGACGAGGCCGGCACACTGCTCCGCGTCTCGCGCGTCAAAGGGCACGATGAGCGTACGCGCGCCCAGGGCCTCACACGCTGCCGCCGTATCTCCCAGGGTGCCGGCGAGGCGAGGATTGGGCTCGACGGTCTTGGCGGCGAGCACGAGAGCGGCCCCCTCACGGGCACACGCGAGCGCACAGGCGGCGCCTACGCCGCGGCTCGCGCCGGTGATCACCACCACCCGGTCCTTCAGCTCCACGCTCCACCCCTGGCGCGGATCTAACCCACCGCGCTCCCCCGACCGGATTCGTGGTAGAAAAGCCCGTGATGGAGCCCACCCGCCTTGAACGCGCCGACGCGGCGGGCCCGCGCCGGGGGCTCTATCGTTTTTTCGGGGCAGCGCTCGGCCTGTGCGTAGCCACGGGCGCGTTGGAGCTCGGATTACGCGCCGCCTACGCAAGCTTGCCTAGCGTCGCCGCGCTCCACGACGCGAGCTACCATGTCGTGTCGGTCGGCCACCCGTCGGATCCCGAACGCTCCTGTGTCGGCGTCGAGATCCGGACCCTCGAGACCCCGAAACTGCAGCCGGGCGGCGCCGACCTGCTCATCGGCGGCGACTCAGTCGCCGCGGGCTTCGGCGTGGCCATCGACGAAGCATTCGGGGCCCGCATCCGAAAACAGTTGAGCGCAGAGACGGGTCGGGAGTGGCGGGCGCAGAGCACGGCGCTCCCCGCAGCGGGCTGGTGCTTGATCGCCTCCCGGCTCTCGAGCGCCATTCCGCTGCTCAAACCCAAGCTCACGTTGATCGCGCTGTTCGCCGACGATCTCCAGGCCCACGAGGTGCTCCTGATCGACGGCAAGTTCGCCGCGCCCACGGAGGCGGTCGCCCGCCCGATGCTCCGTTCGTTGGTCCGTCGCTCCTACCTCGCCAATCAGCTGTGGTTCCTCGGGCTGCGCGCCGGCGGGGCCACCGGTTCGATGCACCCGACCCCCGCGGGGGTCGCGCGTTTCCGGGCGGCGATGATCGAGCTCGACACCGCCGCTCGTGCCGCCGGCGGGGAGGCGCTCTTCACGCTGCTGGCGCCCGCGGGCATGCCGCGCTGCGGGACCGGGGAGGCCGCCGCGGAGATCTGTACGAACATCCGCAATGAACTCGGCATCATCGCGTTCAACCTCGAGCGCGCCGGGCTACCGTGGGTCGATCTGCGGGAGCTCTGGCAGAACGCGCCGCCCTCCATGCTCGAAGGCGAATCCCAGAACCCGATGCCGGTCCACCCGGACGCTGGGGGCCACGCACGCATCGCGGCCGCGCTCCTGCCCTACGTTCGAACAGCCCTGCGCCTCCCCCCGGGGCCCGAGAGTCACAGTCCGCCTTGAATAGCCCCGCGATCCGGGCGTCAAATGCGCGCCTGCCGAACCCCTACTGGAAGGAGATGCCCATGAACCGTCGCCTGCTACCTACCTTGCTGCTCCTTGGCGCCTGCGCCCCGCGCTTCACCGACGTGCTGCCGGACGACCGCCTGCTCATGAATCTGCCAGCGCCCACGAGCGCCGCGAAGGAGACACCTGCTGAAAAGGACTGGTCCGAGTACTACCTGCTCACCGCCGAAGTGACCGAGACCATCAACGGCATGGTCGGCTATGTGCTCGGTACAACCAAGCTCATCACCCTCCTCCAACGGCCGGACACCTACGACTCCGCGGAGGAGTACGCCGAATGGGGCCCCTACAGTCAGGCATTGGATCCGGTGGAGACCCTGCTCTGGGTGGACCACGACCCCGACACCGATATTTGGACCTGGGGATATCACCAGTGGCCCAAGGAGGACCCAACGTCGGTCTACGACGTGGTGGTGGGTGAGGTCGACGCCGGCGCCACCCGGGAGACGAGCACTGGTCGGTTCACCATCGATTTCACCACGGCAAACCTCCTCGACCCGACCGTGAACGTTGATGGCGGCACCTTCAGCGTCGACTACCAGCTCGATCCAGAGGGCGTCGCAGGAACGGTCATCCTCACGGACATCGGCGGGGCCGCGCTCGACGGCGACTACAGCTACAGCCAGGTGACCGGCGGCGAGGGCCAGATGGACCTCCGCCTCGAGGACGACGTCAACCCGGGCTCCGGGGCCGGTCTCCTCGAAGATTGGACGATGCGCTCTCGCTGGACGGCCGAGGGGGTCGGGCGAGGCGACGCGCGCATGACCGGCGGCGACCTGGGGAGCACGGAGGCCACGGGCACCGAGTGCTGGGACAACGCTTTCGAGGCCGCTTACCGCAAGCAGAGCTTGAGCGGACTCGAAGAGGGCGACGTCGGCGCCTGCGCCTACGCCGACGCGAGCTACGTCGGCGACTGAGCGCGCCCTGAGGCGCCAACGAGGGCGTAGCCATGAAGGGCGCCTGCGGGACGCCGGCCTCGGTGTGCGAGCGCCGATCCGGACGAGGCGGGCAGGCGGCGGCTCGGCTATATCGGGGTATGTTGCTTTTTCTCCTGGCTTGCCCCGCCTCGGGCGACAAAGATCCAGCTTCAGACTCCCGCGCTGACTCGACGCCGGTCACCGAGTCCGCCACCACCCCGGCGACCCGGCTGCTCGGGTCCCACGCGCTCGGTGAGGGGCTCGCGATGGTCCACGGCTCCGACACCCGGGCAGGCGCCGGAAAGGCTGCCGCCGCCTGCGACCTCGACGGCGACGGGGTCGGCGACCTGCTGGTTGGTGCGCCAGAGAACAATGCGGGCCAGGGTCTGGTCATGTGCTTCCGCGGCCCAGTTTCTGGCACGCTCAGCTCGGCAGACGCCGAGCTCCTCGTCCAGGGCACCGGCACCTTCGACGGCATGGGCACCTCCATCAGCTGTCTCGACGACCGCGACGGCGACGGCGGCCCCGACGTGATGCTCGGCGCCCCGAAGTACGACGAGGCCAGGGGAGCGGCCTTCTTGTTCAACGGATCGACGTTGAGCCGCGCCCCGGTATTGACGCTGGAGGACGCTTTGGGGTCGGTGCGCGGCGCGTCCCCGAATGACCAGATGGGCATCGAGGCGGGGCTCGCCGGAGACGTCGATGGGGACGGCAAGACCGAGGTGTTCGTGAGCGCCTGGCTCGGCGACGAGGGCGCCAAGGACTCGGGTTCGCTGTTCCTGTACGGGCAGGTGGTCGGCGTCACCAGCCCGCTCGATGCGCTCGCCGGTTGGACCGGCATCGCCGAAAAGGACTGGGCTGCGTACGGCGTGGGCGCCGGCCAGGACGTCAACGCCGACGGCTATGACGACCTGCTCATCGGCGCGGACGGCGTGGACACGCCCTCCGAGTTCGCCGGCGCCGCTTACCTCCTGCTAGGCCCCTTCGCCGGCATCCGGTCGCTCGCCGACGCCGACGCGACGCTCCTGGGCGAGTACGAAGACGAAAACGGCGGCCACGGCGTTGCTATGTCCCCCGATCTCACCGGCGACGGCGCTCCCGACCTCATCATCGGCGGCTTCGGGTACCAGGAATGGGCGGGCCGGGTTGCGCTTTTCTCGGGGGCGCCGTCGGGGAGTCGCACGTTCTCCGAAGCCGACGTCGTGGTCGCGCCTGCGGCAGCCGGCGCCTTCTACGGCTACAGCGTCGCTGGCCCGGGCGACGTCGATGGCGATGGCATCGCCGATCTCTTCATTTCTGCGCGCTACGACCCCACCGCGGGCGAGAACGCGGGCGCCGCCTGGCTGCACTACGGACCGGTGGACCCGGTGACGGTGCTCGAGAGCGACACCGCCGTGCTCCTCGGCGAGAACGCGGGAGATGAGGCAGGGTTCATCGTGATGGGCCTCGACGACCTGAACGGCGACGGCCTGCCGGAGCTTGGGGTCGGCGCCCCCGGGAACGCCGCGGGGGGTGAGCTCGCCGGCGCCCTCTACATCTGGAGCGCCGCCCCGTGACCGCGACGACCAGTGGGCCTGCCCACCGCCAGCGCGGCACGACTGGGTTAGCCGGCCGGTGACCCGGAGGAGTGGTGGTGCGTCTGATTAGCCTGGGGCTGCTCTTGGCCGGCGGTGCCGGGGGTTGCTCGACCGTGCACGGGGTACGTCCAGTCGGAAAAGGGGCTGTTCGACCAGAGTTCTCATTTGGTGGGCCGATCACGGAGGCCTTCGGGATCCCCATTCCGCTCCCCCTCACCACCGTCGGCGCGACCGTGGGCCTGTCCGACGTGCTCGACGTCCACGCGGCCTGGCACCCCACGCCGGCGATGATGATGGGTATTCCAGCGTTTGACGGCGGTGTTTCGTATGCCTTCCGCGCCCCGGAAGGACCAAGGCCCCGCCTCATGGCCGACCTGAGCGTCGTCTCGGCTTTCGGTGACGCCGAGGAAGGGCCGCCCGAGGGGGGGCTTCGGATCTGGATGCAACCGACCCTCACCGCCTCGTGGGACTGGGGGCAGCGCAAACGGCAGACGTCCTACCTCGGCTATACAGGGTTTTTCCAACCCTTTCCGACCACCGCCTGGCGCGGGGCGCCCGTCCTGGGGCAGCTCTGGGGCCTCGGTCCGCGCGCGGTACTGAGCACAGAGCTCAAGTGGATCGGCCCGTTCGTAGAGACCGATATGTTGGTGCCCCACTACTACGCGCCGGGGAGCCAGGGGGCCATCTCCTTTCAGCTCGGCTTTGGCTACACCTTCGGAGGTGCCCCTTGATCCTCACCCTTCTCGGATGCATGACCCTGGATGGCTTCTTCTTCAACCCTACCCCCATCGAGGCCTACACTCTGGTGAGCGAGGTGATCCCCGAGTCGGCGATCGAGGAGGCGAGCTTCGCCGGCGAGGCCGGGCTCCTGTACGGGTGGTGGGCACGCGCGACGTCGACGTCGTCCGAGCGGGTGGTGGTCTATTACCATGGAAATTCCGGCAACCTCGACGACACCATCCCGCTGGTCGAGGGCCTGTGGCAGCTCGGCTTCACGGTGTTCGCCGTGGACTATCGGGGCTACGGGCGCTCGGAGGGCACGCCCGACCACGACGGCGTAATCGCCGACGCCGTGAGCACAGCCAACTACGTCGCGGCCGAGCTCGGCAGCACGACGGAGGCACTGGTGTATTATGGGCAATCTCTCGGAGCATTCACCTCCAGTCACGCCGCACTGTCCGTGCCCCCCGCAGGCCTGATCATGGAGTCGGGCTTCGCGAGCGGTGAGCTGATCAGCGACCAGAGCGCCTCGCTCGACCTTCCGTCGGGTTGGGTGCTCAAAGAGGGCTACGATAACACTTCTTCGGTCGCAGCCCTCCACGTTCCTGTGATGGTGATGCATGGGGTCCAGGACGACTACATCAGCGTGAGCCACGGGGACGCCATCTACGCGGCGGCCAACCCCGAGAAATTCTACTGGAAGCTGGAGGGCTCCGACCACGCCGAGCTCGACCTCGTGGACCCGGTAGGTTGGTCGGACCATGTCTCGTGTTGGGTGGAGCTGTCGCACGGGTTCCCCGACTGCCGTGACGGCCTCGAAGGAAGCTCCGCGGCCGCTGACTAACCGGAAACTCACCACCGACGCCGCGCATGGATCCTTGACGCGTCAACGCCCGCGGATACATGATGGCGCGGCGTGAGGTGTGGAGTGGCGAGGCGTCGCAACGGCGAGGCGGTGCCTCCGGAGCTCCGGTCGGACGAGGCGCTGAGGTCGCTTCGGGCGTTCCAGCAGGCGGCACGAGAAGCGTCGGACCTGGATTGTTGGTTCCGGGCGACGGCGGTACCGAAGTACATCGAGGGAGATGCAGCCGTTTTGATTGCGGGTGCCCTCGACGTGGGGGAGAGTTCCGTCTACGACTGGATCGGTCGGTACCGGCGGCAGGGTCTGCCGGGCTTCGCGAGCGGGAAGCGCGGCCGGTCGGAGCCGCGGCTATCCGCGTCGCAGCGAGAGACTCTGGGGGTGCTCCTGGATGCGGGGCCGGTCGCATCGGGGTTCCCGACTGGCCTCTGGACGGGGAAGCTCGTGGCTGCCTTGATCCTGGAGAAGCTCGGCGTGATCCACCACCCCCAGAGTGTACCGCGCCTTCTTCATCAGATGAAGTTCTCGGTGCAACGCCCGCGAAAGCGCCCTTCCCGTGCCGATGCCGAGGCGCAGGCGGCCTGGCAGCGCGACCGTCTGCCGGCGATCAAAAAAAAGCCGAGGACGATGGTGGGGTAGAGGCTGAGTGGCTATGGCAGTTTGCGCCGGTGTTCAACGGCCCCACCTTTCATGAGTTCCTTCTGTTACTTGTCAAGCATTTCGAAGGAAGGAAGGTACTTCTGGTGATGGACAATGGGCCGTGTCATTGGTTGGATGACACAGGGAAGCGTTGGCTCGCCGAGAGTGGGGATCGCATCGAGCTCCACCGGCTGCCACCGTGCTCGCCCGAGTTCAACCCCGTGGAGGGCGTCTGGAAGGCAACCCGGCGTGCGGCGACGCACAACCGGTACCACGCGACCACGGACGAGCGCGACGCGGCGCTCACGGTAGCGTTCACGCGCTTCAGGCAGGAGCCCTCGCAGAACGCCGGCCACGTACGCCGGTTCCGCGAGGCCGCAACCGCTACCGCGTGAGACCCCGGAGCATCGCTCCGACCCGGCGAAGTTTGGGCCGCTCGGCGAGGGCCTCGGGCAACCCCACCAGGTCGAGGGCCGCGCACGCCTCGGCGGCTGAGCCCAGCGCGATCCGGTAGTGTTTGCGACCCGCATCCCCGCCGCGCCCGGCCCTCCGCGATGTTGAGCACGGTAGAGTCCGCGGCGCGCAGGATCTGGTCGCGCAGGTGGGACCTTCCGGTCGGGATCCGCAGCCCGATGCAGGCACGGTCGTCTCGAAGATAGTCTCGAAAGTCGATTCTCGAAAGTCGATTCTCGAAGGATGTTTTTCGAAAGCCGATTCTCGACAGCCGAGATCGAAGGTCGACCGCCGATCAGGACACTCCGGTGTCGCGCTCCTCGCCGCCGGATCTCTGCGATGCGCGGCGAGTCAATGTAGTGGCTCTTTTCCGAAGTCCCTCCCCGATTCTGTGAACGTTCCCCCCTTTGGACAAGGCTCATGCCTCGGCCCTGCACGCCGCGACAGCGGCGTTACGGAAGGAGGGCACGACCTCGGCGGTGAGCCACCAGGTGGACCGGCGGTGTGAGAGACGGGCTACATGATCGCCGGTTCGGGCCCGGGGCTCCTTCCCGCCTCTCAAACCGTGCCTACCCCTCCGCCTCCCTGGAGAAACGATGTCTCACCTGCTTTTTGCCGTCCTGCTTGCCTGCACCCCTGACCCCGGCGCCGGTAAGGTCGCCGCGAAGGTAGAGGCCCCGCCCGCGCCCGCGGCCGCCCCTGCGCCTGCGCCCGCCGTCGCCGGGCAGCCCTTCAAAATCGACGTCGCGCGGTCGCGTGTGGAGGCCGTCGGCGCGAAGCTGACCGGCTCCCACACGCTCACCTTCGGCACCTGGACGGGCTCCGCGGCGATGACCGCCGACAAGCTGAGTGGGCTCGAGGTGGAGGTCGATCTCATGAGCCTCAACACCGATTCGGCCAAGCTCGTCAAACACCTGCAGTCGGCGGATTTTTTTGACGCGGCGACTTTCCCCAAAGCTACCTTCAAGGCCGCCGAGATCACCGGGCCGGGCGCCGACGGCGCCTTCACCGTCGCCGGCGACCTCACCATGCGTGGCACCAGCAAGAGGATCACCTTCCCCGCCACGATCTCCGTCAACGCCGGCGAGCTCAAGGCCGACGCGAGCTTCGCGATCAACCGGAAGGACTTCGGTATCGTCTACCCAGGTAAGCCCGACGATCTCATCGCCGACAACGTGGCGCTGACCGTCTCGCTGGTGGCGACGCCGGGGTGAAGGCCGGGGACCTGATCCAGAGCCGGTATCGGCTCGGAGCGCCGTGGGCGCTGGGGACCGAACGCACCGCGTGGTCTGCCCGGGTTGAGCCTACGGGAGAGCGGGTCGTGGTCGTGGTGCCCGGCGCCGCGCTCTTGCTGCGCACGGACGGCCGGGCGGCGTGGGAGCGCTACACACCGGAGACGCATCCGGCGCTCCTGCCGATCCTCGAACGTTCCGAGGTGGCGCTCGACGGCACCCGGGTACCGGTTCGGATCTACCCCTATTTCGCCGCGATCACCGCAGCTGCGCCCGATCCCGCCTGGGCAGCCGGGCCGCTCGCTGGGGCTGCCGCCGCCCTCAAGGACGCCGCCCTTGAACCTGGCGATCTCGTGGAGGATGCGACGGGCGCGCCCGTACTGGTGCCGACCGGACTGCCCGCGCGCCGCGTATTGAACGCCAGCGAGCCGCGCTCGATAGAAATGCAGCTTGAAGGACTACTCCAGCGCCCGCCGGCCCGCCAGCCTGCAACGCCGGCGCCCACCCATCGCCGAGCACCTTCAGGGCGCTACCGGCTCCTGATCCCGCTCGACGGCTACGAAACACAACGACGGGCGGGGATCCTCCGTCGTTCCGGGGTGGCGCCGGAGGCGTGGTCGAGGTTGCCCGATCGGCCCTCACGGTGGTTGGCGCTGGCCACCGACGACGTGTCTCTGCTCGAGGAGCGAAAGGCGGCCTTTGTCCGGTCAGGTTTCACCACCGAGGTGTTGGATCTGAAGGCCGGCCGCCCCCGATCGGACGCCGTGCTGGTTGTGCTCATGCTCGGGCTCCTCCCTCTATTCCTTTTCAGTCCGCCGCTGGCCCTCGTGCTCCTGCTCGGGCTGGTGGCGGTGGGTCTCGTCACGCAGCTCAAGGCCCGGGCGCGTCTCGGGACCGCAACGCTCGCGGCGCACGCCTGGTCAGTGGCGGCAGAGCAGCCGGCCGACGCGCTGACGGAGCTCCATCGGCACCTCTCGGACACCGAGCTCCCCCTCGCGGTCCGGCAGGATCTCGCCGCTACCGTCGAGGAGGCTGAGCGTCAGCTCGCGGCGGAGGAGGGCCGGGCGCTAACCGCGCGCGCCGCCGGGCCCGACCCGGCATCCCGCCCCCGCGAGACCGCGCTCGCGGAGCTCGCCACGACGCTGGCGTCAACGACCGGCCCGGCGGAGGTGCTCGCGGAGCCCCTGAGCCGCGCCCGCCGCGCTCTCGAGTCCACAGGGGCCCGCTGACCCGGCGCCCCCGCGCGTCCCACGTTAGGCGCGCGAGATGAACGCTCGCCATCTCATGTTGCCCTCGCCCGCGATGGGCCGGGACGTCCACGTCTGGTGCTACGGCTGGTGGGGCTCACCGGTCGTGATCTTCCCCTCGGCCGCCGGGTTTGCCCACGAGTGGGACGCCCAAGGCATGCTGGAGGTGCTCAGTCCCCTCCTCCGATCCGGGCGGATCAAGCTCTATTGTCCTGAGAGCAACGTCTCCGAGGCGTGGACCAAGAAGGAGGGCACGCTCGAGCACCGTATGGCCCGACACGCCGCGTATGAACGGTTCGTGCTCGACACCCTGGTGCCCTTCGTGCGCGCCGATGTGCGGCTCAGCGAGGCCCGGATCGCGGTCGCCGGGTGCTCGCTGGGCGCCACCTACGCCGCGTTGATGGCGTTGAAACAGCCGGAGGTGTTTGACCGTGCCCTGTGTATGAGCGGCCGCTACCTCACGACCGTGTTCACCGAGGGCAAGATGAACGCCGAGGTCTACTTCAACAACCCGCTCGCCTTCGTTCCGCGGCTCGCGGGCCCGGCGCTCGACCGGGTGCGCCGAAACACCCACCTGACGCTGGTGTGCGGCCAGGGGCCCTATGAGGAGGGTTGTATCGAAGAGACCATCGAGCTCGCAGATCAACTGGCGAGCCAACGGGTCCCGCATATTCGCGACATCTGGGGCCGCGACTCGCGCCACGACTGGGACTGGTGGCAGAAGCATGCCCTCGTCCACTTCGCCCGGATGTTCGCCGGCTGACCCTGCGGCTCACGTCGTTTTGCGACCCTGCTGGCTGGCGTAATAGGTCGCTTTTCGGGCGCGCATGATGTGACCGAGCGGCCGGTGTTCCATCAGCGCGGCCCAGGGATCAAAGCGGTCTTCCTCGATCCAGGCGGCAGCGGTATCGCTGAGCTCCTGCGGTGGCACCTCCAAACAGGCCACGGGCACAAAGGGGCTGTCCCACGGCGCCGAGGCGTCCTCGATCGGCGTACGCTGTTCATCGAGATAATACTGGACCTCTATGTCGAATTTGGCCGGTCCGCGGGCGAGCTGGGCGCGCACGTCGTCGATCCAGCGACGAGGCTTGGGCAAGGGCTGCAACTTGGGAGTGAGGCGGAGCCGCACCGCATAGGGCCCCCAAGCGAGCGGGACCGTACTGTACATCGGATGGGACAGAAAGCCGCCGAACGGCGCCGAGAGGTCTGCGAGCAGGGTGCGGACGCGCCCCAACCCGTCAAAAAATCCGTGAGTTCGCACCATATGGACGAGTAGCGCGAATGGACCCTCCGCCGCCGCCTTGGCGATCGCCATGAAGGGCGCCGCATCCCGGAACCCGAAGTTCTCACGATTGATAAGCAAGAAATCCTGACAGGTCGCGTCGCCCCCGAGAGCCCCCGGCCCCTCGACGCCGAGCAGCTTGATCGCAAACCCGCGGATATCCGGCAGGGAATCGGACTGAGGCACGATCGCCCCGTTGGACAGTCGTATCCGCACGTCGTAGCTCCGCGGCGACGCACACACACCCTGGGCCGCGTGGGGCGGGAGGTCAGGAAGCACCGAGAGGCGTCCCGTGAGCCCGGCGATCCCAACCCGGTGGAACGTCCGACCCGGGCCGTGTCGTGCGGACACCTTCGCCTGAATCGCCGATATGTCCCGCGCGAAGCCCTCCAGCATCGCTTCCTCTTCGTCGAGGGGTTGCTCGCGCCAGGCGGTGCTGGGATTGTGCACGGGTACCCCTCTTTGAGGCGAGGTACCTAACACCCCTAAAGGCTCGCCCGAGACCGGCGGCGGAACGCGCTCCGCGCGCTCAGTTCGGCACGCCCGAGCAGCCCGATGTCGTGCCAGCGAGGGTGTCAAAAAGCCCGGCGGCGTCACCCTCGGCCCAGGGCGGCCGCGGATCGCACGCGTCGTGTCCGGTCACGCGGATAGCCTGTACCATCGCCGCCCGCGCGCCGTCGATACAGGCCACTCGCGGACAATCCGCGACGGTCACGCGAAGGTTCAGCCGAATTCGCGCCGCGTGCCAGGCGGCCCACATGCGCGCATCCCCCAAGCCGCTGCCCGCGTACCCGCTCACGGGGGTCCAGTCCGCGTCCAGGTGCGTTGCGTCCGCGCTGGCGTGCTTCGACGAAAACGCGCCGATCACCTGATCAAGGCACTGCTCCCAGTAGGGATTACGGCCGCACAGCTTCAGCGCCGACCCGTACTGCCCGACGCTCGCAAGCCGCCCCGCGTCGAGCAGCTCACACTCTGCCTTCCACCGAGCCGAAACAACGTGCTTACAATAATCGAAATCCTTGAATCTGGCGACCACCGCCACCCCGCACTCGCCGCGGAGCTCGAAACCGTCGAGACCATTACACAGATCCAATCCAGCTTGGGCGCTTGGTGCAACCAAAGCTTCCCGATAGCGCCGGACCGTATCGACCGACCGAACCGGCGCTCCGGTGGAGCTGTCCAAGGCCATCTTCCCGAGATCCCAGGCCGAGAACAGGAGAAGCAACGAAACAACACCCAAGAGGAGCCACGAAGGGCGCCCGATCGCCGCGGGCCAGGTCCCGGTGCCAGTCGGTGCCATTCCCACTCCCATTGGCGGACATTCTACATCACCCAAAGGGAGTTGGAAAAACCAATCGGCCGGTGCGGGGAAACACGAACGGCCTCCTGCCAGACGCGCATGGCAGCCCGGAGCGGGATGCCCTCCACCCGCCCTCAGAGGCGCAGCGTGTCCTCACCGACGTTGCGCTCGACGGTGCCGTCCTCCATCAAGAGCGTATAGACCGGCCGACCCTCGACGCTGGCCGCGGTCTGAACGACCCCCCGGCCGCCTCGCTTACGCTCTACCGGCATCCCAATATGGAGCTTGCCCCCGGCCGGCGCCTGCGGCACCTCCACGGGCTCGTCGTGCTCGATCCACTCCGCGTATCCGCCAACCAGCTTGCGCGCGCCCGACCAGCCCTCCGTACGCAGCCACGCCGCGAGCTCCGCGCTCTCATCCCCGCCGATCTGATCGTAGATCACCACCCTTTCGGTGCGCGGGGGCAAACGATCGAGGTTCGACTTGACCTGGCTGCCAGGGAACAGCATCGCGCCCGGCAACATGCCGTTGATACACTCGGCGGGCGGCCGGATGTCGATGAGGAGGGGACCGGCGCCGCTCACGACTTGCGCCACGAGCCACGTACGACCTATGTTTTCGCGATGATTGGGGCCAGGCGTGTCGCCAGCTCCATCAACCACCGGCGGGATGTACGCGGCATCCTCCGCCTTCCCCACCTTGGTGATCGGGGGCCCGACCGAGGTGTTCTCGGCGTCCCACTCCATCTTGAAGGCGCGAAGCGCCACTTTCTTGACCGCGGCCTTCAAACGATCCCGAAACATCCACGCTCCTCATACCAGGCTCCGCCCAAGAGGGGCCGACCTAGAAGACCACTGGTCTAACGCCCATAACGAAACGCCACACCGGCCCAAGCCGTATACAGCGGCGCCGGGCTGAAGGCCGGGCCGGCCTCCCGCTCGAGATCTACGCCGAGACCGTAGACGCCGGCGCCAAACGCCTCGATGGGGCCATAAATCGGGATGTGGGCGCGGAGCCCCAGGCCCAGATACCACGGGAAAAGCGGCCCCACGGTCGCCTGCACCCACGGGAGCCCCACCGCCGCGTGCGGGTAGACCAGAGGGCGCACCTCGGAGTCCCCGCTCGGCAACGTGTGCCAGTTCCCCACCGGCACCTCGACGTCGGCGCCTATTCCCGCCGCAAAGGTCCCGAATCGCGCCTCGGCCCCGAGGTGGAACGCCGGCGTGGCGGCGTTGACCGTCGCGGTGTCGAGCGGGGCGCCCGCTTCCACGTTTTGAAGGAACCAGTCGCCTGTCGAGGACCAACCCGCGCCCAACGCGCCCCGGAGCACGACCCGCTCACGGGTCTCGGGCGGGCGCGCCACCACAGCCCGCCCGCTGTCCAGCCGCAACATCGCCGTACGACGTCCGGGAACGCCGAGAAATACCGGCTCACCGAGCGAGGCAACCGTCGCCATCACCGGCGCAGGCACGTCCCAACCCCCGTCCGTATCGGCGGCCAGACCACGCAGCGCGCCGAGCTCGGGCGCGCCGATCGGGGCCTGCACCAGCAGGTCTTTTCCGGCCTCTACCCGGACGTCTTGATGGAAAAGCAGGCGACCGCCGGCGCGGACCTCAACAAAATGGCGGCCCGGCACGATGGTGACCCGCGTCCCCTCCACGCTGGCGACCACGGTACCATCTACGCGGACTTCCGCCCCCGCCGTGAGCGGGCCCGCCGCGATCACCGCGCTGGGCATCGAACGGCTCTCCGCCTGCACTGCGTCGAACGCCAGGCGCTGGGCGCTCTCGGGTAAGGAGCTCTCTGGCGGCGCGCCGACTCCATAAAGGGCCGCGGCGTCATACCAGGACACGATCCTCGCCGAATCGCCTTCACCCGAACGATAAGGCGATGCGTTCGGGTCGGTGCCCAGCTTCGCCTGAAAATACCGGTGAACGGCAAAGCCTGCGAGTAGCTCGGCTTCGTAGAGCAAGTCCCGCTCCGCGGAGCTCTGGAGCGCGTGCACGTCGGCCGCAGCTTTGCTCAGCCGCGACATGATCTGGAGCTCACCATCGAACTCCGAGATCAGCGGCTTGACGGCGTTCAGCTCGCTTCCGAGCCGGTTGATCGCGGCGGTGTCGACAGGCACCAGCGCCCGCCCCCCGGTGGTGAGGCTGTCGAGCGGCTCCGACACCACCCCGGGCGCCGTCGCGGCGGCGTAGGCGAGATCTTCGTCAGATGGCGGGAGCAACCAGTAGACCCGGTCGGCCCAAGACAGGCTTACGAACAGGATCATGAGCATGACAACGCGCCCCCTTCAACCATGCAGCTCACGCCTCGCGGGGCGTCCACCTTCACGGTGGTCGAAAGGCCGCCGTCGGTGCCCACCGTACAGGTCCCCGCCGGAAATTCCTTGAGCAACACCGACACATCTCCGCTCTGTGAGACGGAACCGCAACGGACGCGGAGGCCAGTACCGCCGGCGAGGGTGAACTTGGCCGCCCGGAGGACACGAACGTCCGCGGGCGGCGCGCTGGTCTCGGGCGCGGGCGGCGGCGAAGCCCCGGGCGCCGGCGTCGGGACGGGAGAAACCCCGCCACCTCCGGTCCCCGTGCCGGCGGGGGCGGGGGCGGGCGGCGACGACTGACGGGTTGGAGTCGGCGCCGGAGCGCTTGCAGGTACGACCACCTCGGCGGGCGCCGCGGACGCGACCTGTGTGCCCACCACGACCGGGGCCGGGGCCGGCGCAGGCTCGACCGCCACCGCCGCGGGAGGCGCCGACGAGACCGGCACGATCGGCGTGTCTGGCGAGTGGGTCAGCGCCCAAACGCCGACCAGTCCGAGCCCCAGCACACCCATGACCGCTACCCCGGCAATGATGAGCATAGGCCCAAGTGAACGAGGCCCGGTCCGTGACGGGGGTACGGCGGGCTCCGCGGCGACGATGGTGCCGCCGCTGCTCTCAAAGGTGGTCCGGGGCATCTCGGTGGTGCGGGTGACCCCCTCAACAAGCTCCGTTCCTTCGACCGGATCTTTTTCCCGCGTGGCGATGGCCGCCGGCACGAACGCGCGCGCGAAGGTCACGAGATCGTCGCCCGACGCCCGGCGGATCGCCAGCCGCAGCGCACGGTGCAGCTCATCGGCGCTGGGCCGTTTTTCGGGCTCGTAGACCAGCCCGCGACGCACCATTTCGACGAGCTCGGCGTGATCCGGCCCCAGCTCCGCCGCCAGCGCCGCCACGGCGCGCGCCACCTGCCGCTCCTGCGCGTCAGGCCCAAGCTCGGCTCGGCCGAACGCGGTGAGCGTGACCATCTCACAGACGACCACCGCCAACGCGTACACGTCCCCGGCGGAGGTCTCGGGTTCGCCCAGCATTCTCTCGGGGGCCATGTAGCCGATGCTGCCGTAGCGGACGCGCTCGGTCTTTGCCTCCCGACCCACAAACTCTGCTCGTGCAACCCCGAAATCAAGGACCTTGACGTCGCCCAGATCGGAGAGGAGCACGTTGCTCGGCTTGATGTCACGGTGCACCACCCGAAGCGGCACGCCGTCATCCCCCGTCGCGTTCCACGCCGCGTCGAGCGCCACGGCGATCGCGGCGCACATCTCGAGCACCGCCGCCACCGGGAGCTTGCCGCCGCTCTCAGCGGCGGTCTCAAAAAGCTGTTCCAAGCTGACGCCCGCGATGTACTCCATCAGGAGCGCCCAGCGGCCGTCCACCTGCACGAGGTCATCGACGCGGACGATGTTGCGGTGCTGAAGCCGGCCGAGGAGGCGGGCTTCATCCCGAAGGCGCCGGCCCGCATCGGAGGCCGGATCCCAGTTGGTGTTCAGCAGCTTCAGCGCGACACGTCGCTTGAAGCCTCCCGTGCTGACCATATCGGCCAGGTACACCGACCCGAAGGTACCCTCCCCCAGGGTCCGCACCAGGATGAAGCGCCGCCCGACGGGCGCTTCGTTGAGCGTGCCGGTGGTCAACGGGCCGCCCCGCTGTCCGACCAGCCAGAGTCGTATGCTTCAGGTACACCTTCGGTACACGGGTCAGCGGTACGATTGACGATCACGCTCTGTCGGATCGCGACGCCCTCGCTGTTGAGCACGGGCTGATGATCGTTGCCCACCAGGGCGACCGTGAGCTCGGGCGTGTCCGTGACCGCGTCGCTCAGATCGACGAGGCAGTAGGGTTTGAGGCACAGGGCGTAGGAGTTGGGGTACTCCACGTGAAAATGGCCCTGCCCATCAACCGGCTCGCGATTGACGCCGTTGTCGACCAGGGAAAAGTTGGTGATATTGGCCACGACCGTGACGCAGCTCGCGACGACAGCCTCGGGGGGCGGCCACAGGATCGTGACCTGTGGGCTCGTGTCATAAGGCGGAGGCGAACACGAGGCCGCCAGCGCAAACACAGGCCAGCACACGCCGCGAAGACCGGGGAAGGCAATACGCATCGTTTGACTATATCTCGTTGGCCGCTTCGGCGGGTTCGGAACACGATGGGGAGTTCTCGATAGCGCCGCTTCGCCTTCGGCGGATTACAAGGCGCGGGTGGAACCAGCGCCCCCGCTTTTGGCCCCTTTGACCCGCGCGTGTCACGACCCGGTGTTCTCCTGCAGCCCCCCTACGTTGGCCTTGGGGGTGGCCGTGGCGCTCAGCTTCTTCAGCCTCGGCGGCTGCCGCCCGCCGGTGCTCAGCGCCCAAGACTCCGACAGTGGCCTCCGCAATTGTGATGCCGCCGATCTCGACGCCGACGCCGACGGGCAGGACGAGATCGACGGCGACTGCGACGACTGCGACCCACGGGTCCGGCTCGGGCCCGAGGCACTCGACGGGGTGGACCAACCTTGTGCGGGCACGGGCGGCGTCGACCACGCACGCGCCGATGACTTTGATGGAACCGTGGTTCTGAGCGAGACCGCCACTGGCTACGGCACCAGCCTCGCCTCTGACGGCACCGTCCTCGCGGTCGGGAGCCCCGCCGGCAACCGCGTGGACCTCTACCCGCTCGATGTGGCGGGGCCGGCCACGGCGGCCGACTTCAGCCCGGGGGGCACCAGCTGCCAGATCGGAGCCGCCCTGGCCTTCGGCACCGTCACGGGGGACGAATTTCATGATCTCTTGATTGGCGGCCCACTTTGTGGCGATGGCGCGGGCGAGGTCACCTTGATCACCGCGAGTCACTACGCCGACCCCAACGACGGCGCGTTGCGGGTCGACGGCGCAGGAGCGGGCCTGTTCGGCGCTTCGGTTTCGGTGGCCGACCGACTGGTCGCGGTGGGAGCGCCACTCGAAGGGTTGGGTGGCAGCTTCTTCGTCGTCGAAGGCTCCGTGCTGGCCGCCGGTGGGCTCAATATCAGTGACTTTGTACCTTATCCTTCGGCGACGGCTGCGGCCGGGCTCGGCGGCGCGCTCGGGACCGGCGCCTGGTCGGGCACCGGAGCGAAGGACCTCGCGGTCGGCGCACCCGGGGACGGCACGATCGCGGGTGAAGTCTGGTTGTACAATGATCTTGACGCGCTGCTCGGCGGCGCCGCCACCCCCAACCAGGCGCTCACCGGCGGCCCACGTTTTGGCATGACCCTCACCAGCGGGGCGCTGTCTGACCAGGGCACGGACTCGCTGATCGTGGCGGAGTACGCCGGCGATCCTGAGGCGGCGGAGGTCACACTCCACGTCTTCCATCCCGAACAGCTCGACGGCGCCGCTACCGCCGAGGCCGCGACCTGCCGTATCGAGGGGCTCGCAGCAGGCGCGTGGGTGGCCCAATCCGGGGGAACGGTGCTTTTTGCCGGCGCCCAGCTCGGCATCGGCGTCGGTGATGCCAGCGGCGACGGCGCCGCCGACCTGTTGCTCGGCTCGCCGGGCTCTGGGGAC
>CANKTH010000105.1 GCA_947486185.1 Deltaproteobacteria bacterium
TCGCGGCGCTCTCGTGGTCCGCCGCGGCTCAGCGCGACGCCGAGGCCGAGGGCATCCGCCTGGCCCGGCTGCCGCTCGTTCAGGCTGAGCTGGCCCACGGCAGGGCCTCCGACGCGCCGGAAGGGGCCGCTACGACGCCCTCTCGGGAATTTCCGACCGCCGCCCAGCGGGCCGCGTGTGGCGGTGACGCGACGGACGCCTGCGCTGGCGCACGGGTGCTCCCGACCTTCTACCCGCCGGAAGACGCCGAGGCCGGGCGCGCGCTGGTGCGGGAACGGGGCACCGACCTGATCTCGGACATGCCGCCCGCTCGGCTCCTCTTGGTGGTCTCCTGGTATGCAGGGGTAGAACGAGCATCGTTGGCCGACGCTGAGCTCGCGGTCCTGGCGGCGGCCGAGGCGACCCTCCTGGGCGCCGCGCCAGGGGCCGATCGGCCCATCTCTGCCTTGATCGCCGGGATCGAGTCGATACGTCAGGAGGTCGAGCGCCGCGGCGCGACGCTGCCCGCGCGCGCCTTGCCCAGCTATGAACGGGGTGAAAACCCCGCATCGATCGATCTGGGCGCCGAGGTGCTGGCCCGAACCTCACACACAGCGGCTGCTGACGGAGTGGACCCGGTCCCGCCGCTCGCCGCGGCCGCCGGCGCCCTCCGGCGGGGAGAGTCACCCGACGCGGAAGACTGGACCCACCCTGGGCTCGCAGGATTACTGGCGTTGGAGGCTGTTCGTCAACAGGCAATGGCGCTCCGGCCCGCGATCTGCGAGATGGTGGCCAGCCCTCCCAGCTTCTCTGACCAGCTCGCCGGCCTGTGGGCGCTCAAGCACCTGGGCTTGCCGTCGGAGGCGTGCGACGCCGGACGCTCAGCCCTCGAGCGGATGGGGGAGCCCGGATGAAGTCCGAGCACACCGCCACCGGCACTACGTGGGTCACGCTGGAGCGTCGTGTCCTCGCGCTCGGCGCAACGGTCTTTTTCCTGCTCGCGGGCGGGCCCGCCGGGCTCAACCCGGACGGACTGGAGATGATCGCCATGGGGCGGGGCTGGATCGGCCTTGGACCAGATCTTCCCGCCGGGGGCTACTGGCCGCCGCTATGGGCTGCTCTGGTCACCTTGCCCGCGGTGCTGCCGGACGCGTGGTTCGGCAGCGCGACGTTCAGCGACGGAATCGCCGCGGGACGGCTGCTCAACCTCCTGTTGGCCGGGGCGATCGCCCTCCCCCTCCACCACGTGGTCAGCCGGATCGGCGGTCCCGCAGCGGCGCGCCTCGCGGTGCTCCTCTACGTGTTGCTGCCCGCGGTGCGGGAGCACGCGGTGGTGCTCGACGCCCGCGTGCTCGGGAGCGTGCTGGCGCTCTCCTGCCTCAGCTGGGCAGTCGAGGCGCACTTTCGGGCGGTGGAGAGGGCGCCGCTCCGTTCAACGAGTCAGGCCTGGGTCGCCGCCGGTGTCGCCGCCGCGCTCGCCGGGCTGACCCGACCGGAAGCGATGCTTTTTCCTCTCCTGCTTGCGAGCGGCGCCGTCGCCTCGGCGTGGCAGCTCCGGAGCCCGGTCCGCGCCGCTGCCCAACGTGCCCTGCTCCTGCTCGCCGCGGCCCTCCCCGGCCTCTTGCGCCCCGGCGCCGAACTCCGCGCCTGGGAGAGCTACGCGGGTCCCTGGCTTGGAATCTGGCCAAGCCGAGATCTGGTGGCGCTGTTTGGCGCCAACTCCGCGCCCACCGGCTACCGCGAATTCGTGCTCGATGCCAGCGAGGCAGGGCTTGGCAGTCCGCCTCTACCCCTCGAGAACTTCCTGGCAGGGCTGCCCGCCGGGCTCAGTCTCCTTCGGGCGGGCCTGCCCGCCGCGACAGGGGCGCTGCTCCTGGTGCTCGCCGTACTGGGCGGGCTGGTGCTGCTCCGCGCGCCGCGCCTCACCCCTCGTGTGGTGCTGCCCGGCTTCGGCATCCTGCTCCTGCCGATACTCGTGCTGCCGCAGGCACGTGATCAGCCAACTACCTCTACAAACCTCATTTATTTCGTCCCCGTGCTCTGCGCGGCGGCCGCCATCGTCCTCTCGCCGCCGATGCGGACGTCCCGAGTAAAGTCGGCATCAACCTACCTTCTCTCGCTCTTGATCGGATTGGCCTGCATCGCCGAGGCCCACCTGGGACCCTACCGCGCGGCCCCGCCGAGCTTTCACAAGGGCACCGACATCGCCGAGACCATGCGGCTTTTTCTCAACCTTCACCCGCCCGCTTCGGGGCGGGTGGCCGCTACGCTCTCGACGCGGGGCATCGTGTTCCGTGCCGATCTGGAGCCGATCCCGCTGCCGTCCGGCTGGGAGCCCTGGGATGCGCCCCCCGGCGCGGGCGTGCTGGTGAGCTCGATGGATCTGAGGGGAGCGGACGGCGGACGCGGACGGGCGCTGATCGAAGATCCGGCCTGGACCATCCGCTACATCACCTTTGAGGACGAGCTCTCGGCCTGGAGCGCCTGGGTCGCCGCCGAGGCCACCAACCGCCCGCCCCCGACGCTCCACCGCCACGCGCACTGGCTGTTGTACCTGGAGCGTCGTGAGCCGGGAGCATCTTCCGGCGCGCAGCAGCACAAGATCCGCGCTCGCTGACGATTCAGGCATTGACAACCCGGAACAACGCGCTAAAGTGCGGTTCCTGGGGTTGTGGTTCCTGCTTAGCCGGCACCCAACCCGAGGTCAGGGGTCCGGGCTTCGCTCTGGCTCCCCGGGGCCTGACAGTAGACGATCGACCTTTCGTATCCGCGTTGGCCGGGTACACGTTCGAGCGGCACCAGCGGGACCAATCGTGGCGTGATCGCCATGCCGAAGGTCTTCAGGTGTACCTACCGTTCGAAGGGCGTCGCCTGTGTCTGGCGCCGAGGGGTGGCATCCCGACTCCCGTGCCGCCCTGTCCGCCGCTCCTGGCGGATCACCGTATGGAGCCCCAGCCGTCCGAGGAGGACGCTTCCATGAACGATGCAAGTCAGGCCTGACAACCCCCTGATCGTCCAGGGGGATGGCAAGGTTCTGCTGGAGACCCGTCACGGCCGGTACGAAGAGGTACGCGACTTCTTGTCGCGCTTCGCCGAGCTGGAGACCTCGCCTGAGCACCTGCACACCTTCCGGATCAGCCCGCTGTCGCTCTGGAACGCGGCCGCTTCGGGCATGGCGAAGGCGGAGATCGTCGACGGTCTCCGTACCTGGTCCAAGTTCGACGTCCCGCCGGACGTGCTCAACCAGATCGGCGACACGATTGACCGCTACGGCCTGGTGAAGCTCATCCCTCACCCGGACCAGCCGGGCAAGCTGCTACGCCTGGAATTCGAGTCCGCTTACATCACCAAGCTCGTCGGCCAGGTGGCCCCCATTCGCGAGCTCCTGGTCGAGGACGGTCGTCGATACTTCGCGATCCAGGCAGGTCATCGCGGTATATTCAAGCAGCGTATGCTGGTGGCGGGCTGGCCGGTGGAAGACATCGCCGGCTTCCTCCCAGGCGATCCCCTGGCGTTCAAGCTGCGCGACCAGATGCTGGGGAACGGCAAGCCCTTCGTCGTCCGCGACTACCAGTGGGAGTCGGCGCGGCGATGGTTCCAGGGCGGCTCACCGTCCGGCGGCCATGGTGTCGTGGTGCTCCCTTGCGGCGCTGGCAAGACGATCGTCGCGATGGCGGCGATGAGTCTGATTCAGACCCACACGCTCATCCTGGCCACCAACGGCACGGCGGTCAACCAATGGGTTCGGGAGATCCTCGACAAGACCGATCTCACCCCCGACCAGGTCGGCGCCTACACCGGCGAAAAGAAGGAGATCCGGCCGATCACCGTCGCGACCTACCAGATCCTCACGTGGCGCCCGTCGAAGGATGCCCCCTTCGCTCACCTCCACCTCTTCCGGGACCGCAACTGGGGCATGCTGGTGTACGACGAGGTCCATCTGTTGCCAGCCCCGGTATTTGGCGCCACCGCCGAGCTCCAGGGCCGGCGCCGTCTGGGCCTCACCGCTACACTCGTGCGTGAAGACGGCCGCGAAGGCGACGTGTTCTCGCTCGTGGGCCCCCGGCGTTATGACATGGCGTGGCAGAGCCTCGAAGAGAAGGGATTCATCGCGGAAGCGCGGTGCTTCGAGATCCGCGTGGACTTCGAGAACGGCGGCGCGGGCACCTACGAACGCGCCCGTGAAGCGGAGAAGTTTCGGTTGGCCGCGGTCAACCCCAGCAAGCTCAAGGTCGTCGACGAGCTGCTCAACAAACACAAGGCCGACCAGGTGCTCATCATCGGCACCTACGTCGATCAGCTCAAGGACATCGCACGTCGGTACAGCGCGCCGCTCATCACCGGCGAAACTCCGGAATCCCAGCGCCAGTTGCTCTACGATCGTTTCCGTAAGGGAGACATCAAGCTCCTGGTCGTGAGCAAGGTCGCCAACTTCTCTATCGATCTGCCCGACGCCAACGTCGCGATTCAGGTCTCGGGCTCCTTCGGTTCCCGGCAAGAAGAGGCGCAACGGTTGGGGCGCGTGCTCCGCCCGAAGAAGTCGGGCGCGTGGTTCTACAGCGTGGTGACGCGCGAGACGAAGGAAGAGGAATTTGCCCATAAACGCCAGTTGTTCCTGACTGAGCAGGGCTATCGCTACCACATCCAGGAGCCGGCAAACGCCCGGTAGTTGCGGAGACAGGTATGGATCGTGCGGACCTTGGGGATGATTTGAACAACCGCCGCCGGCGTCGGCGTCGGCGTCGCGGAAACGGGCCCCGTGAAGGTGAGGGCCCTCCCCCCAATGAAGCGGTGAGCGAAGACGAGGGTCGGCCGCGTCGTGGCCGGCGTACCCTGCGAGAAGACCACGACGCCCCAGGCGTAGCGCTTCCCGGTACTGGGAAGCTGGTGTTCAAGCCCAGGATGCACCGTAAACGTTCGCGCCCGAGCGGCAGCCTCGCTCGGCGTCGGCGTCCAGGCCGCGCTGAGGTTCAGGATCTCGCCTCGTGGTTCGCCCGCATGCCAGAGCCGCTGTTGTCGGCTTTGTACAAGGCGATGGGCGGCCAACCCGGTCGGGTGGGCGACACCGAACGAATGGTACAGCTCACCGTGCGCGCCCTCACCGCCGGCAGCCGGCTCAGCTCGGTGCTGTCACAGCTCCATCAGCGTGATCGCCAGGCGCTCGCGGCCCTGATTCAGTGCGGCGGCATCGCCCATGCGGACGAGTTCCATCGCGAGCTGGCGATGATGCTCGGAGGCCGCGAGCAGGATTGGGTACGAACCATGCGGCTTCTCGGTGATCGCGGCCTGATCGCGGCCACCGACATGGTGCAGGAAGGTTTCTACTACCTCGTGCCCGAGCCGCTGATCGACTACCTGCTGCCCCTCCTTGAAGAAGACCTTGCGCTCTCCACTTTTGAGCACGAGGACATCCGGGTCATGGAGCAGCGGCCCTTCTGTCCGCCGCTGGACTTCAGCCTGGCGACCCTGGCCACCTACATGGACCAGAAGCCGCCGCGCCTCACCCAGCGCCAGGAGGTGTTCAAGGGCCACAAGGACGAGCTCGACAAGTTCTTCGCGCAGGTGTGGACGCCAGATTCCGAGCTTTTTTCCATGCATTACGACTTCCTGATGATGCAGGGAATGGTCGAGCTCCGTGGCGACCGCATCGCGGTGAACCGCGACGTGATGGAGGAGTGGCTCAACCTCGAGCCCGAAGAGCAGCGCGACCTCATGTTTCGCACCTTGGAGCATCGCTTTCCGATGGCGGAGTGGGTGCTCTGGGCGGTCTCGTCGGGAAAAGGCGGCTGGATCCCCGAGGCGCCGCTCCAGGCGCTCTACCGACGCTGGCGTCGCGGCGAGGACTGGCGCGACCGTTACCACAAGGGGCTCTATGCCTCGCCCCGCGGCGGCGACCGCGACGGGTTCAGTTTCACCCCGCTGGTCGCGAGCGGCATGCTGGAGCTGGGCACCTGGGGACAGCAGAAGTTCTACCGCCTCTCTCCGCGTGCGCAGCACCTGCTCGACCCGCCGGAGGACGAGGGCTTCACCCAGTTCTACCTGACGCCCAACTACGAGATCATCGCGCCGGCCGGGCTTGCGCCGATCATGCTCTTCCGCATCGGCGAGCTCGCCGAGCTCGTGGGCTGCGACCGCGCGAACACCTACCGCATCACGGAGGTCAGCATCGAGCAGGCGCTCCAGCGGGGTTGGCGCCGCGAAGACGTGCTGGATTTTCTACGTGAGAATAGTCAGATTGGCCTTCCGGAGAACGTCGACAAGACCCTGCGCGGCTGGATGGGCACGGACGCCGACGTCGCTTTCCACGAGGTCATGGTGCTGACGGTCCAGCGCGCCTCGGTCCGCGCGTTCGAGGCGGCGCGCGCGCTCAAACCCTACCTGCTCCATCGTTTTGGTCCTGGGCTCTACGCGGTGGACAAGCGGCGTCTTCCGGAGATCGCCGCGGAGGTCGCCAAACACGGCTTCACCCCCGCGCGCGAAATCCGTAGGTACCCGGCTGATCAGGAAGCGCTGGACGCACGGGAGCGCCTGCACCACCTGCTCGCAAAGGCCCGGGAAGAGCGCGAGGAGCCCGTCGCGCGCGCCCACTCGGCCGACACCCAACCCGAAGATCTGCGGCCGATCCCGGGGAGCGCCATCGGCCAGACGATGTTGCCAAAACCCAAAAAGAAGCCGGAGATGCAGCGGGCCAGCCTGCCCCAGATCCGCGCGCTGATCGACAAGGTGATGGCGCAGTCCCAGCTCCTGGGTATCGAATACGTCTCGCTCAAGGATCAGAGCAAGAAGGACTACGTCGTGCTGCCCGAAAAAGTTGCCTTGAACCGGGAGGGTGCAGCCGTGCTGGTCGCGACCGACACCGCCACCGGCTCACGGCTGTCCTTCGCGCTCACGCAGATCTGGCGCGCCCGGCCGCTCGAAAGGGACTCGAATGCCGGATAACGCGGTAAGCACCAACAACTTTGAGCAGTCCCTCGGGGAGCTCGAACAGCGGGTGGTGCGCCTCGAACACGGCGAGCTCGACCTGGACGAGGCGCTGCGGCTGTTCGAAGAGGGGGTCACGCTGGTGCGCCAGTGTCAGGAGATCCTCGACCACGCCGAAGCGCGCGTCACGACGCTGAGCGGCGCCACGGAACCCGGTCGTAGTCCCTTCGGAAACGACGGATGATCGCGGCTCGCTGCCCAGCCCCCGCGACCGGTCTGGCGCGGCTCCTCGACAGGGCGTTGACAAAGTCGTCGGCGCGGCGCGGTACACTCTTGGCTCTTGGGTTCAGAGCTGCGCGCTCGGGAGGCGCTTTATGTTCGACAACGTAGGCCAGGACGAGAAGGTCTCACCGCGGCAGCGGCTGGTGGCGTTTTTTTCGTCCAACGGCGTCGTCGCGCTGATGGGCCTCGGGCTCTACATCGCCACCTCCTCCGTCGTTGAGGCGGTCGCTGAGACCGAGGTGATCGAGGTCCCGGTCGAGCTCGCGGCACCGCCGCCTCCGCCGCCGCCTCCGCCTCCTCCGGGCGGCAGCAAGCCGAAAACGGAGAAAAAGAAGGAGAAGCTCGACGAGATCAAGCCCAAGGACGACACGCCGCAGGAGGTCGTCCAGCTGCCTGAGCCCGAAGAAGAGCCAGAAGTCGCCGAAGAAGCGGGCGTGGAAGGCGGCGTGGAAGGTGGCGTAGAAGGCGGCGTGGTCGGCGGCGTGGTCGGCGGCGTCATCGGTGGCGTGCTCGGCGGCGAGCTCGGCGGCACTGGCGTCAAGACGGTGCATTGGAGCGAGGTCAAGATCAAATCCCAGGTCCTGCCCGCCTACCCCGAGGTGGCGCGGTCGATGGGGCTCGGCGACGTCAACTGCATCGTCCGTATCTTCATCGACGAGAAGGGCGTCCCCACCGACGTCAAACCCGAAAAGTGTCCTGCTGCCTTCGAGCAGTCCACCATGGAAGGCGTCATGAAATGGCGCTTCTACCCTCTCAAAGAGGGCCGAACCGCCATCAAGACCCAGTTCGTCCTCAAAGTTCACTACAAGCTCGACTGAACCCCCTCGGAGCTGACCCGCAGGGTCGGCGCGGAGCCTTGCCCCATGGATCTTTCTCTCGCCGGACTCTGGCACTCGATGGGCTGGCCGGCCCGCATGGTCTTCTTCCTCATGATCGGAATGCTGATCGGCTGCCTCTACGTAGCTATCGAGCGTCTGATCGCGCTCAGCCGAGCCCGCAATCAGTCCCGCGCACTCGCGGGGGTGATCGGCACCCCGCTTAAAGCGGGCGACATCGCCGGGGCGCTCGCCAAGGTGAAGTCAGCGGAGTTCGCCGATTCCTACCTGGCAGCGGTGCTGAAGGCCGGGCTCACCGAGATGAACATGCGCGCCGACAAACACGGCGTAGCGGCGGCCGGGCGCACGATGGAGGTCGCGGTCACCGAGACGACCTCCCGGCTGCGTAAGGGCATGAACATCCTCGCCACCACCGGCGCCACCACGCCCTTCGTAGGGTTGGTCGGTACGATCTTCGGCATCATCAACTCCTTCACGATGATGGCCGAGTCGGGCGGCGGAGACCTCACCGCGGTCTCGGGCGGTATCGCCGAGGCGCTGGTATCGACCGCCGTAGGCATCACCGTCGCGATTGTCGGCGTCTGGCTCTACAACTACTTCAACGCCCTCCTCGACGACATCGCCAAGGACATGAGCACCGCCGAGAAGGAGCTGCTTGACTGGGCGGAGAAAGAGGTCCTTCGCCGGTCCGAGTCCCAGGCGGCGAAGTAGCCCATGGGAGCGTCCGTCGGCGGTGGTAAGGGGGCGATGGCGGACATCAACGTCACGCCGCTGGTTGACGTCGTGTTGGTGCTGCTCATCATCTTCATGGTGGTGACGCCGATGTTGTCGTCGGGTGTGGACGTCAAGCTCCCGAAGGCCAAGACCGCCGACGAGGAGCGGGACATGGGCCAGTACCTCGTCGTGTCGGTGAAGAAGAACGGGGACGGCGCTGACGTCTACGTCGACAAGTCCCTGGTGAGCCTCGACGACGTTGCCAGCGAGGTCCTCGACGTCCGGGCCAACCGCCCGCTCATCATCAAGGGGGACGAAGGGGTGACCTACGGTCAGGTGCGCCGCGTGCTGGACAACATCCACGCTACGGTCACCGGGACCGACACGGTCTTGCTCGCCGCCGACAAGATCAAGGAGCCCTGACCATGGGAATGTCCGTTGGCGGCAACAAGAAGCAGATGGATGAGATCAACGTCACCCCGTTGATCGACGTCGTGCTGGTGCTCCTCATCATCTTCATGGTGCTCACGCCGGTGACCATCGAAAAGATGGCCACGAACCTACCCCCTACCGACGACCAGGACGTGCCGCCGCCACCGCCCGATCAGCAGCCCGACCAGCTCATGGTGGCGGTCTACCAGGACGGAACGGTGGCCCTGAACCTCGAGCCCAAGTCGGACGCCGATCTCCTGAGCGATGTTCAGCGGCGCCTGCGCTCACGCGCCAAGAAGACGGTCTTTATCGACGCCCACCCCGACGCCAACTATGCCCGGGTGGTCACGGTGATGGACATGGTCCGTCAGGCCGGCGCAGACAAAGTCGGCTTTGCCGAACTGAAAGACGAGGGTCCCGCCGCCCTCGCCCCGGTGGATCCGGCGGCACTCGCCCCCGACGTTCCGCCGCCCCCGAGCCCGTGAGCGACTGGCCGCACGCCGCCGTGGTCTCCACGGTGGTCGACCGTTTTGTCGACCGTATGTTTGACGACATGATCATCGGCTTTCTGTTCGTCGGGCGAGACCGCGAACGAATCAAGCGGCATGAGTACAGCCATGCGGCGGCCACCCTCGGCGCGCCGCTGACCTACGACGGACGACCGATCGTGCCACTCCACCGTGCCCTGAAGATCAACCGAGGCCAGTTCCGGCGTCGGCTCGCGCTGCTCCGGCAGGAGCTTGACCGCTCCGGGTTGGACGCCGAGACGGCCTCCGCGTGGCTCGACGCACAACAACGCCTGGAAGCAGCGATCACCGACGGGAGCGACTGTGTCTGACGCCCTTGTGGTGGGCAAAAAGGCCCCCACCCTCAAAGCCCAGCCACTTTTTGGCCTGCCCGTAGAGACCGCCACGGGCCGACCGATGGTGGTGCTTTTCCTACGTGACCTCGCGGGCTCCACGACCCGCGCCACCGTCAACCACGTGCACGCCGCCATTGGCCGCTTTGAAGCTGCCGCGATCCCCATCGTCGCGCTCACGCGTACGCCGCTGGCCGACGCGCGGGACTTCGTGCCCCGCCACCACCTGCTGTTCCCCGTAATCGTGGACGAGAGCGGCGAACATTTCGCGGCCTGGCAGGTCGGGCGCGACGCGTGGTTCTCGGGGACCCTTCGCCACCTCAAGCCGAGCCAGGTCCGCGCCGTGGTCGGATCGCTGAGCAACGGCCGCGGCCTGCCCCGCGCCCCCTTCGATCAGCTCCCCGCGTTCTTTGCGATCAAGGCAGACGGGACGCTCGCTTACGCCCGCTACGCCGACAGCGTGGTGGAGCAGCCGGACCTCGACGCGATCTGGGCCGCGCTCGCCGAATGACCGGGCGGGGGCCGCGCTCGACCCAGGCTGGCGCGCCGCGGCTGCGCGCGGTCAGCGGCCTCCTCGCCGCGACGCTGACGGGTTGCGACGCTTATGCGCCTTATCAACGCGGGCTTTTTCCGGTGCAGGTCTCACTGGTGCTGGCCTACGAGAGCGGGCGCCGCGAGTCGCTGCTCCTGGATCTCAAGCGGAACCACGAAGACCAGCTCGACCTCCGCATGGCCGATGGCGCGGTCCTGCACGACGGCCAGCACGTCTGGCAGATTGAGGATGAGGGCGGCCGGATCTTCGCGCTCGACCGCGTCTCCGGGACCCGCAGGACCCTGGCCGCTCGCGGCGAGCTGATTGCGTGGGATCACCGACATGCATGGTTCAAAGCACCAGGAACACAGGGCCGGGCCTCGGACTGTTCCCTCCTCACCGGCCGCTGCGCCCCTGGTGTGCCTGGCGCCGCGCCGATCAGCCACCCCGGTCCCGCCGACGGCTTCACGCTCACCCTCAAGCACGGGGCGCTGCGCCTTCGTTTGCCCCTGGAGGACGAACCGGCCGATGACGTGCTGGCGGAGGGGGTCGCCCAAATCATCGGCGCCCATTGGGTCAAGCAGGTACGCCCGCAAAACCGCGACCTGCTGGACCAGGTCTTTCGCGGTCGAGCGCGACTGCTCGCGCGTACGCGAGCCGTCATGGTAGACGGCCGGCTTGAAGATTGGGCGGGCGCTGCGCCGCTGGTCGTCGGGTCTGCGTGGCACCTCGAGCCGGGCGGGCTCGACGCCTGGGCGGGCCCAGAGGACGCGAGCTTCAGCATCGCCGCGGCGGTGCGGGGCACCGATCTCTGTTTCGGCACGCGTATACGCGACGACCACTTTGCCGACGGTGATGTGCTGAGCTTCCGCGTGGGCGACGAGGCGCGTGAGCTCGCCGTCCGCGAGGCGCTCCAGGGCCCCGACGAGGCGGTGACAACCGACTGGTTCGACCGGTCGGCAGAGCTATGCCTGAGCCCTCCGCCGGGGCGTAGCCTGCCCCTCGCCGTGTTCTACACGGACGTAGACCCCGACGGCACCAGCGTGCTCGCCTCGGCGCCGATTGACCACGGCGCACCACGCGGAACGGTCACCCTGGTACCTTGAACGGGGCAGGCGCCTAACGATCACCCCAAAGACGTGGGCGCGACTACCAGGGCTCCAGCTCTCGGACCGGCTGAGCCCTTCGGACCGGAGCGCGCGGCCACGATCCGGTACAATCATCACGTGCGAGTCCTCATCATCAACCCATCCATCCGACCGGAACAGTTCGGTCGGTTCGCGGCGCTGTTGGAGCCGATGCCGTGTATCGGCGTCGCCTACGTCGCCACCTTCCTGTCGCGCGCGGGTCATGAGGTGCGAGCCTTTGACGACTTCGCGCTCCGCGGCGGCCACGACGCTATCCTCAAGGTGGTCGAAGAGTTCCGCCCGGAGGCTATGGGCGTTTCGGTGCTCACTCCGGTGGCCACCGACTGCAAGGCGCTGATCAAACGGGTGAAGGATAAGATCCCGGAGATCAAGGTTTTTGTTGGCAACATCCACGCCGACTTGTTCCCCGAGGAGTTCCTCGACCTGTGCGACGCGGTGATTCACGGCGAAGGGGAGCAGGCCTCGGTGGACGTGCTGGCCGCCTGGCAAGCCGGCCGTACCGCTGAGGGGATCGCCGGGGTCACCATTCGTGCGGGATCCGATCTTCGTTCGGGGCCCAAACGTGCACTCCCGACCAACCTGGACGCGTACCCGTTCCCCGATTGGGGGCTCCTGCCGTACACGCGCTACAGCCTGCTGCCGCTCGGCACCATCCAGAAGCCGATCGTGGCGATCGCCGCCAGCCGCGGGTGTCCCTTCCGCTGCACGTACTGCTCCCTGGAAAATCAGGGTAAGATCTATCGAAAACGCTCCATCAAGAACGTCGTGGACGAGATGGAGTACAGCATCAAGCAGTTCGGGGTGCGGCAGTTCGGCTTCATGGATCCGATCTTCCCGATGGGCCCCAAACACGCGATCGAGTTCTCCAAAGAGGTGATTCGCCGCGGCCTGGATCAGAAGCAGGTGTGGCTGTCCGAGCTCCGCACCGACGTGGTGGATCGCGAGAGCCTGGAATGGCTGAAGAAATCGGGCTGTCGACGTCTGGTATTTGGGATTGAGTCCGGAGTGGACACCATCCTCAAAGACGTCAAGAAGCAGAACACCACCAACCGGAGCCGCCAGACCATCGCGTGGTGCCGCGAGGTCGGGATCACGACGGTCGGCCTGTTCATGATCGGCATGCCCGGCGAGACCCCCGAGATGACCCAACAGACCATCGAGTACGCCTGCTCGCTGGAGCTCGACTTCGCGAAATTCGCGATCACCGTGCCCTTTCCAGGGAGCGAGCTCTACCAGGACCAGGTGCGATCGGGCGTGCTCAAACGCAAGGACTGGGAGAACTTCACCACCTTCAACCCCGATCTCAACCGGATCGTGGTCGCGAGTGAGGTCCAGTCACCCGAGCAGCTCCTCGCTTCGCTCCGCGAGGCTACGTTCCGCTTCTACATGCGGCCCGGCCTCATCAAGCGCCATCTTCTCGATATCAAGACCATCAACGCCGGCCAGATGGTGCGAGGCCTCTGGAGCATCATGCCCGACCTGCCGAGGATCAAGGCAGCCGCATGATCGACTACGATCAAGGCCTGAAACCGGGTTCTCGCCTGCTCTTTCACAATCTCGGCGTCGCGACCCACGGCCTACGTTCGAGCCTGCTCGCCCACCCGGTCTACCAACGTATCGACGACCTGGCCTCGTTGCGGGTGTTCATGACCTCGCACGTCTTTGCCGTGTGGGACTTCATGTCGCTGCTCAAGTCACTGCAGCGGAGCATCACCTGTATCGAGCAGCCATGGACGCCCCCTAAAGACCGTATCTGTTCGCGGTTGATCAACGAGATCAACCTCGAGGAGGAGTGCGACGAGGTGGCGCCCGGCCGCTACACCAGCCACTACGAGCTCTACCTCGACGCGATGACCGAGGTGGGGGCCGACCGCGGCCCTATCGAGACCCTGGTCGCCGCCGCCGCGCGCGGTGAGCCGCTTGAACCGGTGATGGCCCGGCTGCCCGTGCCGGCCACGACGGTTGCTTTCACCCGCTGCACCCTGGCGATGGCCGCGCTCCCCGCGCACCAGGTGGCCGCGGCGTTCCTGCTCGGCCGCGAAGCCGTGATCCCGCCGATGTTCCGGCGGATCCTCGGCGAGGTGAACGAGCGGGGTGACCGCTGGTCGCGGGTCATGGGCGTGGTGCGGCGGCGTCTCCGGCCGGCCGACAAGTACCAGAATCTTCGGTTATACCTGGATCGCCACATCGATCTCGACAGCGGCACCCACACCCCGATGGGGGAGCGCCTGCTCATGCACCTGTGCGGCACCGACGAACAGAAGTGGAGCGAAGCCGCGGCGGCCGCGCGGCGCGCGATCGAGGCCCGGCGTAGCTTGTGGGACGGCGTCATCGCTGCGGTGGAGCGCGACCGGAAGACTGCGGCGGCCTGAATGTCCGCGGCGCTCCCACCCCTGGCGAGCCGGTGGGCCGAAGCCGTGCTCGGGCACGCTCCGAGGTCGGAGGCCCGCTCCGACTGTGGCCGGTGTGACCGTTGTGCGCCCGACGGCCCTGGCGTGTTTTTCAACCCCGTCACGCGCTGCTGCACCTACACGCCCGAGCTGGCGAACTTCCTGGTGGGCGGAAAGCTCCGTGAAGGGGGTGAGGGCGCGGACGGCCTTCGCCGACGGATCGCGCGCGGGCCCCGTAGCCCGCTCGGGCTGGGGCGCGATGCCGCGTGGGAACGGGCTTATGCAGAGGCGAAGGCGGCCGGACAGTTCGGTCGGGAGCTCTCCCTGCGCTGCCCGCACCACCTCGACGACGGCGGGTGCGGCGTGTGGGCCTGGCGGGACGCGGTGTGCGCGACCTGGTTCTGTCGGCACGAAGACGGCGCGGTCGGGCAGGCGCGCTGGCGGGCGCTCCGAGAGTGGTTGATCGCGGTGCAGGACACCGTCGCGGAGCTGGTGGCAGAGACCGTAGCGACGCGCCGGGTGTTCGAAGGGCAGGAAGAGGCCTTTTACCTTGAGTGTGTGGAGGAGGCCGAGGGGCTGGAGTGGGAGGACCTGCGCCACCGCGGCGGCTCCCTGCTCCGAACGCGGATCGACGCCCTCCAAGCGGCGTGGGCCGCTACGCCGGAGCCACTCCCCGAGCGGGCCACGTGGTCCAACATCACCACCGGAGCGCTGTCGGACGGCCGCGTGCGGGTGTTCGGGTACAGCCGCTACGACCCGGTGGACATCGACGCCGCCCTCTTTGACGGCGACCGGGAGCCGAACGGGCCGGAGCTCCGCCGGCTGCTGCAGTTTCGCGTGTTTGAGGCCCTCTGACCGAGTTTAGGGGCTTACGTTCCTTTGACAACGATGTGACCGCGACGAGGGCATCTAGCCCCACGAGGTGATCGATGACCAGCGTAGCTCTCCTGGGTCTGTTGCCCGTCGCCGCCGCGAACCCACAGCGACTGGCGGACGTCCACGACGCGCTGGGCCACGAAGGCTGCCTCAACCCCACGATCCACCAGCTGCACCAGGAGTGGGAGTCCCTCGACGCCGGCACACGCGCCGACATCACCAGGCTTCTGCGCCCCAGTCGCGCCGATCTGTTCGACCGGGGGCCACAGGCTGCGCCGCCGCCGCCGCCGCTCGCGGAGGACACCTGCTGGGGCAACGACTACGACAACGAGCTGAAGAACGAGCACTTCGCCATTCAGTGGAACGACGGCGACATCTCCGAGTCTGACGCCCAGAAGCTGATGGCCTGGCTCGAAGATGGCTGGCGGGTGCAGGTCGAGGAGCTCGGCTGGCGGGACCCCGACGGCATCAACAGCTACCTCATGCCGATCATGATCGAGCGCGGCAACTACCCCTCGGCCTACACCTACGTTGAAAACTGTCGTGGAAACTGGCTTCCATACATCGTCATCCAGTCCAGCTCCTTCTACGACGACGAGTGGGCGGCCAGCATGGCCGTCCACGAGTTCAACCACGCGCTCCAGTTCGCCTACGGTTTCGCCACGGAGTTCTGGTACGCCGAGGCCACCGCGATCTGGATGGAGACCCAGGTCTACGAGTTCCGTGATTGGACCACATACATCCGCGGGTACTCTGACAATCCCCACATCGCGATGTCGGCGTCGTCTCAGCAGGACCAGGACGTGTTCTGGCATATGTACGGCATGGCGGTATGGCCGATCTACCTGGACGAATACCAGGGCGGCCCTGACATCGTGCGGCAGACCTGGGAGGTGGCGGCGTCGATGAGCGGCACCTACACCGCCGGCGCCGAGGACGTCACGACCGAGGTCGGGATCGATTTCGACGCGGCTTATTTGGATTTCATCGCGCGCGTGTCGGTGATGGATTTTGAGAACCACGACATGATGCCGCGTGTGGCGGCGAGCGACACCGTCAGCTCGCTGCCTGCTGAAGGGGAGAGCGGCGCCGACGCGCCCGAAGGGCGGGGTCAGAATTTCATCAAGATCAAGGATGATCTTGGCAAGGGCGACCTCAAGGTGACCGTCACCGGAGAAGACGCCAACTGGGCGCTCGTGCTCGCCGAGGTCGACACCGAGTCGGTGCTGCGGGTCGTGACCGCCAAGGGGCAGGAGGGAGAGCCGACCGAGCTGATCCTCACCGACTACGGCGATGAGACGGTGTACCTCATCGTCTCGCCGTTGAAAGACAGCGACACTCCGCGAGACTACCAGTGGCGCGCCGAGCTGATCGACGCGGACGCTCCGGATCCCGAAGACGACACCGAAGACGACAACAACGACGACCCGGCAGATGAGGGCAAGAACCCGGAGAACGGCGAGGACCCGGAGCTCACCACGGGCTGCGGCTGTAACAGCCAGGGCGCCCCGGTCGGCGGACTCCTGCTCGCGGGGCTCGCCGTGCTCGGGCGGCGTCGGCGCTGAGCGAGGCCCGGATCAGCGTCACTCGGACCCGAAGGCTCGAGACGGGTCAGCTCCGATACTGCTCGATCGATCTGGCGTAATAGTCGACCACGCGGAGATTGTCGGGGCCCACCGTGTACTGGTCCCCCGTCCGGCGGAGGATATTCCGGCGCCGGAGGTTGGCCATCCCGATGTCGAGGATCTGCTCCGCCTCACCAAGCGCCGCGATGTCGGCGTCCAGGTCGTCCATAGCGGATCCCTCCCCCTGCACCTCCAGAAAAGCGCGCCCTACCGCGATAGGCGCCCCCGCCTGCCGGAGCTCCCGGAGGAGCTCCCGGACGCGCCGCAGCAGGGCGGGTTTGGTCGTGGGGAGCGCGCCTTCAACCGTCAACAACGCCCGGCACACTACGGGAACGGGCGTCGCAGGCACCACGCGGGCGATGCGGCGTAGGAGCTCCGCGGCAAGCCCCTTGACCGCCTCACGTCGAGGCTCGTCGGGCAGCGAGGCCAGCTCGACGCCGCCCGGCCAGTCTTCAAGCTTCATCGCCGGTCCGATCGCCACCGCGGCGTAGCCGAGCTTGCGGTGCGCCCCCAGCACCAGGCCCGCGAGGTTGCTCAGGAGCAGCACCGGGAGCCGCAAGCAGACGCCTACCAGGGACCTGAGCTTCTGCCACAAGGCCGGAGGTGCGCTGCCCTCGGCCTCGCCCAGAAGCGTACGATCCTCGATCACCCGGTCATAGTTCAGCCCCACCGGCACGAAGACCAGCTCGCGGTCCGGTTGGTGGCGGCGGATGCCAACGAGGTAGTCGAGCAGGCCAGCCTTGGGCGGCCGTAAGGAGCCATTCCGCGACAGCCCTCCCTCGATAAAAAACCCGGTTGTACCGCCTGCCCCGACGAGGATCTGCACAAACCGGGCGAGCACGACGTGGTAGAGCCGGTCCTTCTCTCCACGTCGGATAAAAAAACTCCCGAAGGACCTGAATAAGA
>CANKTH010000106.1 GCA_947486185.1 Deltaproteobacteria bacterium
CCGCCGCCGGCGGGGGCACGGGCGCCTCGACGAGCGCGGCGGCCACCGGCGCAGGCACCGGCGGCGCGGCCACCTGTGACGGGGTGGCGAGGAAATACCAGGCGGCGATCCCGACCAGGAGCGCCACCGCCGCCGCCAGGAGCGGCAACGCCCGGCGGCGGCGAGCGGGCTCCGCGGGTTGGTGGAGCGCCTGAATGAGCGCCACCACCTCCTGATTATCCTCGTCGATCGCCAACAGGCGGTTGAACAGCTGGAGGGCGCCGAGGTGGTCTCCGCCTCTCAGCCGCTCCCGCCCCCGACGCAGCAACATCGACTTGAGGTGGGTGTCCAGCGCCGCCGCGCACGCCGCGGGCTCGACAAGGAAACTACGTAGGTTGGTCGCCGGGTGATCAGGAGTCAGCTCCGACTCGGCGAGGCACTCGGCGAAGAGTTTACGGGCCTCCTCCGCGTTGTGCGGGCGATCATCGGGGAGGGGCCGCATCAGCCGGTCGATCACCGCCGCCAGCCGCGGCGAAGTGGCGGGCGCCAGCTCCAGCACGTCGGGCCGGTTTCCCTCGATGATGTTCCGCAAGATCACCGACGGATTGCTGCCCGGGAAGGGCGGGTGCCCGGTCACTGCGTGAAAAAGCAGAGAACCAAGGCTGAAAAGATCGGTGCGGCCGTCGAGCTTGTCGTCGAGCGCCTGCTGCGGGCTCATGTAGGCGGGCGAGCCGATGAGGGAGCCGTCCAGCGTGATGCTGCCCTCGTCCAACACCCGCGCGACACCAAAATCCATCAGCTTGATCGTGCCATCCCGCCGAAGCATCACGTTTTCAGGCTTGATGTCCCGGTGAATCACACCCGCCACATGAGCGAACGAGAGGGCGGAGGCCAGATCCATCCCGATCAACGTTGCGATTTCGGAGGGCAGCCGCCCGTGCTCCTCCAGGAGCTCCAGCAGGGTCACACCGTCGACCAGCTCGGTGACGATATAGCACTCCTCGGCGTTAGAACCTGAATAGTCCAGGATCGACACGATGTTCTGGTGCGAGAGCCGCCCGACGGCCTTGGCCTCACGATTGAAGCGCTCCCGATAACGAGTCGAAGCGGAGAGGTGAGGGTGAAGCACTTTGATCGCGACATCGCGGCCGATCGCGAGGTGCCGACCGCGGTAGACGGTCGCGGTCGCGCCTTCTCCCAAACGCTGGAGCACCTCGTATTTGTCGATGACGCTACCGATCACCCGTACACTTCCTCGCGAATCACCGCCCGGCCCCAGAGGCACCCGAGCCGACCCGGCGCGTCTCCTATCCTATCCGAAGCTTCGGCGCTTCGCGGCCCCTTCCCGTCCAGGACGCACCGTAGCCGCACCCCCCAGGCGGGACCGTCAGAGCTGCCCAGCCTCTCCGCGTCGCGGCTCGAGGCCCCGCTCGGCCAGCGCCGACAGGATCACCGACGAGGTCTCTTCGATCGCCTTGTTGGTCACGTTGATCAGCGTCCACTGACGGTTACGCCGGAAGAGCTGCTCCGCCTCTTCGAGTTCGGCGAGAATGTAGTCCATATCGCCATAACCCTGGTCTCCCACCATGCGCATGGTGCGGATCCGCTGCTGCCGGATGTCCTTGAGCGGCGTCGGGTCGATCGTGAGCGCGAACACCCGCCCCGGGTCGATGTCCCAGAGCTGTCGCGGCGGCTCGTGGTGCAGCACGAGTGGCACGTTCGCGACTTTATAGCCCTTGTATCCCAAGAAGACCGAGAGCGGCGTCTTGGAGGTGCGGGACACCCCGGTGAGCACGATGTCGGCCTGATGGATCATCCGGGGCTCTTTGCCGTCGTCCATCTTGATTGTGAATTCGATGGCCTCCATACGGCGGAAATACGCTTCGTCGGGCCGGCGGAGCAGCCCCGGCTTCCGCTCCGGCGACTCGCCCAGCCACTGCGCGATGCCGTCCATCATGTTGGCAAGCACGTCGATGTGCGGCACCCTGAGCGCGCCGCACACCTCGTAGGCGATGTTCCGGTGATCGGCGGTGACCAGGCTCGTCACGACAAAAGCCTGATGTGCCGCAGCCATTCGGAGGATCCGTTCAATGCTGGGTCGGTCGCTCACGTTGGGAAAGAGCTGCACCGGTACGCGCGGCGCACCGGGAAACTGCCGCAGCGCCGCGCGCACCACACTCTCCGCGGTGGCGCCGGTGCTGTCGCTGATCACGAAGATCGGGTGGGACTCCGGCGCGCTGATGGTAGCTCCTGGATGGGGGGCGAGGACCCCGGGTCGGCGGGGTCAGGGGCAGTCGTAGCTGACCCCGGGGCTGCCGAAGTCGTCGGTGCCCGAGGTGGCGTCATACCAGCGCCAGGTTGAACCGGAGTTGGAGACGAGGCACCAGCTCGTGGAGCTATCGTTAGCGACGCTGGTGCGCTGGGCGACGTCAAGGGCCATCGCGCGGCCCTGGGCGCGCGTCCAGGATGAGGTGTAGGCCACCTGGTCGATCGTCACCCCGTTGAGGCTCAGCTTCAACGTGTCTGACACGGTCCCGAGCACCATCACGTTGTTGGTGTAGGTCCCAACATAGGTGCTGACCTCCCCGCTGTCACGCCACTCGTAGTCGCACGCCAGCGGCACCGTAGCGCCCGCCTGGGCCGCGAAGGTGTCGGTGGCGCAGAGCACCGCGTAGCCGGTCGCCGGTACCGTGACCTCGGCGAGGGGGTCGAGCAGGACCGACTGCACGCCGCTCGTGCCGTTCGACGTGCCAAAACTCCAGTTGGAGAGCACGATGTCCGTGCTGGTGGTGTTGTAGACCTCCACCCAGTAGGCGTCGGGGTTGCTGGTGGTCCCGCCGACGAGCGGATTTCGCGCCACCTCGGAGAAGATCACGTCCCCCACCGCGATGAAGTCCTCGTCAAACTGGCCATCGCAGTCGTTGTCCGCCACGTCGTCGAGCTCCGCGGCGCCGGGATAGGCGCTGGCGTCGTCGTCGTCGCAGTCGTCGTCATTGCCGACGTAGCCGGTGGGCGCCGAGCAGGCCGCGGTGGTCACGTCGGGATCGCCGTAGTCGTCGTCATCTGCGTCAGCGTACCAGGTGCTCGTGGCGATGCCCTCGTCGGCGCTTCCGTCACAGTCGTTGTCTTCGCCGTCGCAGATCTCGCTCCCGGCCGGGCTGATGGACGCGTCGGTGTCGTCGCAGTCATCGTCGTTGGCCACCGTGCCGGCGGGCGCCGAGCACGCCAGAGACGCCGCACCGGAGCCGTAGTCGTCACCGTCGCTGTCGGTGTACCAGGAGCTCGCGTCCGCGGCGGAGCTCTCGTCGGTCACGCCGTCACAGTTGTCGTCCGCACCGTTACAGAGCTCGGTCGCATCCGGGGACACGTCGGCGTCGGTGTCGTCGCAGTCCGTTCCATCGGCGACATAGCCGGAGGGCTGGTCACACGCTGCGAGCGTGCTCTCCGAAGCGCCGAAGTCGTCACCGTCCGCGTCGGCGTACCAGGTGCTGGCGTCCAAGGCCGTCTCTTCGTCAACGCTGCCGTCGCAGTTGTCGTCCGTGCCGTTGCAGCTCTCGGTGGCGGTCGGCCCGATAGCGGCGCTGGTGTCGTCGCAGTCGTTGCTGTTGGACACAAAGCCCGAGGGCTGATCGCACGACAGGGTCGTGACAGCACTGTCGCCGGCGCCGTCACCGTCCGAGTCGGCATACCAGGTACCCAGGGACGTAGCGCCGTCGTCGACCGCGTCGTTGCAGTCGTTGTCGATGCCGTCGCACACCTCGGGATTACCCGGGTAAGAAGCGGACTCTGCGTCGTTGCAGTCGTCGCCCAGCGCGACGTAGCCCGCCGGCGCATCACAGGCCGACACAGCTACGCTCTCGTCGCCGTGCTCGTCCCCGTCGGCGTCGAGGTACCAGTCGCCCAACACCGCACCGTCGTCTACGCTCCCGTCGCAGTTGTTGTCGACGCCGTCGCACACATCGGCGGCGCCCGGCGAGACGCTGGCGTCGGCGTCGTCACAGTCGCCACCGACGAGCTCGTAGCCGTCGGGTTGCTCACAGCTCTCGACCGTCGTGCCATCTTCGCCGTAGCCGTCGTCGTCCGCGTCGAGGTACCAGGTACCGAGCGAAGTGGTGTTGTCGTCGACCGAACCGTTACAGTCGTTGTCCAACAGATCGCACACCTCCTCCGCACCGGGATAGACCAGGTTGGAGGTGTCGTCACAGTCGCCGCCGTCCGCCACCCATCCGGCCGAGCCGCTGTCACACGCGGTGGTGCTCGTGGAGGCGTCCCCATAGCCGTCGGCGTCAGCGTCGGCGTAGAGCGTTACCGCGTCCACCGCATCGTTGTCGATCTCACCGTCGCAGTTGTTGTCGGCCAGGTCACACAGCTCGCCCGCGCCCGGGTTGGTGCTCCCGCTGGTGTCGTCACAGTCGCTGCTGTCGGCGACCCAACCGTCACCTTCGCCGCACGCGAGGCCGGTAACCGCGGCGTCCCCGTAGCCATCGCCGTCGGCGTCCGCGTAGTAGGTGCCGAGGTCGATCGCATCGGTGTCGGTGGTGCCGTCACAGTTGTTGTCGACCCCGTCACACACCTCGGTGGCGAGGGGATTGACCGCGGCGTCGCCGTCGTCACACTCGGTGCAGGCGGCGTAGCCGTCCCCGTCACCGTCGTTGGCGCCGGATGAGCCGTCGCAGTTGTAGTCGTTCGGATCGGCGCAGTCGGTCTCGCTGGCGCCCGGGTTGTACGCCGCGTCCGCGTCGTTGCAGTCCCCACCGACGGAGGCGTAGCCCGGGGGCAGGTCGCACGCGAGCGTTGAGGAGGCGTCGTCGCCGTAGCCGTCGGCGTCCGCGTCGAGGTACCAGGTGCCACCCGCGTCCGCGCCGTCGTCGGCGACGCCGCTACAGTCGTTGTCCACGCCGTCGCACACATCTTCAGCGCCGGGATAGGCGGTGGCGTCGGTGTCGTCGCAGTCGGAGCAGGCGTCGAAGCTGTCGCCGTCGAGGTCGTCGAAGCCGACTGAACCGTCGCAGTTGTAGTCGTTCAGATCGGCACAGTCCCCCTCGGAGGCGCCGGGGTTGTACGCAGCGTCGTTGTCGTCGCAGTCGCCGGCGCTCGCAGCGTAGCCGTCGGGCACCTCACAGGCCTCGGTGGTGCTGGCGTCGGCGCCGTAGCCGTCCGAATCGACATCCTCGTAGAAGGTGGTGGGCACGCCGCTGCCGTCGTCCACCGAGCTGTTACAGTCGTTGTCGAGGCCGTCGCACACCTCGGTGCCGCCAGGATAAACGCTGGCTTCGTTGTCGTCGCAGTCTTCGCAGGCGATGCTCCCGTCTGCGTCGGCGTCCGCGTAGCCGACCGACCCGTCGCAGTTGTAGTCGACGGGGTCCGAACAATCGGGCTCGTCGGCGCCCGGGTGGATGTTCGAGTCGAGATCGTTGCAGTCCGACGCGTCCCCGACAAAACCTTCGGGTTGGGCGCAGGCATCCTGGCTGCGGCCGGCGTCCCCGTAGCCGTCCCCGTCTTCGTCGGCGTAGTAACGGTCGCCTACGCCTTCGTCGGCGGTACCGTCACAGTCTTCGTCCACACCGTCGCAGGACTCGTCGGCGTCGGGGTTGATGGTGTCGTCTTCGTCGTTGCAGTCGTCGCCGAGGTCGACCCCGTCCCGGTCCTGGTCGTAAGAGGCGACGCCGTCGCAGTCTTCGTCGAAGTCGTTGTAGAAGATCTCTTCGGCGCCGGGGTTGATGAGCGCGTCGGCGTCATCGCAGTCGACGGAGTCCACAAAGCCGTCCCCATCGCCATCCTCGGGGGGAGCCGTGTAGGGAATGTTGGTGGAATCTCCCTTGTCCCCGTCACACGCTGCCAGGAGCCCGACCAGACCACCCCACAACGACAGTTTTCCCCAGATCTGCGACGAAATCATGCGCTCCTCCGAGCCGCCAATGTAGCCCGTCTCCGCGACGAGCGCCGCCGGAGTTCGGCGTACCTGACGGTCGGGTCGGGACTCCATACGTGGAACGCCGATTTACGGCCTGTACATCGGGGTGAGCCTCAGCACGCCTGTTGAGCGACCTCGGTATCGTTTGAGGCATCGGCGACGAAGCCGAGCGTGATCCTCACCTACTCGACGCCGCTCCCCGTCGCCGTGCCTCGGGTCGCCCGGCGCGACCGTGCTCCGCGCGCGGTGCGATGCCGTGGCCCGAAGCTCCGCAGTCCGGCCCGGGCACCTCACGTCGCTTCCCGACCCGACTCGCCCAAGCCGTCCACGGCGAACGAACGCCGGATCACCCCGTTCTCCCGGCTCGACGGCCGGAAGGGCGCCCTGTTGAAAGCCTGCTCCGGGGCTCGCCGGATGAGTTGGAGCCGGTACCATAAACTTGGGTGTTCAACCAAGTCACCCGGTCTCCGGCGACAGGGTCGCGGGCTGGATCCCAGCGGATAGCGCACCGTGGTCCAGCCTTGACGGCCACCGAGTGGGGACAGAGCGATCGAAGGCGAGCACCCGAAGCACGGCAGTGCCGGCGAAGGCGATGCCGGAGACCGGGCGAAGGTGTAGGATCCCCCTTACTTTTGGACCGGCTCCCTCACCCCCGATCGCCGGTGGACCACGCCCAGGCTTCGTCCGCAAATGAGCGGCGTGCACCGGAGCGTTGCCGCGAAGCGAGCGCAGGGGGGGAGCTGAGAGAAAAGCAAGGCACCCGGCCCCCGGGCAACGCGGCGAACACGACGCGGCGGCGGCCGAATGCCGCAGGTTGTAACCAAGCCAGCCCTGCGCTACGATTCGTCTATGGCCGAGCCCGCCGGCGTCCTCCCCGACGACCCCGAGACGCTGCGGTGCCCCGACGCGGCGCAGTGGGCACGGATGAGCGGCGATCAACAACGTGATTTTGTCGAGAGCGCCTACGAGTTCCTCCGACAGGAGCGCCTCGCCTCGCCTGTGGGTCGTCGGCACAAGGCCACCTGTGCGCGGCTGTATCGAACGCTTCACGAGCATTGCCGCCGCATCCGCCGCCGACTGTACCTTGCGGACGATCTCGGGGTGCTCTACCCGGGCGAGCGGTTTTTTGCGCCTGACCTCATGGCGGTCCGTGACGTCGAAGACCTGGGCGAGGACGAACCTCGGAACGTCTGGGACGTGACGGTCGAGCGGCGTGGCCTCGACCTCGCGCTCGAGGTGGTGGTCAGCGGCTCGCGCAGGAAGGACCTATACGAAAACGTTTCCTTTTACGCCCATTTGGGCATCGCGGAGTACTTCGTGTAGGACAGCGAGCGGCAGGCGCTCGTTGGCTATCGCCTGGACGCCGGGGCGAGTCGCTATCGCCGGCTCGACGCCGAAGACGGTGCGCTCTACTCCGAGGTCCTCGAGCTCGGCCTCGCGGTCCTCGACGGCCGGCTTCGTTTTTTCCTCGGTGGCGCGGCGGTGCCTGAGTCCGAGGAGCTGCTGAGCCGGGCCAATCGTATGCTCACTTCCGCCGAAAAGCGGGCGGAGGCGGAGGCAGAAGCGCGTCGGGCGGGGGAGACGTTGAGAGATGCGTCGGCAGCGCGGGCCGAGGCGGAGGCGGCGCGGGCCGAGGCTGAGGCGGCGCGCGTAGAAGCCGAGGCGCGGATCGCAACGCTGTTAGCGGCGTTGGAGGCGCTGAAGGGCGGATAGCCGTGGCGTTTCCGCGGCGGTCGGCTACACTCGCCCGCGATGCGCCGTCACCCACCCCCTCTCCGTGTCGTCGCTGCCGTGTGGATCCGCGGCGGACGCGTTTTTTGCGCGCGCCGTTCGCCGACGCAGTCCCACTCCGGGAATTGGGAGCTACCAGGCGGCAAGGTCGAGGACGGCGAGACCGAGAGCGTTGCGATTCGCCGTGAAATCCAGGAAGAGCTGGGTCTGAATCTCCGGACCGTCCGGCGCCTCGGGGCCTCGGCCTGGAGCTACGGACATCGGCAGATCCTGCTTTGTGCATGGCTTTGCCGGCAGAGCAGGGGTAGGCCGTTGCTCCAGGAGCATGACGAGCTCGCCTGGCTCGGCCCCAGGGAGCTCGCCGGACGGCGCTGGGCGCCCGCGGATGTGCCGCTGCTCCGTCTCGTCGCCCGGGCCCTGGCCGCCGCGTCGCGCCGTCGCGCACGGATCCGATCCGCCGCGCGCCGCGGCCCCAGCGCGAGACGCACCCGATAAATCCAACCGGTAGCTCGATCATCACCCGTCGCGTACTCCACATGCCGGCCCGCTCGGGTAGCATCCGCCACCGTGACCCTCATCCCTTCGGCAGCCCCCGTGCCCTCAACCCCCGCCCCTGGAGGTCGGATGGCGCCCCGCGCACCTCTGCTCCATCTGCTGCCCCTCGCCCTGATCTCGTGTAATACCACCGGTTTCGGCGCGATTTCTTTCAGCCCCATCTACTCCTACGTCGAGGGCTGCGTGCCGGTCGTCGTACGCGGCAGCGGCTTTGGCGGCGACGTCAAGGTGACCTTTGGGGCCACTCCGCTCGAACAGGTGGCCCTGCCCGACCCCGCGACCGAGCCGCTCAACGTCGGCTACGACGTGTACGGCATCGTTCCTGCCGCCGTCGGACCGGGCTACGCCCCGGTGACGGTGAGCTCAGGCGGGCACTCAGCCACGATCAAGTCAGAGTTCTACTACGTCGCCTGCCCGGGCGCCGGCCAGGTGGACGCCGTGTACCCCTATGACGGCGTCAAGGCCGGCGACACGGTCACGCTGTACGGCTGCAACCTCGACCCCGCCCTCCACCGTGTCTCGGTGGGCTACTCGGATCCGGTGCCCGTGACCTCGACGTGTCGCAGCGCCGAGGCGAGTTTCGTCGCCCCGACGATGCCCGACGGCACCTTCACCATCCACGTCGTCGACAACGACGGCAACATCCTCTTTCCCACCACGGGTTGCGGCAGCGACCTCGGCCTCGCGGTTCAGAACCTGCCCCACCCGGGCGCGCTGGTGCCTCCACGGGACACCGCCCCCGACACCGGCGGATCCTACTGCGCCAACCCCTCCATTTCCTACGGGGAGTGACCGATGCTGTCCTTGCTTCTGCTCTCCGCCCCCTACGCCCTCGCCGCCGAAGCCGGCGCGCTCCGTGGACAGGTGCTCGACACCGATGGGCTCGCCGTACCCGACGCGGTGGTCACCCTCTCCGGCGCCGAAATCGGCGGGGAGCTCGTAGCTCAGTCCGACGGCGACGGGCGCTTCCGTTTCCTCTCAGTGCCGATCGGCACTCACGACGTGTTGGTGACCCGGCCGCGCTTCACCACCGTACGCACCACCGTCACGGTACGGCTGGGTGAAAGTGCCTATCTCGAGATCGAGCTCCAGGTGGCCAGCACCGCGGGCGCCGAGATCGTCGTCGAAGCGCGACGCCCAAGCGTAGACACCACGAGCTCGGGAGTGTCCGCCAACCTCAGCCGCGAGGCGCTGGACAACCTGCCGACCGGGCGGAGCTACCAGGACGCGATCAACCTGCTGCCCGGGGTGTACGGCAACGTCGACACCAGTGAAGGCGGCGGCGGCGACGGCAACCCGTCGGTACGTGGTGAAGGCCAATACGGCAACAACTACTTCATCGATGGGGTCTCGACCCGGGACCCGACCACCAAGACCTTCGGGAACAACGTAAACTTTGACGCCATCGAGGAGATCCAGGTCTACACCGACGGCGCGCCCGCCGAGTTCGGCCAGTTCACCGGTATGTTGGTCAACGTGGTCACGCGTGACGGCGGCGACGAACACCACGGCAGCGCGGCCTACTACCTCGGCGCGCCGGCCTCGTTCCGACCCGAGAGCTGCACGGGAAAATCGGGGAGCGCCCTCGCGAGCTGCCTGGACCGCGCCTACATGATCCTCGACCCGGCGCTTGGTGAGGAGGTGCCCTCCAGCCTGCCGCGCTACTACGACATGACCCTGTCGCTCACCGCGGGCGGGCCGATCAAGAAGGAGACCCTCTGGTATTTCGCCGCGTTGGATCTCGCGACCAGCTCGGCGTCTTATCCCGGCATGCCCGTCGACCAACCTACGGTGGACCGCGGTATGATGGGTTGGGCGAAGTTCACCTGGTTCCCCTCGGCAGACCTCACCGTGCGGGTCACCGTCGCGGGCTCCAGCGACAACACCGACAATTCCTATACGACGCCGCAGTACGCGCCCGAGGCACAGGTGCGTTCGCACTCTGACGACAGCTCAGCGCGCCTCAACGTCAACTGGACACCCTGGTCCAACGGGATTGTCGAGGCCGGGTTTGGCTACTTGCAGAGCCACTTCGACAGCCTGCCGCAGTCGGGCTCACGGGATCTGCCCTCCATCGTCAACATCGACACCGGCGAGTATTACGGCAACGCCGACTCTTATGACCTGAATCAGCGGAGCCGGGTGGGCGGCGAGCTCAAGGTCACCGCGTTGGTGCCCAAGGCGCTCGGCAGCCACAAGTTCAAGGCGGGCACCGAAGCCTGGGTGTTGGACGACTCGCGCGAGCTCATCTACACCGGTCCGGGTGACGGTCGCTCTTACGAAGCCCAACCTTCCGCCGGCCTGCCGTGTACAGAGGCGTCCGGCTACACCGACTGCGCGGGATACACGCAGTACGACCAGGTCGGGGCGATGAAGCACCGCGGACTCACCTTCGCCGCGTTCTTACAGGATGATTGGCAGCCGATCAATCCGTTGACGCTGAACGTGGGCGTCCGGGTGGACCGCGAGAGCTTATACCCTTCGAGCGACACGCCGCTCGGCGAGCGCGAGCCGATCGTGGACCAATGGATGCCCGCTCCGCGCCTGGGCGCCGCGTGGGACGTCACCAACGACTCCCGCACGCTGCTCTCCGCCAACTGGGGCCGATACTTCGACGTCAACGGCAACTCCTTCTCCGAGTGGGGCGACGAACGTTCGGCATACTCCTACTACGAGTACACGTACGACCCGGCGGCGGGCGGCTATGTCCTCAGCTGGGTGCAGGACAGCGCCCTGACGCCTTCCGTCTATGACGAGGACCTCCAGCCCGCCCACATGAACAAGCTGACGCTCGTCGCCGAACGTGAGCTTGTGCCGCAGCTTTCGGTGGCGCTCCGCGGGATGACGTCACGCACCAACAACATCCCCGAGGACGTCAACATCGACGACTCGCACTGGTCGATCACCAACCCCGGCGCCGAGAAGTTCCGCGAATACCGGGCGATCGAGCTGGTGGTGGAGCGCGCCTTCGACAACGGCTGGCAACTGATGGGGAGCTACACGCTCTCCGAGTCCAAAGGGCACGCTCCCGGTCAGTTCGAGCTCCCGAGCGGGAGCGCCTATGGCAGCGATGGGAACGGCGTCGGCGTGTACCTCGACGACGTCAACGAGTCCAAGGACGCCGAGGGGCTCCGCCAGGAGTACTTCGACGCCGGTTACGGCTCCTACCTCGACGGCCTGGCCGGCCTGGGCCGGCTGGACGACGACGCCGGCTACTACGGCTATCTGCCTTACCACTCCTTTCACATGGCCAAGCTAAGCGGCAGCTACACCTTCGATCAGGGCACGACGCTCGGGCTGTCGTACATGTTCGACTCGGGCCACGCCTGGGAGAAACACACCTACGTCCCGCTCTACGGGGACTACTACGGCTTTGGCGAAGGTCGCGGCACCCGTTGGATGCCTGCGGTCCACTACGTCGACATCCGGCTGGCGCACGCGGTCACGTTCAACGAGCACCAGGCGCTCGAGGTGTCGGTGGACATCTTCAACGTGCCCAACTTCGACACACCCGTGACCTACTACAGTAACGACGACCAGAACTTCGGCGAGACCCTGTTCCGGCAGTCGCCGCGAGCGATCCAGGCAGGTCTGAAGTTCAGCTACTGAGAGCGTGGCCCGCGACGCCGCCGAGACCGGAGGTGGGGCGGCCCGGGGGTGCTGAGCGGCGGGGCTTGGGATAGACCGGGCCCACCTGGAGGTCCTTTGCCGATCGTCCCCTTCCTTCCTTGTTGGCGCGCTTCGCGGGCCGACGTCATTTCGGGTCGGTGGGCGGCTGGCCTGCTCCTGCTCCTGGCCGGGTGTGCGGCGCCCGGGGCCGAGATCACGGGGAAGGCGGGCGGAGTGAGCCTGGGTGAGACCGACGCGGTCTTTTTCGGGGGTCCCTTCGTCGTCATCACCTCCTCCGACCTCACCTGCGAAGACCTCGCTTTCATCCGACAGAACTACGAGGACGGCGTAGCGCCCTACGAGGCCGATATCGGCGTGCTCCAGCTCACCTGGGTGGCGGGAGAGGTCACCCCCGGTCTCAAACAGATCGCGCCCGACGCGTCGGTGACGGCCAAGGTACTGTCGATCAGCGACGATGTGTTTGTCGAGTCGGACGCGTCGGCGGGCAGCGTCACGATCGACGTGGTGAAGGCCGATGAGCGCGTAGAGGGTACGCTCGCGGGTGTCACTTTCGAAGATGGCACCCTCGCGGGGAGTTTCGTGGCCGAGTGGTGCCTCAACCTGCGCGAGTGGTAGGACGTGGGGCTCCTCCTCGGGGTGGTGTCGGCCTTCGCAGGCGACCTCCTGGTCCCGTCCGCGACGCCGCGTTCGCCCGAAGACCAGGTAGTCGCCGCGTCTTTTCACGCGCAGGTGCTCCGAGCTGCGCTCCAGGCCAACGTCACAGTGGACGATCCGGCGGCGATCCGGAATTGGATCGGTGAAGCCGAGGGCGAAGCCTGTTATTCTCGTCCAGACCGCTGCCCAGGCAACCTCTGGGTCCACACCCAGGCCCGGGTGGCCATGGTGATGTCCGTCGGGGTGGCGACCGACGGCTCCTTGGAGGTCGAAGCTCGCTATTTCGCATACGGCTCCCCCAAGCCCATCCATGTACACACGGATAGGGTGCCCCCGGGGGACAGCCGCTTTCCCGAACGCCTCGTGGCCAACGCGGTCGAAATCCTACAGTTGACGCCGGCGCGCGCGGCCCCCAAGGTGGTCGGCTCCACCACCAACACCGGGCGCCCCACCGATCCCGCCGCCCCGGTCACGATCATCGCGAGACCAACGGATCCGGTGCTGGTGGATCCGACCCCGGTGGACGCCACACCGATCGCCGCCCAACCTCCGGTCGCTCGGACCCCGGATCGGCCCGCGACCACCACCACCGACGGTGCCGAGCCGCCGCCGGACTCCCTGGCGATCTACGAGCGGATCTCCGCTCCTGACGTCGATTGGCGCCTGCCCAACCGCACCAGCGCTGCATGGGTGGCCGCCGGACGGCCCGCCGCCTCGACGTGGCTCGAACAGCAGCACGTCAGGGTGTCACATTTCTGGATCGAGCTTGGCGGTGGATATTCCATCGGTGAGGTGAATCGCTCCTACGGTTTTGGCTTGCTCTACGACCCGACTACCGGAGACCTGGGGAGCGCTTGGAGCCAGGGCCCCACCTGGGATCAGGCGGCGACACTACAGTTGGGTGTCGGCTACATGCCCACCTGGTTCTTTGACGTGTCGCTGAGGGGGGGCCTCCACAACTCGAGCCGTTCCATCTCCCGTTGCGCCTCCTCGGTCGATCCCGCGGTCCCGGAGAGCGCGATCCAGTGTTTGTCCAGCGCGACCACCGGCAGCGCCCGGGTAACGGAACCCGAGCTCCGTACGGACTCGACGCTCCAATGGCTGATTGAGCCGAGGGTACGCTGGTTTCCGGTAGCGACCGGCGCGGTCAAGCCCTACCTGCTCACCGCGGGTACGGTCCGCGTACACTCGGGCGCGGCGCCGGCCCCCAAGGGTATCGACTATTCGGATGGGAGCTCGGTCGATCTGGAGTACGCGAGGATCGCGCCCGGGGTGAGCGCGGGCCTGTCCGCCGGGCCCGGCATGGTGATCGAGGTGCTACGCTCGGCGGCGTTCTTCGTGGAGGTCCCCGCGACGTGGCTGTTCGCGCCGGGCATCGACGACGGAAGCTCGGGCTACATCGTGACGATCCCCGAGCGGGACTACAGTGACACCCATGTGTGGATCCGCGCGCTGGTCGGATTGGAGCTGCACCTGTGATCGCGCCCCGGGTCGGAATCATCATGGGGAGCCGCTCGGACGCCGAGACCCTGCGGGCCGCGGCGGAGATCCTGGACGAATTTGGCGTGCCCTACGAGTTTCGCGTCGTGAGCGCCCACCGCACTCCCGACCTGATGTTCAGCTACGCCGCGAGCGCGGCGGAGCGGGGGTTGGAGGTGCTGATCGCGGGAGCGGGAGGGGCTGCGCATCTCCCGGGTATGGTGGCGGCGAAAACCCGCCTGCCGGTGATCGGCGTGCCCGTGCAGAGCAAAGCGCTCTCGGGTCTGGACTCGTTGTTGTCGATCGTGCAGATGCCGCGAGGCGTCCCAGTCGCGACGATGGCGATTGGCGGTGCGGCAAACGCCGGATTATTCGCAGTGCGTATGCTCGCGGTGCGCGACCCCGAGCTCGGCGCGCGCCTCGACCAGTGGGTGGCCCGGATGGCCGCGGAGGCCCTGGCCGCCGAGCCTGGTCCGGCCGGCTCGACGGGCTGATCCTTGAGCATGATCCTACCTGGAGCGACGCTCGGCATCCTCGGGGGCGGACAGCTCGGGCGTATGCTGGCGATCCCGGCGAGGCAGCTCGGGTATCGGGTCGCGGTGTTGGCGCCAGAGGGAGACGCACCGGCTTTTGGGGTCGCCGATCACGTGATCCGCGCGGCCTTCGAAGACCAGGAGGCCGTGGGCCGGCTCGCCGCGATCTCCGAGGTCGTGACCTACGAATTTGAGAATGTAGCGGCCGAGACGGTGCGGCGGATCGAGGCGCGCGTGCCAGTACGCCCAGGCGCGGAGCTGCTTGCGGCGACCCAGGACCGCCTGCTCGAGCGTGCGCTCTGCCAGCGGGCCGGCGCGCCGGTAGCGCCCTTCCGGGAGGTAGACAATCGGGAGGGGCTCAGCCTGGCGTTGACCGAGCTTGGCGGCCCGCTCCGGCTGAAGACCGCGCGCGGGGGCTACGACGGGGGCGGCCAGTGGCGGATTCGGGACGAGGCGGACGCCGAGGCGCTCTTCCGGAACGGGCCACCCGTAGAGGGACGTTTTCTCGCTGAGAAAGAGGTGAATTTCGAGACCGAGGTCTCGGTGATCCTCTGCCGCGACGTCTACGGCGACACCCGCATCTTCCCGCTTTTCGAGAACCACCACGAGGGCGGGATCCTTGCCCTGACGCGCTGTCCGGCGCGGATCTCAGCGGCGCGACGATCTGAGATCGAGGACCTGGCCGTCGCCTTTGCCGACACGGTGGGGCTGGTCGGCACGCTGACCGTGGAGCTCTTTGTGACCGCGCGCGGCGTCCTGGTCAACGAGCTGGCTCCCCGGGTCCACAACTCGGGGCATCTCACGGTGGAGGCCTGCACTGTCTCGCAGTTTGAACAACACCTGCGCGCGGTGTGTGGGCTGCCGCTCCGGCCGGCTGAGCTCCGTAAGCCGGCGGCGATGGTCAACCTCCTCGGAACGGAGGAGCTTCGTTTCATCCGCCTCGAAGGTGTTGAGTCCGCCCTCCGTGATCCCGGGGCCTCGCTCCATCTCTACGGCAAGCGCCACTGCCGGCCGCGGCGGAAGATGGGGCACCTCACGGTGGTGGGGGACGACCCCGACGAGGTGGTGTCGCGGGCGAGGGCGCACGCTGAGACGATGCGTTTTGTGAAGGGAGGAAGCTGAACAACCGCGGCATGCGCCCAACTTCCCGCTACGGACCTTACTTCGGCGGGAGCGTACGGGCGTGGGCCACGCCACGATCGACCCAAACGGCAAGATCGGCGTCCGCGGCGTAACCTTCGGGCGCGATGACGATGAAGCCGCGCATCGAGCGGCCGCCATGCAGCATCAGCGTCGTGTGGGGCAGCGCCAACATAAGATCCGTGTCTTGCGCCGCGACCCGAACCATGAACGTACCGTCCGACATCGGGCCACAGGCCATGTGGCCGCGGACCATGAACGCCATGCCGCCGAACATCTTCTTCTCGACCACGTCGGGAGACCCCTGGAGCAGGTGACGGATTCGTTCGACCAGCGCGGCGTTGAAGGGCATGGGAGACTCCGGAGGGGAGGGGATCTAACCGGGATCCGGGGCTGGGCGCGCGCCGCCTGCGGCGGGTCGGTCACCCATGCTACGTGTAGCCGATGCGCACGCGGAGCACCTTTCCGGAGTCCCTCTCCGACCTGACACAGGAGCTCGTGCCCGACGACGACAACGAGCTTGCCGGCCAACGATTCGTGTGGCAGGGGCACCTCGGCAGCGGCGGGATGGGCGCGGTGTCGCGCGTGTACGACCCGGTGCTTCGTCGTTTTGTCGCCTTGAAGGTGGCCCACCCCAACATCGCCGCGCGGCCCCAGCTCCGCGCGCGCTTCACGGAGGAAGCCCAGATCCAGGCCCAGCTCCAGCATCCCAACATCGTACCCATCCACGAGCTGGGAGAGTTGCAAGATGGACGTCCCTATTTCACGATGGACGTCGTGGCCGGCCGCACCCTGGGTCGGGTCATCGACGCGCACCACGCCCCCGATGGCGCCTCCGAGTGGCCCCGCCCACGCCTCCTGGCGTTGTTCATCCAGGCGTGCCGGGCCGTCGGTTTCGCGCATCGGCGCGGCGTCATCCACCGAGATTTGAAGCCCGAGAACATCCTGGTGGGCGGCGACGGCGAAGTATGGGTGTTGGACTGGGGCCTGGCCAAGCTCGGGAGCGCGGCAGCTGTCGAGATGGAGCCGGTGGAGACCGACCGACACGCCGACGGGGCATGGCTCACCCGCTACGGCGCCGTGGCAGGCACGCCGTCCTACATGGCGCCCGAGCAGGCGGCGGGGGAGGTCCACCGCATCGACGCCCGGGCGGACGTCTACGCCCTCGCTGCAGTGCTGTACGAGATCCTCTCGGGTCGACAGGCTTTTCCGGACTCCTACAGCGCCGCCGAGATCGTCGAACACGTGCTCGCGGGCCCCCCGCCGCCCCTCGCCGCCGTGACCTCCGCGCCGCGGGAGCTCGTTGAGCTGGTGGAGCGCGGGATGTGTCGGGACCTCGAGGGCCGCTTCAACGACGCGGGCGAGCTCGCCGACGCGCTCGCGGCCTTCCAGGAGGGCGCTCGGCGCCGGGAACGCGCGTTGATCCAGGTACAGGAGAGCGACGCCCTGAGCGGTTCCATCCACGCGCTGCGTGAGAAGGCGAGTCTCCTCCGGCGTCACGCGGTCGAGGCGCTGGCCCGTGTCCTCGCATCAGCGCCAGCGACGGAGAAGGCGCACGCGTGGAGCCAAGAAGACGAGGCCGATCGCCTCGAACACCACGCCGCGCGTCTGGAGGCGGAGCGTGACCAGAAGCTGCACGCCGCG